>CP119753.1:3723176-4033441 GCA_029319145.1 Microbacter sp. GSS18 | reverse complement strand
AGCTCGGCCTGGTTGGAGTACACCGTGAAGGTGTCCTCGCCGGTGCCGCCCTGGGCGACGAGCGGCTCGGAGTTGCCGGGGCTCAGCCAGCCGCGCGTCGTGGCGATCAGGAGCGGGAACGTGTCGACCGGGAGCACGGCGCCGTCGGCCTCGTCGCGCTTGGTGCCGAAGATCTGGCCGATCTGGAACTCGTCGTTCCCCGAGCCGCCGTCGAGTGTGACGATCACGGTGGTGTCGTCGACGTAGAAGGCGTCGTTGCCACCCCGGCCGAAGAGGGTCAGCCGGCCGTTGAGCGCCGTGTCGTAGTTGATCCGCTGCACCGCGTCGATCTGGCCGGGGTCGGTGTCGCCGGCGCCGTCGTAGCGGTAGTCGGAGACATCCCCGTGCAGCATCGCGACGAAAGCTGAGCGGTGCGCGGTCTCGGTCGGGCTCGTGCACGCTGCCTCGGCGTCGGCGGTGACCTCGAACGGCGCCAGCGTGTCGATGCACGTCGATGACCGCAGCAGGAAGATGTCGTCGCCGTCGGCGCCCGCGCCCTCGGTCGGGCTGTCGAGCCCGAACAGCTCGGCCTCGTCGACGCCGTCGTCCGGAGCGCCGGTGTCGAGGATGTTGACGACGTAGTCGCGCACGTCGCCGCGGCTGCCGGTCGTCCAGATGCGGTACGTGTCGGTGTCGGCCTGGCCGTCGAGTGTGAGCGTGTGGCCGGCGTCGACGTTCATCGTCTGCAGGTAGTAGACGAGGAACAGGTCTTCGCCGTCGTCGGCCGGAGCGGATGCCGAGGGCGGCTCGACGGCGCTGCCGTACACGCGGGTCATGGCGCCCAGGTGTACGTACCCGGCGTCTCCGGGAGCAGTGCCGAAGGCGAGCCCGCCGGTGTCGCCGAACTGGAAGGTGTCGACGTCGGTGTCGCCGAAGATCAGCGTCTTGTCGGTCGGGCTGTTGGTGCCGCCGTCGCGGTAGCCGCTGACGACGTCGCCGCGGATGACGACGGTCGCCCCGAACCCGCTGTCCTGGTTGGTCCAGTCGGCGTAGATGCGGATGCCGGCTCCGGCGAGCACCTGGCTGTTCTGGTGCAGGTCGACGTCGTCGCCGATGCGCAGCAGGACCGTGCCGACGATCGGCGTCAGCGCCGCGATCGTGCCCCGCGGCACGCTGCGCGGGTCGTCGGGAGCACCTTCGGTGAAGCGCGCGTCGCCGGAGGCGAGCAGGATGAGGTCCTCATCGAGCGTGGCCGCGACCGGTGCCGCATCCGGCGTCGTCTCGCGCACGGTGAGGCGGATGCCGCCGGTCTCGGCGATCGCCTGAACGAGTCGAAGCTCGGAGTCGACCTCGGTGAGGAAGATCGATCCGCCCGCTTCGAGCGAGACGTCCGCGAAGCCGGGGGTCGTGCGGCCGGAGTCGATCTCGAGGTCGTTTCCGCCGGTCGCGTCGCCGATGTCGCACGCGTTGCCGCCGACCTGGTCGCAGTTGGCGTCGATGTCGATGGTGTCGCCGAGGACGTTGGCGTCGGCATCCCCCGCGCCGGCGCCGCGGCCGTCGAGGATCGAGCCGTCGAGCGTCGCGAGCGTGATGTCGTCGTGCAGCGACCAGACGGTGTCCACGTTGAGGTCGCCGGCGGTCTCGGTGATGCGGATGGTGTGCGGCGCTTGGGCGTTGAGGACGCCGTGGCCGACCACCGACGAGTCGATCTCGAGGAAGTTGACGTCGGATCCGATCGTGGCCGCGCCGGTCGGGGCGCACATCGTGATCGCCCCGCCCAGCACGTCGGCCAGGACCGCGGTCCCCGCGCACAGCGTGATGTTCACGCCGAGCACATCGGCTTCGGGGTCGCCGATCGCGGCTGGCTCGTCGTGGTCGGTCGGCGCGTCGACGATCGATCCCGGAGCGGCGAGCGTCACGTCGTCGGCGGTCGACGAGATGCGTCCGACCCTCATGTCGAGTGTCTGCTCGGTGAGGACGATGAACCCGTTGGTGTCGACGTCGATATGCCCGGTGCCGATGTCGGGGACCGTCTCGTCGCCGGTGATCTCGGTGATGCCGGTGACGTTCACGCGCGGCGTCGCCGACAGCGGGTCGAGCGCGACGACGATGTCGCCGAGGCCTTCCGCGCGCAGGCCCGCCGTGGCGGGGACGGACGGCCAGCGGAAGTCGTAGGTCGCGTCGATGTCGGTCGCGCCGCCGGTGCCCCCGTAGAAGCCGACGTCGCGCAGCGGCAGCGGCGAGGTGATGTCGTCGTTGAATTTCCGGTAGAAGGGCGCCCGGTTGTACGGGCCGCGCGCACCGGTGTTGGCCGACACGTCGACGGCGCCGGCGTTCCCGCCACTGAGCTCGGCCACCGCGGTGCGCAGGATGACGTCGAGCGTTCCCTGCCCGTCGGTGCCCGCCTGCAGGAGCTCGACGGTGAACAGATGCGGACGCAGCGTGGCCGCGGCGTCGCGCAGACGGCCCTTGAGGTCGACGTGGACGTCGTCGGCGGCGACGACCTCGAGCCACGTGCCGTCGGTGATGTGCAGGACGTCTGATCCCGCGGTGAACGTGTGCGCACCCTGCGCGAGCCCGTCGGGGTTGACCTCGATGACGATGCCGTTGCCCGCGTCGGTCGGGTTCTTCGCGATGCGGAACCGCAGGTCGTCCAGCCGCACGACGTAGTAGGTGCCTCCATCGACCAGCGCGGTGAGGAGCGGGTCGCCGTTGACCGTCAGCGCGTCGCCGCCCGTGACGTGGTACACCACGGCGTCGCCGGTGCGCAGCCCGTGCGGCTCGCGGAACCAGAACAGGGCGCTCTGGACGAGGTCGATCGAGACGCGGTGCGCGCTCGTGCCGACCGAGCCGTGCGGTGTCGTGATCGTGAGATCGCGCGACTGGACGAGGGTGGTGTGCGCGTCGCTGGTCGAGGCCGGTGTGCCGCGCGACGTGAGTGCGAGCACGTCGCCGGTCTCGGCGTGGATGACCGTGACGCCGATCGGGTTGAGGATCGTGCCGCGCAGGTGGATGTCGGCGTCGCCCGTGCTGGCGTCGTTGATGATCTCGATGAGCGTGGGTCCGACGGTGCGCGACAGGTTGAACGTCAGGCTCTGGTAGCCCGCGCGTGCCGCGACGAGGTCGACCCACGGCTCCGCCGTCGTCGCGAGTGAGATGTCCTGCACCCACAGGTCGAGTTCGGAGTGGTTGAGGATCGTCACGCCGCCCCACGTGTTGTGGAACTGGAAGAGCGCCTTGTAGGTGGCGGTGCCCGCGATCTGGCCGCTGCGGAACGCGGCCTCGCCGGTGCCGGTGTTGATGATGTCGGCGACGACGATGGTGTCGTCACCGGTGACATCGCCCCGGCGATCCTCGATCGTGGCGGTGAGCCCGATCATCTCGAGGATCGTCCCGTCGGCGCCGACGACGAGACGCGGCGCGGGCCCCGGCATGATCACGACGTCGGAATCCCACGTGATGGTGTCGTCGGCCGCGGTGGGATCCGTCGGGGACTCGTCGCCGCCGCACGATCCGATCGCGTAGCAGCCGGCGCTGCGATCGGCGTCGGCGTCGACGGCATCCGTGTTCGCCTGGACGAGAAGGGCGAGCGCCGTGTACCCCGAAAGGCCGAGGTACAGGGGCCCGGACGACAGCCGCGGCGATGCGGTCACCCGCGCCTCGTCGGCGCCCACGACGGCCGAGGTCACGTCACCGGCATCGGCGGTCGCGTCGACGTATGTTCCGGCGAACAGGGCGTAGGTGCTGCCGTCGGCGTCGGCGTCGACCGAGAAGGTGCCGTAGACGGCGCGCACATCGACGCCGCGGTAGCCGCTCACTTCGGCCCGGTCGCCGATCTCGACCCTGGTGGCGTGCGTCGCGGTGGTCTCGGCGATGCTGTCGTTGTGGACGCCGAGTCCGCCCGCGTCCGTCTCGACCTCGGTGCTGAGCGTGACGTTCGCGGGCTGCGCGAGGAGCTTCACCGTCTCTCCGGCCACGACCGCGTCGTCGCCGATGACGACCTCGGTCGTGCTGCTCTCGAGGGTGATGGTGGCGTCGGCCTCGGTGCTCGCGACGAAGCCGCCGCTGACGGCATCGGCCGTCGCCTCGATGTCCGCGCCGAATCCGGCGAGGACCGCGACGTGACCATCGGCGCGGATCTCGGCGTCCTCGAGGATCTCGGTCCTCGTCTCGGGATCGAAGGTGATCGTCGAGTGGGCGCCGGCGACGTCGACGAATCCTCCGCCGCTGGCGTCACTCGACGCGCTGATGTCATGATCGCCGTCGGCTTCCACCGTCACGTCGCCGCCGGCGGTGACGACGCCGCCGAGTTCGGCGGTCGTCGTGGCCGTGACCTCGATGTCGGCGTAGCTGTCCTTGACCGCGATGAGCCCGCCGTTGGCGTTGCTGAGGGTCGCGGTGCTGCCGGTGACGTTGTCGGCGCGCACCGTGACGTCGCCCGCCACCGTCAGGTCGGCCGCCGACGAGGCCTCGACCGTCTGGCCGATCGTGACGTCGACCTCGTTGATGCCGACCGCCACGAGCCCGCCGTTGGATGCGGTCGCCGACGTCGAGGAGTACCCGTCGCCGATCGGCGGCGAGACGCGGCTCAGCGGCACGCCGCCGGCGCCGAGGAGCTTCGCCGACGTGACGCCGGTCGCCGTGCCGAGGTCGATCGCGAGCTGGTGGAGCCCGTCGGTGGCCACGAGATCGAGTCCCTCGGGCCCGAGGTACTGCACCCGCGTGCTCGACTGCGTCGGCAGGTAGTCGATGTCGATGCAGCTCGCCGCATCGGGGGTCGCCTTCAGGCAGTACTCCGTGGGGCTGCCGGCATCCGGCACCGAGATGTAGTACGTGCGGCCGTCGGTGAGTCCGCCGAGGACGGGATCGGTGAACCAGTGAGCCGTGGCCCTGTCGGATGCCGTCGACGACACGTCGATGGGGGTGATGTCGACCGAGTTGTCGACGTCGGGGTCGGGATCGGTGTCCGGGCAGCCGACCGCCTGGCAGTAGCTCGTCGCGAGCTGGAACGCGTATGCGCTCTTGTAGATGACGTAGTAGACGCCGCTGTCGATGAGGTTCCCGAGTGCCGTCCCGTCGGTGTGGTACTGCACGGCCTCGCCATTCGAGAACCCATGCGGGTCGCCGAAGAAGAGGAGGTTCGTGTCGTCGTACTGGATGACGCCGTCGGCATCGTCGATCTCGGTGTCGGAGTTCTTCAGCTTCAGATCCACCAGCGGCGCGGCCGTGTCGGCGCGCGCCGAGGTGCGATAGGTGACCGCCTGGCCGTTCGACCACGATGTGCCCGACACGGTGATGGTGTTCGCACTCTCGTCGACGTTCGACGACACGAAGGTCGACAGCCCCGGGTTGAGCGCCCCGGCCTCAGTCGTGAAGAGCTTGATCGACTGTCCGTCGATGACCCGCACCCAGTAGGTCTGGCCGTCGACGAGGGCCGTCACCGTCCCGTCGGCGTTGCGGATCGCGAGCGGCGCGCCGCCCGCCTCGCCGACGTGGTACACGACAGCGTCGCCGGTGACGAGGTTGTGCGGACCGGGGAAGCGGATGAGGTCGTCGTCTTCGTCGACGCCGTAGGTGATGGTGGTGCCCAGGCTCGTCGTCGACTGGGCCGTGCCCTGGAACGTGACGCCGAGCGTCAGGACGACCTGACCGTCGGTCGCGCCGTCGACGGAGGTCAGCACGTAGTAGCGCCGGCCGTCGTCGAGACCGTCGATCTGGGCACCGTTGGCGTCGTACTCGACGACATCGCCCGTCCGCAGCCGGTAGTCCCCGTACGTCAGGGTGTCGCCGGTGACCGCGATGACGTTGTCGGGAGGCAGCGGATCGATCGACTTGCGCACGACCTCGACCAGGACCGACCCGGCGTGGATCGTGCCGTCCGCCGCGATCGTCGCGACGGCGCTGCCGGTGACGTCGCTGAACGCCTTCGAGACGCCCGCGTCGATGAGTCCGCCGCCGTAGCCGCGGGCGACCGCGTCGGCCTCGAAGAGGTACTCGCCGAGGACGTCGACTGCGCCGATCGCCGTGATGGTCGCGGAACCGATCTCGGCGACGCCGTGGGCGTCCACGTCGGCGTCGGCGACGCTGCCGCGGCCCGAGAGGATGCCGCCGCCGGCGGCCGTCGTCTCGGCGAACGAAACCGCCTCGACCACGGTGCGCACCTGGACGGCGTTGGCGTTCACGGTGGCGTCGTCTCCGATCCCGGCGCGGACGGTCCCGGTGATCGTCGAGCGCGAGACCATCACGCCGATCGCCAGCGCGCCGACCGCCGCGCCGTCGGTCTCGACCTCGGTGGACCACTGGGCCGAGGCCTCGATGGCGACGTCGCCCGACGAGTGCACGGTGACCTCGCCGCCCATGACGGCGCGTACGCCGTCCTGGTCCGCGTCGACGCCGACGTCGATGTCCGTAACGCCCGCCGCTGCGGCGATGAGGCCGCCGCCGACGCCGATGCCCATCGGGTCGCCGTCGACCGCCGGACCGACGTGGATCCTGCCCGTCGCCGTGAGGCTCAGCCCGCCGATCATGTGGTCGGTCGTCCCGATGCCGGTGCCGTCGCCGATGACCGCCTCGACGCGGCCGTCCACCCACGCGACCGTGATCGCCGCGCCGAGCGCGAGGGCGCCGGCGACGGCGACGGCCGCCGTCGCGAGGCGGACCTCGACGTCCCCGTCCGCCGTGACGTTGACAGCGCCGAAGCCGTCGCCGTCGACCGTCGCGCCGGTACCCGTGGCGACCGCGTCGGAGGCGTTCACGTGAGCGCCGAGCAGGGCACGCGTGTCGACGCCCTCGTGCAGGACCGACACCGCCGCTCCGACGGAGGCCACCAGCGCGGCGCCTCCGGCGACGCCGAGCGCCTCGAGGTCGCCGTCGTGCTCGGCGGTCACGGCGAGCACCCCCGCCGTGCCGAGCGCCGTGACGGTGACGTCGTCGGCGATCACGGCCGACACGTCCGCGGTGTTGATGACGATGACCACACCGACGCCGAGCCCGACGCCGGCCGCGACGCCGACGCCGCCGGCGAGCGCGAACAGCGTGAAGTCGTCGCGCGCGGTGACGCCGACCGAAGCGGCGGTGACGTGGGAGCCGCCGTCGATGACGGCGCTCGTGCCCGAGCTGGCGTTGGTGGAGCCGGAGGTGCCGTCGACGTCGCCGAGAGCGTCGCCGGAGGCCTGGGCGGCCGACTCGTCGCGCGCCTCGTTGGCGATCGCCGTGGCGGCGTGCTCGATCGAGTGGGTCTGGCCCGAGGGCGCGGAGCCCAGGTTGATGGCAACGCCCGCCATCGCGTTGCCGGCGCTCGTCGCGAGCTGGATCGTGCTGCCGCCGGCCGGCGCGATCACGTAGTAGGTCTCGCCGTCGGTGAGACCGCCGATCGCCGTCCCGCCATCGGCGTCGTAGATCACGCGGTCGCCGGTGGTCAGTCCGTGTCCCGTTCCGACCTCGATCTCGTCGTCGGCGACGTCGACGTCGGTCGACGTGGAGAACTCCAGAGCGCCGTCGTCGGAGGAGTGCAGCGACCCCAGCAGCGAATCGAGCATGTCGCCGGTCTCGCCCAGCACGTCGCCCTGCTCGTCGTCGCCGTCGTCGTTCTCGCCGGTGGGCGTGAGCGGGTTCTCGGTCTCGCTGTTCCCGTCGTCGTCCTCGGCCGTGTACGACGGATCGAACGCGGCGCCGGACGCCCACACGACGACACCGCCGGCTGCGCCGAGCGCTCCGACGCCGACCGCGAAGGCCGTCGTGGTGATGTCTCGGACGGCCAGCGCCACCACGTTCACCGAGTCGGCCGCGCGGACCACGGCGCCGGAGATCAGCGCGGTGGTGTCGTTCTTGAGCACGCCCACGTCGACGCTCATGCCGATGCCGCCCAGGCCCGCGCCGAGGGCGCCGGCGACCACGAGGACGACGACGTCGTTGGTGGCCACGACGGCGACGCCCTGATCGGCGTCATCGGTGTAGGTGCGCGTGTTCACGTGCGCGTCGCCGGTGATGACGGCGTTCGTATCGGAGTCGAGCACCTCGACGGCGATCGCTCCCGCGATGCCGACGAAGAAGCCGCCGGCGCCCGAGGCCGCGACTGCGAGCAGGTCCTCGGACGAGGACGCCCACACGAGGACGCCGTGCCGGATCTCGGTGTCGAAGCCGCCGACGCAGTCGCTGTCCTCGGCGCTGTCGCACCACGTGCCGTCCGGCACGGAGCTCCAGCCGCTGCCCGCACCGCCCGCGTCGACGTAGGCGCCTCCGCCGATGACGGCATCCGTCGTCTTGGTGATGACCGTGATGACGAACGCACCCGCGCCGCCGCCCGCGCCGATGCCGACGCCCAAGGCGCCCGCGACCGTGACCACCTCGGTGTCGTCGACGGCGATCACCGCGACGTCGCCGCCCGCGACGACGCTGACGTCGCCCGAGATGCTCGCGCGCGTCGTGGTGTCGATGACGATGATCGAGGCCGAGCCGCCGACGGCGACGCCACCGGACGCCGCGATGCCGACGTCGACCGAGATGATGTCGGCGCGCGCTATCGCCCGCACGAGGACGTCGTCGGCAGCCGACACGTTCGTCGCGAAGGCGTCGCCCGCACCGCCCGAGTGACTGTCGGTCGCCGAGGCTGCTCCGCCGTCGGCACCGATCCAGGCCTTGGTCTCGCCCAGCAGGACGGGAACGGATGCCGCGGGCGCGACGCTGGCCGTGCCCGAGACGGCGATTCCGCCGCCGATCGCGAGCAGACGGTACCCGCGCACCGCGGTCACGGCGACGGACTGCGCGGCGTTCGCGGCGAGGGCCGTCGGGGTCGCGGCGGTGTTGACCGCGGCGCCCGCGTCGATGTGGGCGAGGGTGTCGAAGTCGTGCACGATGACCGCCGCCACGACCGAGACCGAGACGCCCCCGGATCCGCCGAGCGAGATGGCGGCGACGTCGATGTCGTTGAGACTGGTCGCGACGACGACCACACCGCGCCGCGCGGCCTGAGTGAGCGTGAAGCCCGAGCGTGTCAGCACCCGATCGGTGTCGAACTCGTCGTTGTCGATCGCGGGTGCACCGACTCCGTCGAGCGGCTGCAGCGTGTGGACGGCGTCGTCGGCGGCGTACCCGTCGATCAGGTCGATCGCGGGGCCCCCGGGGGTCTCGGCGAGCGAATACACGCCCGCGCTCATCTCGATGAGGTAGTAGGTGGCGCCGGAGCGGAGCCCGCCGATGGGCATGCCGTCGGCCTGGTAGGCGATCTCCATGCCGTCGAGAGCGGCGATCTGGTCCGAGGTCAGAGCCGAGGTGTCCAGCGTGATCGTGTCGGCCGCGACATCGACGTCGGTGGTCTCGAACTCGAGTTCGGGCGTGGTCTCCTGCTCGTTGGACCCCGCCGCCGTGTCGGTGAGGGTGCCGTCGTTGACGGTCGTGGTGCCGTGCCGGCCGAGGGCGGTCACCGTGGCGTCCCCGATGACGGCCTCGGTGTGCTTGGTGATGACGCCGATCCCCACGCCGACGCCGATCGAGGCTCCGCCCGAGACGCTGAAGTTGCCCGTCGCAAGGATCAGCGAGAACAGGTCCTCGGCGGCGACGATCACATTGCCGTCTGCGAGCACGGTCGCGCCGTCGTCGATGCGGGCCTCGACGGTCAGGTCGACGACCGACACGCCGGCGGTGATCGCGACGGCGGCGGTGCCGCCGGCCGAGCCCGAGATCGACACCGAGATGATGTCGTTCTGGTCTCGGGCATCGACGATGACGTGGTGGAGGGCGGTGACCTCGGCGTCCTCGCCGATGACGGCGTACACGCGGACGGTCATGACACCGACGTCGGCGCCCACGCCGACGCCCGCCGTGCCCCCGACGGCGATGGCGCCGGCGCCGCCGATCAGTTCGCCGCTGGAGGCCGCGAGCACGATGACGTCCTCGTCGGAGTCGACCCCGGCGGCGTCGGGGGCGTCGCCCGGACGATCGGCGATCGTCGCCGTCGTCGTCTCGTCGATCACGGTCACCGAGAAGCTGCCCGCGACCCCGGCCGTGCCGCCGACCGATCCGCCGATGGCGAAGATCGAGATCTCCTTCTCGGTCTGCGCTTCGACGATGACACCGCCGCGGGCGACGCCGTGGATGTCGGTGATGTCCGCACCCGCGCCGCCGGCGTCCACGTCCGCCGCGCCCGAGATGCGGGCGGTCGTGCTCATGATGAAGTCCGCGTTGGTCAGCGAGGCGCCCACCCCGGCCGTCCCGCCGATCGAAACCTGGCCCGCGATCGCCCCGGCGACGCCTTCGCTGAGCGCCCGCACGTGCACGCTGCCCGCGGCGTCCACCGTCGCCTCGCCGTCGATGGCGGCGGTCACGGTCGAGACGATGACGTTGACCGAGAACGACCCCGCGACGCCGGCGCTGCTGCCGCCGCCGAGCCCGAGCGAGATCGACTCGATCGTGGCCGATTCGTCCGCGCGGACCAGGACGCCGCCGGTGCCGGTCGTGGTCACGGAGCCGTCGGTGATGAGGGCGCTGGTGTTCACGACGATGACGTTGACGGCGATCGCCATGCCGGCGCCGGTGCCCCCCGTGCCGATCCCCGCGCCGCCCGCGAGCGACCGGATGGTGGAGTCGTCGGTCGCCTCGACGGTGACGGTGCCGCCGGCGGTGACGGTCGAGTCCTCGATCTCGGCCGTGACGGTCGAGGTGACGACGTTGATCGACAGGCCTCCGCCGATGCCGGAGCCGCTGCTGCCGGCCGCGCCGATCGACGCCGAGAGGATCTTCCCGTCGAGGATCGAGTCGGTCTCGGTGGACTCCGCCTTCACGACGACGGTCCCGACGATCCCCGTGAGCGTCGCGTCGACAGCCATGGCGGTCGTCGTCGTGGACACCTGGTTGTAGGCGAGCGCGCCGCCGAACCCGGTGCCGCCGAGGCCGATCCCGAGCGACCCGGCGATCGACTGGAGGTTGGAGTCGTCGGACGCCCGCACCTCGACCGAGGCGGCGCCGGTGATGGTCGCGTCCTCGATCGTGGCGGTGGTCGTTCCGAGGACGAGGTTGATGCTGATCGTGAAGGCGATCGCCGTGCCGTTGGTGGCGGCCGCCGAGATCGAGACCGACCGCAGCGTGGCATCGTTCTCGGCGATCACCTGGACGGCGCCCGTCACGGCGAGGCTCGTGCTCGCCGATTCGCTGGAGAGCTGGGCGTTGACATCCGCGTCGATGTCGTTGAAGCCGAGCGAGGCGCCGATGCCGGTCTTGCCGCCGACGGCCGCGCCGCCGCCGATCGCGATCAGCTCCATCTCGTCGGATGCGGTGATCGCGAGGTCGCCGCCGATGGTGCCGGTGAGCCCGTCTCCGATCGCCTCGGTGTCGCTGAGGATGACGTTGACCGAGACGTTGCCGGCGATGTTGACTTTGCCGCCGGTGAAGTTGCCCGCGGCGCCGATGCTCGCGGTGATGGCGGTTCCGGCCCGCGTGGCCGTGACGGCCAGGTCGCCGGAGAGCGTGACGTTCGGGCCGACGATGAGGGCCCGGGTGACGTCCGTGAGAAGGACGAGGCTGAATGCTCCGGCGATGGTGTTGCTGGTGGACGGTCCGCTCTCACTCGGCGTCGCAAGCGTCGCGCCGCCTGTGATGGACAGCATCCACGTGTCGTTGGTCGCCTTCACCTCGACGTCGGCCGCGATGACGTCCGCGGTCGTGGCCAGGTAGGCGAGGGTGGTGTCGGTGACGATGTTGATGCCGACAGCACCGGCGATTCCCAGGCCCGTCGATGGGGGGCCGCGCGAGGGAGCGACGTCCTCGAACAGTACGGGGAGCGAGACGCCGTCCAGCGGGTCCTCTTCGGTCGTCCCCGGAGGGTCGCCGCTGACGCTCGTGCCCGCGATCGCGAAGGCGTAGAGCTGCCCATCGGTGCGTGCCCGGATCTGGGCGCTGCCGCTGACGCTGATCGCCGGGACCCGGGGCGGGTCGCCCTCCATCGGGGCACCGGGATCGAACGGCGTCGGGATCTCGCCGAGCTCGTCGTCGTCGGTGAACACGTCGCCGTAGACCGCGCGCACGTCGCGGTTGACGTTGTTGACGGCGCCGCTGACCCCGATGCCCGTGCCGCTCGTCGCGCTGAGGCTCCCCGCCCAGATGGCCGACGTCATGAGGCTTCCCGCGTACGACGACAGGTCCCGGCCGGTGATCGTGACGCCGTCGGCGATGTGGGCCAGGACGACGCTGGTGACGCCGACGTAGATGAACGTGCCGTTGACGACGAACGCCGCTCCCCCGCCGCCGCCGGACTGCGCGAGGTTGATCAGCAGCAGAGCCTCGGAGGCCTTGTGCTGGAAACCGCCGTCGGCGCCGGTGTGGATCGACGTGGTGCCGTCGATGATCGCCTTCGTCGTGTTGTCGATGAGGACGATCGCCACGACGCCGCCCACACCGCCGGCCTCGCCGGACGTGCCGTTCGTCGGGTTGATGTTGAACGACGGATCCAGGGTGATCTCGGTGTAGCCGATCGAGCCGAGCGCGGCCTCGAAGTTGAACACCCCTGTGATCGTCATGAGCTGCATCGCGGTGGTCGCCGCGACCGTGACGACCTGTTCGCCGTAGTTCGTCGAGCGGTCGAAGTCCGTCGGGTCGTCGGGCACGTCGTTGTTCGGGTGGGGGTTCAGCGTCGGGTCGACCCAGTCGGCGTCCTGGTTGAGTTGCGAATCGGTGACCGTCGCGATCGACTCGTTCGTGAAGACGAGCACCGTGACCGAGCCGGCCGCACCGGTCTGGTCGCCCGAGGCGGTGCTGCGCGTCCAGACGTTGAACAGCGACGACACGAGCCCCGCCGCGTCGAGGTACTGCGTGACGGCGTCGATGCCGTCGGCCTTCAGCGAGTCGATGAACTCCCCGAGCGTCGAGGGGATGAGCTCGTCGGGGCGCTGCACGTAGGGGTAGGTGACACCCGAGACGACCCGAAGGGCACGCAGTGCATCGAGGTCGGCGTCCTCGACGGTGGCGTGCGCGGTGTTCTCCATCACCGCGATGGCCACGGCCACCGAGACCCCGGTGCCCTCGGTCGGCGTCGACTCTCCGGGCGGGGTCTCGGCAGGGCTGGTCGAGCTCTCGGTGGAGGTCTGCAGCGTGTCGGTGATCGTGGCGATGACCTCGAGGTCCTCGTTGCTCTTGAGCACCGCGCCGGGGTTGATGAACGTCTCGACGGTGTGGTCGGCGTACACGAAGGTGATCGCACCGGCGATGCTCAGCGTCGACGGGATCGGCAGCGTGCTGCTCCCCGCGGCCGATGTGAACTTGCCGAGGATGCCGGTGATGAGGGTGTCGAACAGGTTGGGCACCGACAGGTCGACGGCGGGGTCGCCGTCGGCGATGCCCGAGGACGCCGAGGCGCCGTTCGTGGCGTCCAGGGTCGACATCACGCCGATGCCGGTGGCCAGCCCCGAGTCGAGCACGTGGAAGGCCGTCAGCCGGTACTCGCCGGTGCCGAGGCTCGTCAGCTCGATGAACTTGCCCGCGTTGGCCTCGTTCTCGGACTCGGCGAGCCGGATCTTCTGCTGCAGGTTCCCGAGCGAGCGCGCGTCGCCCGAGAGGTTCGTCTCGTCGGTGTCGGTGATGACGTAATAGACGCCGCCGTCGCTGATGCCGCCGATGCCGTCGCCGCTGAGGATGTCGAACCTCACCGACTGCCCGTATTCGAACGGGTTCGAGAAGATCGAGAACGAACCCGCAGTGTCGCCGCTCCACGCGGGCGATTCGACCGTGATCTCGCTGGTGTCGAGATCGACGGCGTCCTGGTCGAAGTCCTTGCTGTTGACCGCAGCGCGCTCGGCCTCGACATCGAGGTCGTTGACGAGGTCGATCGCCTCGCCGCGGTACGAGGCGAGCTCGTCCCGCGCGAGCTGGATCGTCTCGGACTCGTCGAAGTCTGTCGTGGTCGGGTCGTCCTCGACGCTGATGACGTAGTACGTCTCGCCGTCCTCGAGGGCGTTGACATCGAACCCGCCGATGCTGTTGCCGCGGCGATTGGAGTAGTCCACCGCGTCGCCCGTGCCGAGAGCGATCGAGCCGACGTAGATCGAGTTCTCCACGGGATCGACGTACCCGAGGTTGCGCGCTCCCGAGCCGTCGTACTGCGCGACCGTCGGGTCGAACTCGAGCTTGACGGTGTAGCCGGGCTCGGCGAGCGCGGTGATCGCACCGTCGATCTCGGTGCGGATGTCCGCCTCGGAGATGCTGATTGCCACCGCGATGCCCACGAGGCCGTCGGTGTCCTGATCCGCCTCGGCCTCGACCGTCGAGTTCACGGCTCCGGTCGCACGCACATTCGCGACCTTGCCGGCCGTGAGGGCCGTGCGCGCACCCACCGTCGCGGTGGACGAGATGCGCGCATAGGTGATCGCGACGGATGCGGCGAGCCCTCCGGTGAACGAGCCATCGGACTGACCCGTCGATGCCGACATCTCGGCGGTGCCGTTCGCGTCGGCGTTGATGTTGATGGAGTCGCCCGCCGTGATCACGACGTCGTCGCCGATCTCGACGGTCGCGTCGGCCTCGGCCCACCCGAACGCCACGCTCGCGAGACTGCTGGAGGCCGTTCCGGACGAGTCCGCTCCCGCTACGACGAACGCGCCCATCGTGCCGAGCGCCGTGATCTGCGCGTCGTCGCCGACAGTGAAGCTCGCGGTCGACATCTTCACGAGGAGCTTGATCGGCAGGGCGGTCAACGTGCCGAGGATGTCTTCGGCCGCCCCCAGCGCGAGGCTGCCGGGGGTCGAGCTCACGCCGAGGATCTCATCGGCGGATCGGTCGTCGGCGTACGCGAGGAAGAAGACCTCGCCGCCGTGGATCTCGGCGCCTTCGCCGATCTCGATCGTCGCGGTCTTGTCGTCGTAGTTGACCGGGCTGAGGTTGACGACGTTCGCGGTCGAGAACTGACGGGCCCAGAACTGGATGTCGCCGGCGACGGTGTCGTCGGCCGGGTCGACGGTCGAGACGACGACGCCGGGATCCACGGTGATCGTCGTGGCGTTGATCCACAGGTCTCCGCCGTTGGTCGAGATCGACCCGGTGATCGTGACGTCGTCCTGGTCCTCGTCGCCCCCGAGGCCGGGGTTCTGCCCGGTGTCGTAGTCGGCACCCTCGATGTCGAGCGTCGCCGCGAAGTCGGCGTCGAGCGAGTCGACGCCGACGGTGTCGTCTCCGCCGAGTCCCTGGACCAGCAGCTGCTCGAACGGGTTGACGAACCGCAGGACACGCGACGCCATCGAGACCTGCATCTGCAGTCCTTCGACGGTGTCGGGGATGTCCTCGACGGTGATCGTGTCGTCGCCGCTCGTCGCCGAGAATATGAGGTTGGCCACGGCGCTGATCACGTCCACGTCGGCGTCGCCCTCCACGACGACGCTGTCGCTGCCGGCTCCGCCGTCGACGACGACCGTGCCGGCCCAGCCACCGAGGTCGCCGATCGTGAGCTCATCGTCGCCGTCGGCGAGGTTGATGCGCACGTCGGTCACGGTGGTCGCCGAGAAGGAGTGGTCCTCGACGGTCCCGCTCGTGACGTCGAGCGTGATGGTGTCTCCCGATCGCGTGAGCGTCGCCTGGTCGGAGGTTCCCGCCAGCGTGATGACGAGCGAGGCGGCACCGACGATGCTCACCGGCTCGAGTCCGTCGTACGTGAAGGTCACGCCGTCGAGCGTGACGATGCCCGACTGCGGACCGGTGGCGACCGACGTCGCCGACGCGATGGCGCGATCGATCTCGAGCGTGTCCCAGCCCGCGGCCCCGCCGTCGACGCCGCCGCGCACGACGCCGTCTCCCGTGAAGGCGAAGGTGTCGTCGGTGTCGGCCGCACCCACCAGGTACGCCATGCCCGCGAAGGCCGCCCCGGCGACCGACCCGCCGCCGTCGGAGGTCACCGACCAGCGCAGCGACTCGGACGGCGCGCGCAGCGTGTCGACGCCGCCCCCGCCGTCGAGGACGAGTGACACCTCGCTCGCGGCGCCGGCGAGCACGAACAGGTCGTCGCCGGTGGAGCCGCGCACGACGACGTCGCGCCCACCAGGTGCGGTGGAGAGACCCTCGGCCGTCTCCACGATGATCGCGGTGCCGTCGATGCGGACCACGATCGTGCCGGGTCCGGACGCCGTCCAGGTCGCGGTCACGCCATCGTCGATCCATCCTGCTGCCAGGCTCTCGGCGATCTCGGCGATATCGCCGGCGGCGTCCGCATCGGTGGCCGCGGGAGCGTCGGCCGTCTCAGCGGCGGACGCGTCTGCGTCGAGGGCCCCTTCGGTCCCCGGTCCCGTGGAGAGCGCCTGGTTCGCGGCCGGGTCCTCGGCGTCCGCCGCAGCAGTCGCACCGGGTTCCGCCGATGTGGTCGTGTCTCCCTCGCCCGTGGTGATCGCATCCGCGCCCCCGGTCACGCCGGCGCCACCGTCGGTCGGCTCGGCACCGGAGGCGTCGGACGCCGTACCGGCATCGGCCGCCCCGGCGTCCGCGTCGGCGGCCGGGTCCTGTTCGGCGGCGCCCGTGTCGGTCGTCGGCTCGGCTCCATCCGCCTCGGTCGTCGTCGACGCCTCGGCGTCGGCGGTCGCGGCCGCCGGCTCCGGTTCCGGCGCGGGCTCCGGCTCCGGGGCGGGGGCGGGTTCCGGTTCCGGCGCGGGCTCCGGCTCCGGCTCCGGCTCCGGCGCGGGGGCCGGTTCCGGCTCCGGCTGCGGAGCGGCCGGAAGGCCGGTGATCACCGCGCCGGGTGCGAGCGTGGAACCCATGATGGCCGAGCTCCCGTGTCCGAGGCCCAGGGCGTGCCCGACCTCGTGCCGGAGCACGGTCGTGAGGTCCATCCCACCGCCACCCCAGCCGTGCCCGGCGGCGTCGACGTCGACCTGGATCGTGGAGCCCGCGGCCTGTCCCAGCATCAGATCGGGGAGGTCGACGACACTCGCCGAGAGCGCCGGCACATCCCACCCGGCGGCGCCCCACTCCGCCCGCGCCTGGCTCAGCGCCGCGTCCACCTGACCCTGACCGACCGGCGCGGCGCCCCCCGGGCCGGCGCCGGACGCGGCGACCAGGGGCTGCGCGTCCTCGTGGTCGTCACCGGTCGCCCAGAGACCGACGAGCCGCGTGACGGCATCCGTGATCTCGCTGATCGTGATGGGACCCTCCGCGGAGGGTCCGGTGCGCGCGGGGTTCACGATCGCGAACGGAATCGTCATCGCGACGGCGACGAGCACGGCGATCGCACTGCGGCGAACGCCCGTGACGAAGCCCATGTCGATCTCCGATCGCCGCTCTGCGAGTGCGAGATATGCCGTGCGCCCGGGTGGCGCGATCCAAACGATCCACCCCTGGGAGTTTCCTGTCAATGGGGTCAGCGCGTCGTCGTGGGAGCGCCGGTGTCCGGATGTTCGAGCCTGCCCGAGCGGAAAGCGTGACGCCGACCGCATCTGGGGACGATTGCGCGTCGGAGCGTGCGAGATCGGCGTGCACGCGCTCGCCGCGCGGACTCAGTCGCGCCCGCGCGCTCGGATCGACGGGTCCGCGATCTCGGCGACGCGCGCATCGAGCACCGCGCGGATCGCGTCATCGGGCAGCGGCGCCTCCGACTGGAAGCGAATCGTGCCCTTGTCGACATCGAAGCCTTCGAGAGCCTGTGCCGCGACGGCGGGGACCATGCCGCTGAAGGGATATACGGCGAAGTGCTTCTTCGTGCGCATCACCGCGATGAGCGCTTTGCCCCGGTGCAGCAGCGCCGGCATCCCGTAGCTCCTGCCCTGCTCGGTGTCCGGCACGTGCGCGCGTGCCACGTCGTAGACATGCGCGACGACCGCGCGATCGGCGTCGTCGAGGCTCGCGAGGTAATCGTCGATCGTGCCCATGACGGCATCCTGGCACGATGGAGGCATGAGACGGGTGCGAGTCGTGGTGCAGGGGATGGTGCAGGGAGTCGGCTACCGGTACACCATGCGACTCATCGCGCGCGAGGCGGGGGTCACCGGCTGGGTGCGCAACCGGCACGACGGCTCCGTCGAGGCCGAGGTCGAGGGCACCGATGCCCAGGTCGACACGGTGCTGGCGTGGATGGCCGAGGGCCCGCCCGGATCCCGCGTGACCGCGGCATCCGTCACCGACGTCGAGCCCTCGGGCGGCGGTGTGTTCCAGGTGCTCGAGACCGCCTGAGCGTCGGGACGGCAGCGCGCGCCGTGGGGCCGAGACGGCGGAAGCCCCCGCCCTCCGAAGAGGACAGGGGCTTCCGAGAACGCGAAGCGCGTCAGGCGATGACGTTGACGTCCAGCGGGATGCCGGGGCCGAACGTGGTCGACACGGCGCCCTTCTGGATGTAGCGGCCCTTCGAGCTCGAGGGCTTCAGACGCACGATCTCGTCGAGCGCGGCCTTGAGGTTCTCGTCGAGCTGCTCGGCGGTGAACGAGGCCTTGCCGACGACGAAGTGCACGTTGGCGTGCTTGTCGACGCGGAACTCGATCTTGCCGCCCTTGATCTCCTCCACGGCCTTCGCCGGGTTGGGGGTCACGGTGCCGGTCTTCGGGTTCGGCATGAGGCCTCGGGGACCGAGGACCTTTCCGAGACGGCCGACCTGGCCCATGAGCTCCGGCGTGGCGACGGCCGCGTCGAAGTCGGTCCAGCCGTCGGCGACCTTCGCGATGAGCTCCGGGCCACCGACCTCGTCGGCGCCCGCGGCGACAGCGGCCTCGGCCGCAGCACCCGTCGCGAAGACGATGACGCGGGCGGTCTTGCCGGTGCCGTGCGGGAGGATGACGGTGCCGCGCACCATCTGGTCCGCCTTGCGGGGGTCGACCGAGAGCTTCAGCGCGACCTCGACGGTCGCGTCGAACTTCGCCGAACCGGTCTCCTTCGCGAGGGCGACGGCCTCGGTCGGGGTGTAGAACTTGTCAGCCGCGATCTTGGCGGCGGCGGCCTGGTAGGCCTTGGACTTCGTAGCCATGGTTATTCTCCCCCTCAGTCCTCGACCGTGATGCCCATGGAACGGGCGGTGCCGGCGATGATCTTCGAGGCGGCCTCGATGTCGTTCGCGTTCAGGTCGGGCTGCTTGGCCTCGGCGATCTGACGCACCTGCTCCTTGGTGAGCTTGCCCACCTTGGTCGTGTGCGGGGTGGACGAGCCCTTCTGGACGCCCGCGGCCTTCTTGATCAGCTCGGCTGCCGGCGGGGTCTTCAGGATGAAGGTGAAGCTGCGGTCCTCGTAGACGGTGATCTCCACAGGGATGACGTTGCCGCGCTGCGACTCGGTCGCGGCGTTGTACGCCTTGCAGAACTCCATGATGTTGACGCCATGCTGACCGAGCGCGGGGCCGATCGGCGGCGCCGGGTTGGCGGCGCCGGCGTTGATCTGGAGCTTGATCAGGCCGGTCACCTTCTTCTTCGGTGCCATTGTGTTTTCCTTTCGTCGAGCGGATGCCGTGGGCATCCGTTCTCCCGCGAATCCGGCATTTCCGGACAGCGGTCACCCCGGGAACATACCCGGGAAGTCTGTGTCAGAGCTTGGTGACCTGGTCGAAGCTGAGTTCGACCGGGGTCTCGCGCTCGAACAGGGAGACGAGGACCGTGAGCTTGCCGCTCTCGGGCTTGATCTCGCTGATCGAGCCGGGAAGGCCGGCGAACGAGCCCTCCTTGATGGTGATGGTCTCGCCGATCTCGAAGTCGACCTCGGCGGGGACGGTGCGGGCCATGGTCGGCGCACCCTTGGCGGCTGCGCCCTTGGCCGGAGCGACCTCCTTGACCTCGACGAGGCTCTTCAGCATGTTGAAGGCCTCCTCGAAGCGGAGGGGGGTCGGGTTGTGGGCGTTGCCGACGAACCCGGTGACGCCCGGGGTGTGGCGCACGACCGACCAGGTGTCCTCGTTCAGCTCCATGCGCACGAGCACGTAGCCGGGGATCCGGACGCGCGTGACCATCTTGCGCTGACCGTTCTTGATCTCGACGACGTCCTCCATGGGGACCTCGACCTGGTAGATGTCCTCTTCGACCTCGAGCGTGGACTTGCGCTGCTCGATGTTGGCCTTCACCTTGCGCTCGAAGCCGGCGTAGGAGTGGATGACGTACCACTTGCCCTCGAGCGAGCGCAGCTCGGCGCGGAACGCCTCGTACGGGTCCTCGTCGACGTCGGACTGCTCGTCCTCGTCTTCGTCTTCGTCCAGGTCGGGACCGTCGTACGGCGCGACCTCTTCGGCGGCGTGCGCGGCGCGCTCGGCCTCCTCCTCGGCGACGGCGTCGTTGAGGACCTCGGCTGCGGCCTCGACCTCTGCGGTCTCGTCGATGTTCAGTGCGTCGTTCACGATCGCGTCTGCCTCCGGGTCGTCGACCTCGTCCGTGTCCTCGTCGGTGCCGTCGTCCTCATTGCGGTCCTCGATGTGGATCGCCACGTGCTCCGCGGCCTCGACCGACCGCTCCTGCGACTCGAGGACGTTGCCCTCCTGGGCCTCGTCGTCCTCGGAGGACTGCTCCGCGGCCGTCGCCCAGTCGGCGTCGTCGACATACTTTTCAGACACTTGCGTTCTCTTCCGTTTCTCGAGCCGGCGCGTCCGGTGACGCTCCCGGCGAGATCAGGGGCGCTACGCCCCGGGTACCCCGAAGACGTACGACATGATCCAGACGAACAGGACGTCCAGGCCGTACACGACCGCCATCATCACGACGACGAAGCCGAGGACCACCGCGGTGAACTTGCCGAGCTCCTGACGGGTGGGCGTGACCACCTTGCGGAGCTCTGCGAAGACCTGACGGATGAACAGAGCGATCCGCGCGAAGACGTTGGGTTTCTTCTCACGGCGGGCGCTGTCGCCGCTCGCGACGACGTCACCCGTCGGCTCGTCCTGAACCATCGATGCCACCTGATTACCTTCCGTGTGCCAGCTTCCGCTGGCGCGCAGGGCGGACAGGAATCGAACCTGCAACCTGCGGTTTTGGAGACCGCTGCTCTGCCAATTGAGCTACCGCCCTAAGACCCGCTCGCGGGTCCGGATTCTCTGCAGTCTTCTGCCTCGACCTTTGAGAAGGAAGCGTCCCGACGGGCGGGCACGGCGAAAGAATGCAGATTTGAACTGCTCCGTCCAGTGTACGGCATGCCCCAGGCCGCCGCGAACCGAGAGGGCCTCAGTACTGCTGGATGCCGTAGCGGTCGGGCTCGTCGCCGCGCACGAACGCGCGGCCCGACAGGTGGGTGGGGACCACGCGCACGTAGTTGTACTTCACGGTGGGGATCCACGGCTTCAGCGGGAGCGAATCGGCCCGCTCGACCTCGTCCGTGTGCTCGAGGCGGTGCGCGTGGCCGCGCACGACGACACTCCACGCGTCGGCGTCGGTGTGGTCGTCGACCTCGAACAGCACCTCGTCGTTGATCGAGATCTCGAACAGCTTGCTGCCCTCCGCGGTGCGGAACAGGATCGTCGCCTCATCGACGAAGTAGTTCACCGGGAAGATGTCCAGCACGTCGCCCACGTGGGTGACGAGGCGGCCGAGTTCCTGCGTCTGCAGGCGGGCCCAGCATTCCTCGTCGGTGAGCGGAACGACGGCGTCCGTTGTCTCGTTCATACCGACATCCTCCCCCTTTTCGAGCCGCACGCGCCAGGACCTAGGGCCCAGTCTTAATATGCGTGTCATGCACGTTGCGCAGGAGCAGCTCGACGATCTGTGGGATTTCGCGGACCCGGCCGGTTCGGAGCAGCGGCTCCGGGCCGCCGCAGAGGACGAGACGGATGCCGGATGCCGGGCCGAGCTGCTGACGCAGGTCGCGCGGGCGATGGGCCTGCAAGGGCGGTTCGACGAGGCCGACACGATCCTGGGTTCGCTGCACGCCCACACCGAGGCGGTCGACGTGCGCATCGCCCTGGAGCTCGGGCGCGTGCGCACCTCGTCGGGACGGGCGGATGCGGCCGTGCCGATGTTCGCCGCGGCCGCCGAGGCGGCGGCATCCGCGTCTCTGCCCTTCCTCGAGGTCGACGCGCTGCACATGCTCGCGATCACCGACGCCGCGAACGCTTCCGACTGGACGGCCCGGGCCCTGAAGGTGCTCGAGGATGTCGACGATCCCCGCACGCTCCGCTGGCGCGTATCGCTGCACAACAACGCCGGGTGGGCGCTGCTGGAGGCCGGTCGCGCCGCTGAAGCCATCGACGCGTTCGAGCGCGCCAAGGACGCCGCCGAGCGCTGGGGAACGCCCGAGCAGCGGGAATGGGCCGACGAGGCCCTCGCCGAGGCCCGCGCGGCCGAGTGACCGGCGCGGGCCCCGATCGGGTTACGGCGCGACGCGGATGAGCTTCTTGTTGACGAACTCGTCCGCCGCCAGCAGGCCCATCTCACGCGAAGTGCCGGAGCGCTTCACGCCGCCGAAGGGCAGCTCGGGGCTGTCGGCCAGCACGCAGTTGACGTAGACCATGCCCGCGTCGATCTTGTCGGCGATGCGCTCGGCCTGCTCGGGGTCGGTCGTGTAGACGTACGAGCCGAGCCCGTAGCTGGTGTCGTTGGCGAGGTGGACCGCCTCGTCCTCGCTGTGGACCTTGTATACGACGCCGGCGGGGCCGAAGAGCTCCTCGCGGTAGACGTCCATGTCGCTGGAGACGCCCGTGAGCACGGTCGGCTCGTAGAACGCGCCGTCGCGCTTTCCGCCGGCGACCAGGGTCGCACCCTGCTCGACCGCCTTGTCGACCTGCGCCTCGAGGCGCTCGGCGGCGAGGGTCGACGACAGCGGGCCGAGAAGCGTGTCCTCGGCGAACGGGTCGCCCATGGTGTGGGCGCGCATGGCCTCGGTGAACTTCTCCACGAAGGCGTCGTACAGGCCGTCGATGACGATGAAGCGCTTGGGCGCGTTGCACGACTGGCCGTTGTTGTCCATGCGCGCCTCGACGGCGTTGGCGACGACGGTGTCGAGGTCGTCGGTGGACAGGACGATGAACGGGTCCGAGCCGCCGAGCTCGAGCGCGACCTTCTTGAGGTTCGCGCCGGCGAGCGCCGCGACGGCGGAGCCCGCACGCTCAGAGCCGGTGACCGAGACGCCCTGCACGCGCGGGTCGGCGACGACGGTCGCGGCCTGGTCGTTGGTCGCGTAGATGTTGATGTAGACGTCCTCGAGGCCTGCCTCGCGGTACATGTCCTCGAGGGCCGCGGCCGACTCGGGGCACTGCGGCGCGTGCTTGAGCAGGATGGTGTTGCCGACGACGATGTTCGGCGCCGCGAACCGGGCGACCTGGTAGTACGGGAAGTTCCACGGCATGATGCCCAGCAGGACGCCCAGCGGCGAACGGCGGACGACGGCGGTGCCTTCGCCGAGGATGTCCAGCGGCTGGTCTCCGGTGATCTTCTCGGCGTTGTCGGCGTAGAACTCGGTGATGTCGGCGGCGAAGTCGACCTCGCCCTCGGCGTGCGACAGGGGCTTGCCCATCTCGCGCACGATGATGGCGGCGAGCTCGTCCTTGCGCTCGCGGTGCAGCTCGGCGACGCGGCGGATCTTCGCGGCCCGCTCGGCCACCGGCACGTCGCGCCACGAGCGGTACGCGGCATCGGAGCGGGCGATCGCCGCCTGCAGGCCCTCGTCGGTGATCGTCGGGTAGGTGGCCAGGGTCTCCCCCGTGGCGGGGTTGACGACGGCGTAGTCAGTCATTCGCGTATCTCTTCCGTATCGGGTGGGTGGGTCTAGTCTGCGTCAGGATGCGGCCAGCGCCGCCATCAGCACGTCGAGCGCCTCGTCGAGCAGCTCGTCGCTGATGGACAGCGGCGGCAGGAAGCGGATCACGTTGCCGTACGTGCCGCAGGTCAGGATGATCACGCCCTGTGCGATGCACGCCTTGGCGACGGCCGCGGTCAGGGCGGCGTCGGGCTTGCCCGTGGCGGGGTCGACGAACTCGGCGGCGACCATCGCCCCGCGGCCGCGCACGTCGCCGATTCGGGGATCGGACGCCTTCATGTCCTCGAGCCGGGCCGTGAGCCGCGCGCCGATGTGCTGGGCGCGCTCGATGAGGCCGTCGTGCTCGAATGCGTCGATCGCGGCGAGCGCCGCCGCGCACGCGATCGGGTTGCCGCCGTACGTGCCGCCGAGGCCGCCGGTGTGCGAGGCGTCCATGATCTCGGCGCGTCCGGTCACCGCCGCGAGCGGCAGGCCTCCGGCGATGCCCTTCGCGGTCGTGATGAGGTCGGGCTCGATGCCGAACAGCTCGCTGGCGAACATCGCGCCGGTGCGGGCGAACCCGGTCTGCACCTCGTCGGCGATGAAGACGACGCCATTGGCCCGGCACCACTCCACGAGGGCGGGAAGGAATCCGTCGGCGGGGACGATGAAGCCGCCCTCGCCCTGGATCGGCTCGATGATCATGGCGGCGAGGTTGTCGGCGCCGACCTGCTTCTCGATGAGCGAGATGGCGCGCTCTGCGGCCTCGGGCCCGCTCAGCCCGTCGCGGTAGGGGTACGAGGTCGGCACCCGGTGGACCTCCGGAGCGAACGGACCGAATCCGCTCTTGTACGGCATCGACTTGGCCGTGAGCGCCATGGTGAGGTTCGTGCGGCCGTGGTAGCCGTGGTCGAAGGCGACGACGGCCTGGCGGCCGGTGTGCTTGCGCGCGATCTTGACGGCGTTCTCGACGGCCTCGGCGCCGGAGTTGAACAGCGCCGTCTTCTTGGCGAAGTCGCCGGGCGTGATGCGGTTCAGCGCCTCGGCGACGGCGACGTAGGACTCGTACGGCGAGACCATGAAGCACGTGTGGGTGAACTGGGCGACCTGCGCCTGGACGGCCGCGACGATCTTCGGGTCGGCGTTGCCGACGCTGGTGACGGCGATTCCCGAGCCGAGGTCGATGAGCGAGTTGCCGTCGGCGTCCACGACGACACCACCGCCGGCGGCGACCGCGGCGATGGGGGCGGTGTGACCGACACCGGCCGGGACGGCGGCGGACTTGCGCTCGAGCAGCTCCTGCGAACGCGGGCCCGGGATCGCCGTGACCAGACGCCGCTCCTGCGGCAGGGAGGGCCCGCCCACGGGCACAGTGATGGAGGTGTCGACCGTCGTCATGCGGCGAGCGTACGAGCCGCGAGCGCCGTCGGCATCCGCCGTCCTGTACATTCGCAATACCGTCTTGTACACGCCGTACACCCGGAGGAATGATGGCCGTCGACGCAGACGCACCGACGCTGCGAGCACTGCTGACGCGGGCCGATCTGCACCTTCGGCTCGAGGGCGACGCCGACGCCGCGGCGCTGGACCGTCCCGTGCGCTGGGTGCACAGCTCGGACCTCGAGGATCCCACGCCCTTCCTGTCCGAGGGGCTCGTCCTCCTGACGACGGGCACGCAATTCCCCCGCAGCGGCGACGACGCCGAGCCGTACCGGGCGTACGTCCGCCGCCTCGCCGACCGCGACATCGCGGGGCTCGGCTTCGGCACCGAGGTGGCGCGCACCGGCATCCCTCCCGCCCTCGCGGCGGCGTGCGCAGAGGCGGGCCTCGTGCTGTTCGAGGTGCCGTACCGCACCCCGTTCATCGCGGTCGCCCGCGCGAACGCCGAGGCGATCGCCGCCGAGGCGTTCGCCCGCCGCAACTGGGCACTGGCCGCACAGCGCGCCATCTCGCTCGCGGCCCTGCGCCCCGACGGACTGGGCGCGACGCTGTCGGAGCTGTCGCGTCAGCTCGACGCCTGGGTGGGGCTCTTCGACGCCGCGGGAGAGCTGAGCCGCCAGCATCCGATCGCGGGCCTGGACGAAGCCGCGGCCGACGCCGTACACCGCGAGGTCCGGGCCGTGCTGCGCCGCGGTGTGCGGGCGGGGTCGGCCATCCAGATCGGGGGCCGCCCGTTCACGCTGCAGACACTCGGGCGCGGGGGACGGCTGCGCGGCGTCATCGCCATCGCGAGCGGCGAGCTCGACCGCGAGGAGCGCGGTGTCGTCACGGCGGTCATCGCGATGGCGGGCCTCGCGCTCGAACAGCAGCAGGGCCTCTCGCGCGCGTGGGGCGCGCTCCGCGCCGGACTGGTGCAGTCGCTGCTGGCCGGCGACGCGTCGCTCGCGGCCCGCATCGCGCGGGACGTGTGGGGGCCGCTGCCGCCCGAACCGGTGTCGGTCGCCCTGACCGAGGCCCGGGGCGCCCACCACGACGGGCTCGCCGAACTGCTCGAGCTGCGCGCAGATGAAGCGCACGGCGCGCTGTTCTTCGGGCGCGCCGACGACGGCCTCGCCATCGCGGTGCCGCCGTCCTCGCGGGGCGTGCTGGACGAGGTCGCCGATCGCTTCGGCATCCGGATGGGCGTCAGCGATCCCGCCGCCTACGAGGAGTTCGCCGCCGCGGTCGACCAGGCCCGAATCGCCCGCGACCGCGGCACCGAGGCCGTGACGGTCTTCGCCGACGTCGCGGCGACGGGCGTGCTGTCGGCGCTGCCGGAGTCCGCGCGCGCGCTCGCCCAGGCCGAGCTGCGGCCTCTCACCGACCACGATCACGACAGCGGCTCGCAGCTCACGGACACGCTCGCGGCGTGGCTCGACCACGACTGCTCCCATGAGGCGACGGCCCGCGCCCTGGGCGTTCACCGCCACACCGTGCGGACGCGCCTGGGGCTGGTCGAGCGCCTGCTCGGTCGCGATCTGTCGTCGTTCGCCGCGCGCGCCGAGCTGTGGGCGGCGCTGCGCGCCCTCGGGTGAGTCGACTGTCCGGCCGCGCTCCGCAATCCAGACGGATCGGCGCCCGCCCGGGGCCGGCCTCTCCGGCGCGGCGCGGGAGGATGGGCGGATGCAGACACCCGCTGTGCCCAACGGAGACGTCTCGTGGTGGTGGCGCGACCTCGGCGGCGTCCCCGCCCCGCGCGCGCCGCTCGCCGGCGACCTCGACACCGACGTCGCCATCGTCGGCGCCGGATACACGGGCCTCTGGACGGCGTACTACCTCAAGACCCTCCAGCCCGACCTGCGGGTCACGGTCCTCGAGCAGCGGTTCGCCGGCTTCGGAGCATCCGGCCGCAACGGCGGATGGCTGACGAACACCGTCACCGGCGGGCGCGAGCGCTACGCCGCCGCGCACGGCCGCGATGCCGCGAACGCGCAGCAGCATGCGCTCAACAACGCCGTCGACGAGGTGATCGCCGTCGCCGCGCGCGAGGGCATCGACGCCGACATCGCCAAGGGCGGCGAGTTCGAGATCGCCCGCACGCCCGCAGGTCTGGCACGCCTGCGCGCGACGGCGCGCGACGAGCAGACGTGGGCCCACACCGACGTCCAGCTCCTGGATGCCGGATCCGCCGCGGCCCGCATCGGCGTCGACGGCGTGCTCGGCGGCATCTGGCACCCGCACTGCGCACGCGTGCACCCGGCCAAACTCGCCCGCGGACTCGCCGCCGTCGTCGAGCGGCTCGGTGTCACGATCCACGAGGGCACGCGGGTCACCGAGATCGCCCCCGGACGGGCGACGACCGAGCACGGCAGCGTCACGGCATCCCACGTCATCCGCGCGACCGAGGGGTTCACCGCTGACCTGCGCGGCGAGCACCGCACGTGGCTGCCGATGAACTCGTCGATGATCGTCACCGAGCCGCTCCCGGCATCCTTCTGGGACGCCGTCGGCTGGGAGGGTCGCGAGACCCTCGGCGACTTCGCCCACGTCTACATGTACGCCCAGCGCACCGCCGACGACCGCATCGCGTTCGGCGGGCGGGGCGTGCCGTACCGCTACGGATCGCACGTCGACACCGACGGCTCGACGCAGAAGCGCACGATCACCTCGCTGACCCGCCTGCTGCGGGACTTCTTCCCGCGGGCCGCGGACACTCCCATCGCGCACGCGTGGGCCGGGGTGCTCGGCGTGCCGCGCGACTGGGCGGCGACGGTCGGGCATGACCGCGCGACGGGCCTCGGCTGGGCCGGCGGCTACGTCGGGACGGGCGTGACAGCGACGAATCTCGCCGGTCGCACCCTCGCCGACCTGGTGCTCGGCCGCGACACGGACCTCGTGCATCTGCCCTGGGTGGGTCAGCGGGCGAAGAAGTGGGAGATCGAGCCCCTGCGCTGGATCGCGGTCAACGCGATCTACGCCGCCTACGGCGTCGCCGACCGCATCGAGTCGGCGCGCTCGTCCGCCCGCACCGCGTGGCCGGCATCAGTGGCGGACCGGATCGCCGACCGCTGAGCGGTCCGCCCGCGGCACGCGGCGTCCAGAGCACACGCCGTTGCCGAGCTCACACGCCCTGAACGGCATCCGCAGGTGGTCTCGGCAACGGCAGGTGGTCTCGGCGCGCGACGAGGGGAGCGGATGCCGCCCCGCGGGCGTGCGTCACGCCTGCGGGGCGTGGGAGTCCAGGAACTCGTAGACGTCGGTCGTGTCGACGCCGGGGAAGGCGCCGGTGGGCAGCGTGGCCAGCAGCGTGCGCGGCGTCCGCACGTTGGGCCAGGAGTTCTCACGCCACTGCGACTCCAGCTCCGCGGGGGCGCGGCGGCAGCACACCTCGACGGAGTGGCGTGACACGCCGCGGTTGGTCGTCTCGCGGCCGATGAACCACTTGGTGTCGTCGAATCGCACGCCCACGCTCACCGAGTGGAACCCCTCGCTCGACGGCTCGACGCGCGCGGTGCACCAGTAGGTGCCATTGCCGGTGTCCGTGTACTGGAAGTAGGGGTTGAAGCGGTCGGGGATGTCGAAGACGACGCGGCTCGTCCACTTCCGGCAGCACATCTGCCCCTCGATCGAGCCGAACCGGTCGGTGGGGAAGTTCACGTCGTCGTTCTCGTACGCCTTCGTGATGGTGCCCGACTCGTGCACCTTGAGGAAGTGCACCGGCAGGTCCAGGTGCACCGTCGCCAGGTTCGTGAAACGGTGCGCCGCCGACTCGTACGACGCCGAGTACGCGTCGCGCAGGTCCTCGATCGACAGCGCCCTGCGCGACTTGGCCTCGCGCAGCATCGGCACGACGTCGTCCTCGGGGATCAGAAGCGCCCCCGTGAGGTAGTTGATCTCGACGCGCTGGCGCAGGAAGTCGGCGTAGCTGGTGGGCTCGGAGTGCCCCAGGATGCGGCTGGCGAGGGACTGCAGCACGGCGGCGCGCGCATCGCGCTTGCTCGTCATGCTGCTCGACAGGTACAGCCGGCCGTTCTTCAGGTCCAGCACGCTGCGGGTCGTGAGCGGTACGTCGGGGACGTAGTGGATCGTGAACCCCAGATGAGCGGCGATATCGGATGCCGTCCGCTGCGTCAGCGGTCCGCCGCTGTGACCGACCGCCGCGAGCAGTTCGCGGGCCTGGATCTCGAGGTCGGCGAAGTAGTTGTTCTCCTTCGTCATGAGCTTGCGAAGGCTCAGGTTCGCCCGGCGCGCCTCCTCGGGCGTCGCCGCGCGCTCGTCGTGCAGTCGGTCGATCTCGCCGTGCAGCGCCAGCATCGCCTTGAGCGCATCGGTGGGCACCGACTTCGCGATGCGGAACGGCTCGATCCCGAGCGCCTGGAACGTCTGCCCCTTCATCGCCCGCTCGAGCTGGATCTCGAGCGTCGCGCGCTCGTCGAGCGGCTGGGACTCCAGCAGCGCATCGAGCGACGTGCCGATGGCGCGCGCGATCGCCTGCAGCAGCGTGATCTTCGCCTCGCGCCGGCCGTTCTCGATCATCGAGAGCTGGCTGGGCGCCCGGCCGACCGCGGCGGCGAGGTCCTCGAGCGTCATGCCGCGATCCGTGCGCAGCTGACGGATGCGGCGGCCGATCGTGAGGGAGTCCACGTCCTCATCGTCGGGGACGTCCGCGAGGTGTTCGTGGGCTGGCGACATCGTCATGGCGGGAGTCTGTCACGGAAACGGAAATTGTCGCAAACTTCACACCCGGATCTGTCGGGTCCACCCCTCGAACTTCACGCAGAGTGGTCTCACGACCTGATGGATCCCCTCCACCGAACACCGCCCACACCTCGGGCATGTCCCACTTCTGGCCGCTGGACTCACCGCGCAGCGGCCAGAAGTGGGACACGGGATTCGAGAAACGCAGAATTCGGATGCCTCGGCATCCCGCCACAGGAAGAACGGGCAATGACTCCCACCGCCACGGGCATCGCGCCCACCACCAACACCATCCAGACTCCGCCGCCGCAGCCCCAGCCCAAGATCGAGGTCTTCGCGACCCTCGGCCCCCGGTACGACGAGATCCTCACGCCCGAGGCGCTGTCGTTCCTGGCCGCGCTGCACCACCGCTTCGCGGGACGCCGCCACGACCGGCTCTCGGACCGCATGCACCGCCGCTTCGAGATCGGCAAGGGCCACGACCCCGGTTTCCGCGACGACACGGCCCACATCCGCGAGGACGCCGACTGGCGCGTCGCCGGCGCCGGCCCCGGCCTCGAGGACCGCCGCGTCGAGATCACGGGTCCGACCGACCCGAAGATGACGATCAACGCCCTGAACTCGGGCGCCCGCGTGTGGCTCGCCGACCAGGAGGACGCGACGAGCCCGACGTGGAAGAACGTCGTCGAGGGTCAGCTGTCGCTGTACGACGCCATCCGCGGACAGCTGCAGTTCACCAGCCCCGAGGGCAAGGAGTACCGCGTCACCGCCGAGCGGACCCCCACGATCGTGATGCGCCCGCGCGGCTGGCACCTGGTCGAGCAGCACATGCAGTTCACCGACCGCACGGGCCGCTCGATGGCGGCATCCGGCTCGCTCGTGGACTTCGGGCTGTACTTCTTCCACAACGCCCAGCAGCTCATCGCGAACGGCGTGGGACCGTACTTCTACATCGCCAAGCTGGAGTCCAGCGAAGAGGCGAAGCTGTGGGACGACATCTTCACCTTCAGCGAGCAGTACATCGGCATCCCGCACGGCACGATCCGTGCGACCGTGCTGATCGAGACGCTGCCGGCCGCGTTCGAGATGGAGGAGATCCTCTTCGAGATGCGTGACCACATCGCCGGGCTCAACGCCGGCCGCTGGGACTACATCTTCTCGATCATCAAGAACTACCGCGGACGCGGCGCACGGTTCGTGCTCCCCGACCGCAGCGAGGTCACGATGACGGTTCCGTTCATGCGGGCCTACACCGAGCTGCTGGTGCAGACGTGCCACAAGCGCGGCGCCTTCGCGATCGGCGGCATGAGCGCCTTCATCCCCAACCGTCGCGACCCCGCGGTCACCGCGATGGCGATCGAGAAGGTGTCGGCCGACAAGAAGCGCGAAGCCGGCGACGGCTTCGACGGCACGTGGGTCGCTCACCCCGACCTGATCCCGACCGCGAAGGCCGAGTTCGACGCCGTGCTCGGCGACAAGCCCAACCAGGTCGACCGCCGGCGCGACGACGTGAACGTGAAGGCCGCCGACCTGATCGACGTCCACATCGGGCGGCCGATCACGGCCAAGGGCGTGCACGACAACGTGTCGGTGGGCATCCGCTACATCGAGGCGTGGCTGCGGGGCCTGGGCGCCGTCGCCATCGACAACCTCATGGAGGATGCCGCGACCGCCGAGATCAGCCGCTCGCAGATCTGGCAGTGGATCCACCAGGACCGCTCGACCGAGGACGGCACGCCGATCACCCGCGACTACGTCGAGGGACTCATCGCCCAGACGCTGGAGGAGGTGACGCGGTTCGACGGCGACCGGTTCGACGACGCCGCCGACATCTTCCGCGAGGTCGCGCTGGGTGAGGACTTCCCGGCCTTCCTGACGCTGCCGGCCTACGCGAAGTACCTCGTCGACGGCCAGTAGTCCCGCCCCTCCCGCTGCTCCCCTCCCCCGACGGATGCCCCGGGCCGGTTCGACCGGTCCGGGGCATCCGGGTGTGTCCGGGGGCGTTGACCCCATCGCGTGTCTCGTGGAGACTCGCCGCATGCGGGTCCTCTTCGCAACGACGGCGAATCTCGGCCATGTCCGGCCGATGATCCCCCTCGCCCGCGCGTGCGTCGACTCCGGCGTCGAGGTCCTCGTGGCCTGCCCCGCCTCATTCGCCGACCGGGTGACGGCTGCCGGCTACGCGGCGTTCCCGTTCGACGAGCCGTCCCCCGAGGAAGTGGCCGCAGCCAGGGCCCGCGTCGGTCCGAATGTGAGCCGTCACGACTCCAACGTCGCCATGATCCGCGACGTGTTCGGCCGGCTCCGCGGCAACGCCGCGCTCGCGCGGATGCAGGAGGCGGTCGACACGTGGCATCCCGACCTCATCGTGCGGGAACCCGCAGAGGTCGCCTCCCTCGTCGTGGCGGAGTCACGGGGCGTGCCGCACGTGCAGTCGTCGATCGGCATCCTCGAGACGCTGCGTCTGCTGCTGGGCATGATCGGTCAGTCGTTCCCCGATTTCGAGGAACCGGCCGGGCTCGAGCCCGGAACGCTCCTGGCGGCCGCCTCCGCCGCGCCGCTGTACACGATCGTCCCTCCGGGCTTCGATGACGACGTGCCCGGTCCGGGCGAGCCGCGGGCGATCCACCGGTTCCGCTACGTTCCCGAGCCCGAGGGCGGCGCCACCGCGCTGCCGCCGTGGGGAGATGCGGATGCCCCGCTGGTCTATGTCACGTTCGGCACCGTGACCGCCACCTCGCCCTCGGCCGGCGCGTACCGGGACGTCCTCGATGCGCTGTCGCGCTCCTACGCGCGCGTCCTGCTGGCCACCGGGCCCGACGGCGATCCCGACAGCGTGCGTCCCTGGCCGCGCAACGCGCGCGTGGAACGGGTGCCTCCCCCGGCGGTCATGCGCGAAGCGCGGGCGGTCGTCACGCACGGCGGCTTCGGCACGACCATGACGGCGATCGCCAGCGGCGCCCCGCAGGTCGTGATCCCCCAGTTCGCCAACGATCAGTGGATCAACGCCATGCGCGTCCAGGCCCGCGGTGTCGGCAAGGCCCTCATCGCCGAGCCGCCGCCGTGGGAGCTGCTGGCGCGGACGGTCACCGACGTTCTCGAGGACCGCTCGAGCGCCGACGCCGCGGCCGACCTGCAGTCGCAGCAGGCCACGCTCCCCCCGCCGGCGGCCATGGTCATGCGCCTCCAGGAGGACGCCCGCGCCCACGTGTGAGCGGCGCCGCCCACCCGGCCTCGCTGTTGCCCCGGACCGGGCACGAGACGATACTCGACCGCATGCGCGTGCTGGTGGCGTCGACCGGCAACGTCGGGCACTTCTCGCCTGTCGTGCCGCTCGCCCGAGCGCTGGAGGCTGCGGGCGATGAAGTAAGAGTGGCGACACCGGCGTCCTTCGCAGATCGCGTGAGGGCGCACGGCTTCGCCGCCGCCCCGGTCGACGATCCGGCACCCGACGAGCTCGAGGCCGTCTATCGCACCCTCCCTCGTCCGGGAGCCGATCTCGCGCAGAGCTCGGCCGCGATCCGAGACCTCTCGAACCTCATCATGGTGAGGGACGTGTTCGGCGGCGTCGACGCCCGCGCGGCACTGCCCGGCATGCTCGCCCACATCGACGCCTTCGCGCCCGACCTGGTGCTGCGCGAGCCGGCAGAGGTCGCGTCGCTCGTGGCGTCGCAGCTGCGCAGCGTTCCCCACGTGCAATACGGCATCGGGACCGTCACGATGGTGCAGTTCATGGTCGACGGGCTTCGGTCGTCGCTGGCCGCTTTCGAACGCGAGCTGGATCTGGCCGATCGCAGCCTCGCCGATGCTGCGCTCCGAGCGCCGCTGTTCACGCACGCGCCGGAGGTGTTCGACGAAGGGTCCGTCGAGACCGCGGCTCCGCGCTCGGTGCACCGGTTCCGGCTCCCGGCATCCGATCGAGACCGCGGCGGCGCGCTCCCGAGCTGGGGCGACCCCGATGCTCCCCTCGTCTACGCGACCTTCGGATCGGTGGCGGCCACGATGGCGTTCGAGGGTCTCTACAGATCGGTGATGGCGGCGCTGGGGGGTGTCGACGCCCGCGTGCTCCTGACGACCGGGGAAGGCGGCACCGCCGAGGCGCTGCGGCCCTGGCCGGACAACGTGCGGGTGGAGCAGTGGTGGCCTCAGGCAGAGGTGATGCCGCACACCGCCGCGATGGTCGGCCACGGCGGATTCGGGACGACGACGACGGCTCTCGCCGCAGGCGTACCCCAGGTCGTCATCCCGCTGTTCGCCACGGACCAGTGGATCAACGCGGCGCGGGTGCGGGACATCGGGGTGGGGCTCGAGCTCGACGCAGGGCCGGACCTCGCCGATGTGCTCGCAGACGCGGTGCGGACCGCCATCGAGGATCCCCGGATGCGCGCGGCGGCGCGCGCCGTCCGGAACGACATGGTCGCGCTCCCCCACGCCCGCGACCTCGTCCAGGCGCTCCACGACGCCGCGTGAGCGGCGCGCGGGATCAGTCGATCTCGCCCGCGGCGACCGTCTCTGCGAGCGCGTGCACGCGCGACAGGTGGTGGGCTCCGTAGAAGTCCGCCTCCGTCAGGCGCTGGGCGTCGGCGGCGGCCGGAGCGTCGTGGCCGAGCACGGCGACGACGGCGAGGCCGTGCATCCATCCGCCCGCGAGGGTGCCGAGCAGCATGAGGTAGGGCACGCTCACGGCGTAGGCGTCCCGCTGCGACGAGGCGAAGTCGAGCATCGCATCGGTGGCGCGGCGGGCGGCGCCGACCGCGCGCTCGAGCCGTTCCGCCGTCCGCACGGCGACCGTGTCGTCGCTCGCGCGGAGGTCGGCGATCGTCGCCTCGATCCGCGCGAACAATTCGGATGCCGTCGCACCCTCATTGCGGATGAGCTTGCGGCCGATGAGGTCGTTGGACTGGATGGCCGTCGTGCCCTCGTAGATCGGCATGATGCGCGCGTCGCGGTAGTGCTGGGCGACCCCGGTCTCCTCGATGAAGCCCATGCCGCCGTGCACCTGGATCGCGTCGGAGGTGATGCGCAGTGATTCCTCGGTGGTCCAGCCCTTGAAGATCGGCACGAAGAACTCGGCCATCGCGAGCGTGCCGTCGCTGTCGGCACGGTCGAAGAGGTCTCCGACGAGGACGCCCATCGCGCGCATCGCGAAGATCTCGCTCGACATCGACAGCAGCAGCCGGCGCACGTCGGGGTGACCAGCGATCGTCGTCCCCGCGGGCCGGTCCATGACCGGGCCCTGCACCCGGCTCTCGGCGTAGGCACGCGCACGCTGGTACGCGCGGTCCGAGACCCCGGTCGCCTGCAGGCCCATGCCGGCGCGGGCGGAGTTCATCATGACGAACATGCCGGCGAGGCCCCCGCCGATCTCGCCCGCGAGATACCCGGTCGCGCCTTCGTACGCCAGGACGCACGTGGGGCTCGCGTGGATGCCGATCTTGTGCTCGAGCGAGACGGTCTGCACGCCGTTGCGCTCGCCCAGGCTGCCGTCGTCGTTCACGAGGAACTTCGGCACGACGAACAGCGAGATGCCCTTGGCGCCCTCGGGGGCGTCGGGGGTGCGCGCGAGCACGAGGTGCACGATGTTGTCGGCGACGTCGTGGTCGCCCCACGTGATGAAGATCTTCTGTCCGGTGATCGACCAGGTGCCGTCGTCGTTCGGCGTGGCCATCGTGCGGATGGCGCCGAGGTCGGTGCCGGCCTGCGGCTCGGTGAGGTTCATCGTGCCGGTCCAGCGACCCTCGACCATGGGAGCGAGGTAGGTCTCGCGCAGCTCGGGCGAGCCCACGGCGTCGAGGGCGTGGATGGCACCGGAGGTCAGCATCCAGTTCAGCGCGAACGCCATGTTCGAGCCGTTCCAGATCTCGCCGAGGCCGTTCTGGATGAGGGTGGGCAGCCCGTCGCCGCCGGCGGACTCGGGCGCCTCGGCGGTGATCCACCCGGCTTCGACGAGCGCCCGGTACGCGTCGGCGAAGCCCTCGGGCAGGCGCGCCTGCCCGTCGACGAGCGTCGCGCCGACCGTGTCGCCCGGCTGATCGAGCGGAGCGAGCACCTCGGAGGCGAACTCGCCCGCGGCGGTGAGGACGTCGATCGCGTCCTCGGCCGACATGGCTCCGTCGGTCGCGCGCTCGACGACGTCGGCGCCGAAGACCTCGCCGTAGAGGAAGGCGTAGTCGTCGACGGGGGCGGTGTAGGTGGCGGCGTCGGCCATGGCGGATGTCCCTTCATCGGGTGCCGAAAGAATGAAACCGAGTGCCATCATACGCGGGACCGCGTTTCACCGCATGCGCCCGTCGAGAAATGTCTTGCGCACTGCCTCGTTGGCTAATACCATTAGCCCTATGGCTAAGACAACGAGCAAAGGAGTGATCGTGAACGCATCGACCTTCGAAGAGCTCCCCGTGCAGCATCTGGACCGGCCGGGCGGACGCATCGCCTACCGCGTCACCGGGGACGGCCCGCTGGTCGTCTGCATACCCGGGATGGGCGATCTCGCCTCATCGTTCCGGTTCACCGTGCCCGCCCTGGCGGCGGCCGGCTTCCGCGTGGCCGCCATGGACCTGCGCGGTCACGGCGACAGCGATGTCACCTTCGACGCCTTCGACGACGCCGCCGCCGGCTCGGACGCCCTCGCCCTCGCTCGCCACCTCGGCGGACCAGCCGTGCTCGTCGGCAACTCCATGGGCGCGGGAGCCGCGGTCTGGGCGGCGGCCGAGGACCCGTCGGCGATCTCAGGCCTCGTCCTCATCGGACCGTTCGTGCGCAACCCGCCGATGAACCCCGTGCTGGGCCTGGTCTTCCGCATCATGATGGCGGGGCCGTGGGCCCGCGCCGCGTGGCTGACGTATCTGCCGTCGCTCTCCCCCGGCGTCAAGCCCGCGGACTTCGACGAGCATCGCGCCCGCATCCGCGCGTCGATGCGCCGCCCGGGCTACCGGCGGGCGTTCACGGCGACCACCCGCACCGACCACGCGGTGGCCGAACAGCGCCTCGCCGATGTGTCGGCGCCGGTCGCCGTCGTCATGGGCGAGCTCGACCCCGACTTCGCCGACCCCGCCGCCGAGGCGGAGTGGATCGCCGACCGGCTCGGCGGCGAGGTCACCCTCATCGACGATGCCGGGCACTACCCGCACGCAGAACGGCCCGACGTCGTCGGCGAGATCCTCGCCGGCTTCTGCCGACGCACGGCCTCGGATGCCTAGGGCGGGCCTGTCCCCCGCGCTCGTGACCGAGACCGCGGGGGACATCGCCGACGACCTGGGCTGGGACGCCCTGACGCTCGCCGCCGTGGCCGACCGGCTCGGCGTCCGCGTGCCCAGCCTGTACAAGCACGTGGCCTCGCTCGACGCCCTGCGCCACGCGGTCGCCGTCGACGCCGCCGGGGCCCTGGCGGACGCGCTGACAGCCGCCACCGTCGGCGTCGCCGGGCCCCACGCGCTCGCGCGCCTGTGCGCCGCCTATCGCGCGTACGCCCTCGAGCACCCGGGCCGCTACGCCGCCACGCAGCGCGCGAGCGCGTCGAACCCCGGCGCGGACCGGACGCTCGTCGTCGTGAACGCGGTGCTCGCCGGCTACGGCATCACGGGGACGGACGCCGTCGACGCCGCACGCGCCGTGCGCTCGGCTCTCCACGGCTTCACCGCGCTGGAGTCCACGGCCGGATTCGGCCTGCCCCGCGACGTCGACCGCAGCTTCGCCCGCCTCGTCGCGGGCCTCGGAGTCATGCTCGCCGCGTGGCCCGCGGGCGGAGAGGAGTGATCCCGCCGCCGACGATCAGTCGAGCAGGCCCTTCTCCATCGCGAGCGTGACGGCGCGCGTGCGGTCGGCGACGCCCAGCTTCTCGAAGGTGCGCAGCAGGTGGGTCTTCACGGTCGACTCGCCGATCCCCAGATCGGCGGCGACCTGCTTGTTGCTGCGGCCGCGGGCGACCAGACGCAGCACGTCGAGCTCGCGGGCGCTGAGCGCTGGCGCGGGGGCGGCCGCGGGCTGCCGCATGCGCTCCACCAGGCGCACCGCGACCTGCGGCGAGAGCGCGGTCTGGCCGTGGGCGACCGAGCGGATGCCGGCGACGATCTCGTCCTGCGGCGCGGCCTTGAGCAGGTAGCCACTCGCGCCCGCCTCGATCGCGGCGAGGATCTGGTCGTCGGACTCGTAGGTCGTGAGGATCAGCACCTTCGATGCGCCCGCCGCCGTGATGCGCGCCGTCGCCTCGACGCCGTCCACGCCCGGCATCCGAAGGTCCATCAGCACGACGTCCGGAGAGGTCGCCGCGGCGACCCGAACGGCCTGCTCGCCGTCGGCGGCCTCGCCGACGACCTCGAAGCCTGGCTCGTCCGACAGCAGGCCCACCAGGCCCGCCCGCACGACGGGATGGTCATCCGCGATCAGCAGCCGGATCATGCCGCGCCCCCTGCCTGGACGGTGGTCGCGGGCAGGCGAACGGTGAGTGTCGTGCCGGCGCCGGCGCCGCTGTCCACATCGAGCGCTCCCCCGGCGAGCGCGACGCGATCGCCCATGCCGTCGAGCCCGAATCCACTGCGGACGGCGTCCGGATCGAAGCCGTGGCCGTCATCGGCCACGGTCAGCAGGGCGGCCCCGTCCTTCCCGGTGGCGACCCGCACCTCGACGTGGGTCGCGGCGGCGTGCTTGCGCACATTGGACAGCGCCTCCTGCAGACATCGAAGGATGACCAGCTGCGCCTCGCGTGACACCGCGCCGGCCGTATCGAGGTCGAGGTCGAGGTCGATCGTGAGGCCGACCTCGGCGCGGAACCGGTCGACGAGGCGGTCCACCGCGTCGCCGAGCGCCGCGTCCGAGGGGACCGCTGCCATCCGCGCGACGAGCCCGCGGGCCTCGGCGAGGGCGTCGCGCGACAGACGCTCGACGGTCGCGATGCTCTCTGCGGCCGCCTCGGGACGTCCGTCGCCGAACTGCCGACCGGCGCGCTCGGCGATCAGCGTCAGGCCGGCCAGGGTCTGCGCGAGCGTGTCGTGGATGTCGCGGCCGAGCCGCTCGCGCTCCATGGCTGCGCCCCGATCGCGGCTCAGCGCCTCGATCTCGGCCTGGGCTGCGGTGAGCTCGGCCACGAGACGCGCGCGCTCCTGGCCGTACTCGACGATGCCCGAGATCCACAGGCCGAACGCGATCGCGAAGGCCAGGCCGAAGCCGGATGTCGCCGCGGCGGACGTCAGCGATGTGCGGATCGCGTCACCGCCGTCGAGGATGCCGCCGAACAGCGCGAAGCCGACGAACGTCCCGAGCGCGATCACCACCGATCCCACGACGGCCTTGCGCTTGCCGATCGTGAGCACCCACACCATGGGGTAGGCGATCGCCTGCATGATGGCGAAGAACGGCTCGCCGGCACAGCCGACGGCGAGCGCCGTGCCCGCCATGACGGCGAACACCGGCTGCCGCCACTCCCGCTCGTCGCGCAGCCCGGGACGAGCGACGACGACGTACGCGGCCACGATCAGGACGAGGGCGACGGAGCCGGCCACGACATCGGCGGTCGAAGCGTTGCTGAGCCCCACCGCCATCGCGAGGACGACCATGAGGGACGCGGCGATCATCGCCGCGTCCCACCATCGTCTGTCGAACATCTCGCCGCGTCCCCCTTCCCGGCTCAGGCTACGCGTCGCGGCGAATCCAGCGGAAGGACACGCGAGCGAGCACGAGCCCGACCACCAGCCACACCGCCAGGGCGATCGCGACACCGGCGAGGTTCCACTCGCCGTTCTGCTCGAGCGCCGCGTAGGAGTCGGGCAGGAACACGTACCGCATGCCCTGCGCCATCCACTTCACGGGCAGGAAGCTCGCGGCGTTCTGGAGCCAGTCGGGGAGCATGAAGAAGAAGAGGTAGACGCCCGACAGGAACTGCACCACGAGCACGATCGGGATGATCACCGCCGTCGCGCTGCGGGCCGTGCGCGGCACCGACGAGATCGCGACGCCGAGCAGAGACGAGCCGACGATGCCGAGCAGGAACACCCACGCGAAGGTGGCCCACTTCTCGGGTTCGGTCGGCAGCGGCACCTGGAAAACGACCGCCGCGAAGACCAGGATGAGCCCCGCCTGGAGGATGCCGGTGACGGCGACCTGGCCGATCTTGCCCAGGAAGTAGCTGACCGGCGACAGCGGCGTCGCGCCGAGGCGCTTGAGGACGCCCTCGGACCGCTCCACCGCGATGTCGATCGCGAGGTTCTGGAAGCCCGACAGCAGCAGCCCCGCCGCGACCATGTTGGGCAGGTACATCTGCGCGACCGAGACCGGCGGCAGACCCGGGGCCGGCTGCATGTCGCCGTCGGATCCGAACGCCACCGTGAACAGCGCGAGCATCACGATGGGGAACAGGAACGTGAAGACGATCGTGTCCAGCGACCGGAAGTACTGCTTGAGCTCGAACCGGGACCGCCACAGTCCCATGCCGAACGTGCTGCGCGCTGCGCGGCTGCGCGGCCTCCTGACCTCGGTGACGGTGCTCATCGCGATCCCTCCTTCACAGCGGGGGCCGTCTCTGCGGCGCCGGCGTCCTCGGCCACGAGGCCGAGGTAGATGTCCTCGAGCGACGGACGCACGATCTCGACGTCCGCCGGCTCGGCCCCGGCGCGCGCGACCAGGTCGGCCACGAAGCGTCCGGGCTCGGTGGTGCGCTGCTCGCGCGGCGCCCCGTTCTCGCTCCAGCGCACGAGCGGGGTGCGCGCGTCTTCCCCGCCGATCGTCCCCACCGGGCCGATCGCGCGAAGCTTGCCGCCGACGATGATCCCGACGCGGTCGGCCAGGTGGGCCGCCTCGTCGAGGTAGTGCGTCGTCAGCAGGATCGTCGTGCCGTTGTGCGACAGCGTGCGGATCATGCCCCAGAAGTCGCGACGGGCCTGCGGATCGAAGCCCGTCGTCGGTTCGTCGAGGAACAGCAGCTCGGGATTGCCGACGATCCCGAGCGCCACGTCGACGCGACGCTGCTGGCCGCCCGAGAGCTTGTTCACCCGCATGCCGGCCTGCTCGTCGAGACCGACCGCGGCGATCACCTCGTCGACGTCGCGCGGGTTCGGGAAGAAGCCCGCGAACTGCTGGACGTGCTCGCGCACCGTCAGCACGCCGAGGTCGCCCGAGGTCTGCAGCACGACGCCGATCCTCGCCTTCCACGACAGGTGCGCGGTGGCCGGGTCCTCGCCCAGCACCGACACCTCGCCGCCCGTGCGCCGGCGGAACCCTTCGAGGATCTCCACCGTCGTCGACTTGCCCGCACCGTTCGGCCCCAGCAGGGCGAACGTCTCGCCGCGGCCGATGTCGAACGACACGTCGTCGACCACCGCACGGCTTCCGTATTCCTTGCGCAGGTTCCGCACCCGCACCACGTTCTCGTCCATGACCCCACCCTCCCGCGCGGTGCCACCGGCGCGGCAGGGCCATACGTCCGAACCCGTGTCCACCATTCGGTGGATGCGGGAGGTCATCCCTGCGGCGGGAGCGGATGCCGACGACTACCATTCCCTATGTGACCGAACGCGCTCCCCTGTCCCGCAAGCTCTCCGCCATCGCCGAGTCGGCGACCCTGAAGGTCGACGCGAAGGCCAAGGCGCTGCAGGCCGCAGGACGTCCCGTCATCAGCTTCGCCGCCGGCGAGCCCGACTTCGCCACGCCGCAGTCGGTCGTGGACGCCGCCGCCGAGGCGCTGACGAGCCCCGCGAACTTCCGCTACACCCCGGCGGCGGGCCTGCCCGCGCTGCGCCAGGCGATCGCCGATGTGACCCTCCGGGATTCGGGTCTGGCGGTCGAGCCAGCACAGGTGGTCGTGACCAACGGCGGCAAGCAGGCGGTCTATCAGGCGTTCCAGGCCGTGGTGAACCCGGGCGACGAGGTGCTGCTGCCCGCGCCCTACTGGACGACCTATCCCGAGGCGATCGCGCTCGCCGACGGCACCCCGGTGCCGGTGTTCGCCGGCGCCGACCAGGACTACAAGGTCACCGTCGAGCAGCTCGAGGCGGCCCGCACCGACAAGACCACGGCACTCGTCTTCGTGTCGCCTTCGAACCCCACCGGAGCCGTGTACACGCCCGAGGAGACGAAGGCGATCGGCGAGTGGGCTCTCGAGCACGGCATCTGGGTCATCTCGGACGAGATCTACCAGCACCTGGTCTACGAAGGCGCGAAGGCGGTGTCGATCGTCGAGGCCGTCCCCGAGGTCGCCGGCCAGACGATCCTCGTCAACGGCGTCGCGAAGACCTACGCGATGACCGGGTGGCGCGTGGGCTGGATGGTGGGACCCAAGGACGCCATGAAGCTCGCGGCCAACCTGCAGTCGCACCTGTCGAGCAACGTCAACAACGTCGCGCAGCGCGCCGCGCTCGCCGCGCTCACGGGCCCGCAGGACGACGCCGAGCAGATGCGCGTCGCCTTCGACCGCCGACGGCAGCTGATCGTCGCCGAGCTGTCGAAGATCGCCGGCGTCGTCGTGCCGAACCCCCTCGGCGCCTTCTACGTGTACCCGGACGTGCGAGGACTGCTGGACCGTGAGTGGCGCGGCAAGACACCGCACACGACGCTCGAGCTCGCCGACCTCATCCTCGACGAGGTCGAGGTCGCGGTCGTGCCCGGCGAGGCTTTCGGACCCAGCGGCTACTTGCGGATGTCGTACGCCCTCGGCGACGAGGGCCTGCTCGAGGGCGTCCGCCGCCTGCAGGAGCTGTTCGCGTAGCGTTCCCCGACTACAGGTCGACGCCGACGAGCACCGGCTCGGGCTGAAGGATCAGTCCGAACTCGGACTGCACGCGGCCCTGGATGAACCGGGCCAGCTCGGCGACCTCAGCGGCGGTGGCGCTGCCGCGGTTGGTGAGTGCGAGGGCGTGCTTGGTCGACAGCCCGGCCCGCGAGCGCGGCAGCTTGAAGCCCTTGCGCAGACCCGAGTGCTCGATGAGCCAGGCGGCGCTGACCTTCACGTCCGAGGCGCTTCCGTGAGGCGGGGGGACGTAGCCGTCGAACGTCGCGAGCGGGATGACGAGCACCGGATCCATGTCGGGCGCGACGGGCCACTGCGGGCAGTCCTCGGGGAGCGTGCGGGCGAACGACGCCGAAACGATCGCGTTCTGGAAGAACGATCCGGCGCTGCGGGTGTCGGGATCGGCGGCGTCGAGCACCATGCCCTTGCTCCGCCGGGTGGCGAGGACATGATCGCGGATCCACTGGACCGTGACCGCTTCGCCCTCGGCGAGACCGAGCGCTGAGCGCAACTGCCTGCCGGGGATGGGGCGGGCGGCGTGACCGACCTCGGCGAGCTCGAGCGTGACCGAGAGGATGACCGCCGAACGCTCGGGCACCGATCCGTAGTGGTGCTTGAGCACCGAGGTGCGGAACCCGAGGCCGAGCCCCGAGGCCGGGACGGTCGACACCTCTCCGGTGGACTCGTCGATCAGATCGACCTCGACCAGCGTCTGCACGATCTCCTGACCGTACGCGCCGACGTTCTGCACCGGTGCGGCGCCGACGGTGCCGGGGATCCCCGACATCGCCTCGATGCCGGCCAGCCCTTCGGCGACGGCGTACGCGACCAGCGCATCCCAGTCGTGGCCCGCCTCGACGCGAAGCCGCGCGTAGCCCTCCCGCGGCGAGGGCCGCCGCTCGATGCCCGATGTTCGGACGCGGACGACCGCGCCGTCGAACGGCTCGTCTCCCGCGAAGAGGTTCGATCCGCCGCCGAGGACGAGCACGGGCTCGTGCTCGGCCCACAGCTCGCGGAGGATCCCGACGAGCTCGTCGCGGGTGCGTGCCTCGAACATGCGGGCCGGAGCCGCGCCGGTGCGCAGCGTCGTGAGCTCGGAGAGCGGGATGGGGTCGATCTCTGGCATCGTCACGAGACCCGGACGCGCACCTGGGCCTTGCCGAGCACCGTCGTCTGGCCGTGCGCGACCGTGAGGTCGAGGCGGATGACCACATCGTCGATCTGGCCGACCTTCGCGGTCACGGACACGTCCGCACCGGTCTCGGGATCGACCACGACCGGGCGGGTGAACCGCACGCCGTACTCGAGGATGCGCCCGGAATCGCCCAGCCACGGCACCACGGTCTCGACGGCGAGTCCCATCGTCAGCATGCCGTGGGCGAGCACCCCCGGAAGGCCGACGGCCGCCGCGACGTCGTCGCGATAGTGGATGGGGTTGAAGTCGCCCGACGCGCCCGCGTAGCGCACGAGCGACTCGCGCGTGAGGTGGACGGTGCGCTCGGCGACGACGTCGCCCACGGTCAGCTCGCTCATGCGTCGCCCTCCCCGACCAGCAGCACCGAAGTCGCGGTCACGACGTGGGCTCCGGCGGCATCCGTCACCTCGGCGTCGCTGGTGACCATGGCGTTGCCCCCGATGGTGCGGATGCCGGTCACGGTCAGCTGCGCCGTGAGCTCGTCGCCGGCGACGATCGGCCGCGTGTAGCGGAACCGCTGCTCGGCGTGCAGCACGTGCGACAGCTCGATGCCCGAGTCGGGCTCGCTCAGCAGCTGCTGCAGCGTGAGGTCCTGCACGACCATCGCGAAGGTCGGCGGCGCGACGACGTCGGGGTAGCCGAGAGCCTGGGCGGCGGCGGGATCGAGATGCTGGGGGTCGTCGGCGAAGACGGCGCGCGCGAACTCGCGCACCTTCTCGCGTCCGACCAGGTAGGGGTCCGTCGCGGGGAAGACACGACCCGCGAGCTCGGGGTTCACTGGCACCGTGCCATCCTACCGAGCCGCCCTGGGCGGCCGGTGCGGGTCACTTCCGACGGCTGCGGATGGTCTTGTACGCCATCTGGCCGGCGATGAAGGCGAGGTAGAGCGCGAAGGTGATGTTGGCCACGAGCGGATCCATGAGCGTGGCGAGCCAGGCTCCCAGCGCTGTCGTGGTGCACGCCGCGACACCCACCAGCACGGCCGCGAAGAGGTCGACGTTTCCGCGGCGGAAGTTGCCGATCGTACCCGAGATCGCGGTCGGGATCATCATGAGCAGCGACGTCCCCTTGGCCAGCAGGTCGCTCGTGCCGAACACGATCATGAGCGCGGGGACCACGACGATGCCCCCGCCGACGCCCAGGAGGCCCGACAGCACACCGGTCACCAGACCCAGCAGCACCAGGCCGACACCCGACACCCAGGTGAGCTCGAGACCCGCGTCGCGCGACGGGATGACGACGAACAGCATCACGATGACGATGGCAAGGAAGCCGATGAATCCCCAGCGGAGCACGGTCTGCGGCAGGCGCGCCAGCATCCACGTGCCGATCTGCGCGCCGATGACGGCGGCGCCGGCGAGGATCAGGGCCGCGATCCAGGCCACCTCGCCGTGGGAGGCGTACGAGATGACGCCGACGGTCGCGATCGGGACGATGGCCGCGAGGGACGTGCCGGCGGCCAGGCGCTGGTCGAACCCCAGGATGAGGACGAGCAGCGGGACGATGACCGTGCCGCCGCCGACGCCGAACAGCCCCGAGAGGAGGCCGGCCAGCAGGCCGACGCCGATGCACGTGAGGACGAAGCGCGGAGTCCGCTCCGCGCCGACCTTCGGTGCCGCCATCAGTCGTATTCCACGCCGTCGATGAGCCACTCGCCGTCGACGTCGACGAGAAGGTAGTAGAGCGTGTCGTCGTACTCGACCGGCTCGTCGGTGGGCATGCCCTGCTGGTCGTACATGCTCGTGTAGGTCTCGGTGGTGATCACCAGGGCCGTGTCACTGTCGAACGAGACCGTCGTGACGAGCACCGCGTAGTCGTCGAGACTCTCGATGGTGGCCGCGGCATCCGCCTCGAACTCCGCACAGTCGGCATATCCCCCGCCCGACTCGCGGAACTCCACCGTCGTCGAGGCGATGTACTCGTCGCAGTCCGCATTCTGCCACGCACTGTCGTAGAGGGCGACGGTGTCGACGACGGCGAAGTCGTCGTCCGTGGACAGCACGACGCTGTCGTCGACGTCGAACGTCGAGGATGACTGCTGCTGACCCTGCCCGCCGCCCGTCGAGGCGCCCAGGATCAGGAGGGGGATCAGCACGGCCGCCGCGATCACGATGCCGAGGAGGACCACCCCGACGACGACCCACACGATCCACGCCCGGGATTTCTTCTGCTCGGTGGCCGAGACGAACGCGCCGGCCGGGTGGGCCCCCGGGTACGGCTGCTGCGCACCACCGCCGTAGGCGGCGTAGTCGGGCACCTCTCCGGGCGCAGGGACTCCGACCGACGATGCGGCCGCGGGATCGAGCTCGGGCGCGAGCTCGGGAGGCAGCGCCTCGCCGTCGCCGGCACCGGCCGGCTCCGGGTCGGGCTGGGCGACATGCTCAGTCCACGCGGCTCCGTCCCACCAGCGCAGGGCACCATGTCCGTCGTCGTACCAGCCGGGGGGCGTCGTGCTCATGTCGGCAACACTACCGCTCCGTTCGGGTCAGCCCGCGACCGTGCGGGTGCGGCATCGGCACCGTGGCCACCGCACCTTCCTCCGGCTCGCCGTCGGCGCCCCATCCCTCAACGGGTCCGACACGACCGCAGCGGCTGAGGCGGCGGGGCGCCCAGCTGCCCGGCACGCCGGGCTCGACGACACGGCGCCGGCGGTGCGGGACCGATCCCGCACCGCCGGCGCCGTTGCTCGCCGGTTCCGCCGGCGTCAGAGCCCCGCGACGCGGTCGCCGGGAGCCGTGAGGCCCGGATTCGCCTCGAGGAACGCGACGAAGTTCGCCAGGTCCTCGGGGCCGCCCAGCAGGTTGGTTCCATTGGTGAACGCCGTGAACGAGTCACCGCCACCGGCCAGGAAGTTGTACACCGCGACGCGGTACGTGCCGGCCGGGTCGATGTCGACGCCGTTCAGCTGCATGTCGCTGACCTTGCTTCCCTGCGGCTGGCCGTCGTCCCACGTGTACTCGAAGCCCTCCGACACACCGAGCGCGAGGTAGTTCCGGCTGCGGCTGGGGTCGTACTGCTGCTCGAGCACGGCCTTGATGTCGGCGCCGGTCATGTCGATGCTGACGATCAGGTTGCCGAACGGGTTGACGTCGTACGCCTCGGCGTAGGTCACCTCGCCCGGGCCCTCGTCGTACTTGGGCGCGAGCAGGAGCGACGCGCGCACACCGCCGATGTTCATGAAGGCGATCTCGGCTCCACCCTCGTCGGCGCCGTCCGTGCCCCACAGGATGGCGTCTGCCACGAGGTTGCCCATCGGCGTCTCGATGCCGCGGTCGCCGCCGGAGTCGCCCGTGATGTCCTCGGCGACCGTGCCCACGACGCGACCGCCGATCTCGCCGGCGAGGGCGTCCCACTTCTCGACGATCGAGGTGATCTCGGGGGCGGCTTCGACACCGGTCACCAGGTGGTTCTGCGCGGACGTCTTCTTGCGGTTGACGTCACCGGTCTTGGTGTCGATGACCAGCGCCGTCTCGGTGACGACGCGACCGTACGACGCCGCCGACGTCACGAGGCGCGGGTCGCCGTTCGGGTCGGCGATCGAGCAGACGTACGGCTGATGGGTGTGACCGGTCACGAGCATGTCGATCGCGGGGTCCATGTCCGACGCGATCGTCAGGATGGGGTCCGAGACGCCGACGCAGTCGCCCACGCCGCCGCCGGTCGGAAGGCCGCCCTCGTGGAGCAGGACGACGATCGCCTCGACGCCCATCTCCTGCAGCTTCGCGGCTTCGGCGTTGGCCGTCTCGACCTCGTCGAGGAAGTCCACCGTGGAGACGCCGGCGGGGCTCACGAGCGTCGGCGTGGCCTCGAGCGTCATCCCGATGAAGCCGATCTTCATGCCGTCGACCTCTTCGACCGAGGTGCCCGGGAGGAGCGACTCCCCGCCGTCCTTCTCGATGACGTTCGCGGCGAGCCACTCGAAGTCCGCGCCGTCGTACGGCGCCGAGGGGAAGTAGCAGCCGTCGTCGGGGTGGCACCCGCCGTTCTGCATGCGCAGCAGCTCTTCGGTGCCCTCGTCGAACTCGTGGTTGCCCACCGACGAGAGGTCCAGGCCGATGGCCTCGAGCGACTCCACGGACGGCTCGTCGTGGAACAGGCCCGAGAGGAACGGAGAGCCGCCGATGAGGTCGCCGGCGGCGACCGTCAGGGTGCGGTCCTTGGGCGCGTCCTCGCGCAGCTCGGCGAGCTTCGAGGCGAGGAACTCGCCACCGCCGACGTCGTTGGCGCCGTAGAAGAGGTCCGCCGGGTCGAAGTCGGGGTCGTCCTCGTCTTCATGGAAGTCGGGCGACGCGATGTGGCCGTGGTAGTCGTTGAACGACAGCAGCTGGACGGCCTGGAACCGGCCGTTGTTCTTCTCGCTGCCCGGGTTCGCGATGCCGCCCTTGTCGGCGAGTGCGACGCCCGGTGCCACGAGCACCAGCGACGCGCCGGCGACGGCGGCGGTGACGAGTCCGAGGGCTCGGCGTGACGATCTCTTCATTTCTGAGGACTCCCTATCAATCGGGTACGCCGCTCAGACTAGGGGTCTCATCGGGTGCACCGCCATCATCCGCGGCCAGATCCGAAGGGATTCCTGCGACGTTCTCCTCGCGTTCACGCCGCGCTCAGCGTCCGGGAGCGCCCTCCCGGCACGCCGCGATGCGACCCGTGCGGGCGACGCGCTCGAAGGCATGCGCACTCGGCTTCGGCCGGCGCTCGAAGTCGCCCTCGCGATCGACGGCGATGAGCCCGAACTTGGGGCGATACCCCTCCGACCACTCGAAGTTGTCGAAGGCCGACCAGTGCAGGTATCCGCGCACGTCGACGCCCTCGGCGATCGCGTCCGACACGGCGCGCAGGTGCGACTCGAGGTAGTCGAGGCGCTCGGCGTCGTCTTCGGTCGCGATCCCGTTCTCGGTGACGTAGAGCGGGAGTCCGACGCGGCTCGCGCGATGGAGCACCTGGCGCAGCCCGTCCGGATAGACCGCCCAGCCCATCTGCGTGACCGCGTAGCCCTCGGGAGGCGGAGCGAAGATGGTGGGCGAGGACGGGTCCACCCAGTTCTTCCGGTAGTACTGCACGCCCAGCCAGTCGCCGGCCGACTCGCCGGTGAGGCCGTCGAGGTACAGCTCGGCGATCTCGCCGTCCATATACGCGTGGAACGCGCGTCCGGCCTCGTCGTCGCGCGCCGGCACCAGGTGCGGCAGCTGCAGCACGAGTCCGGGCTGCGCGTCGGACTCGGCACGGGTCGCCTCGACCGCCCGCCGGTGAGCAGCCAGCAGGGTGCGCCCGACGCGCTTCCACAGCGTCGGATTCGTCACGCCCGGCGGGTGATAGCCCTCGAGGTAGCCGTGGAGCGCGACCATCTGCGGCTCGTTGACGGTGCAGACGAAGTCGATCAGGGGACCGAGCGCCGACAGCGCCCGTCGGCAGTACCGCTCGAACAGCTCCAGCGCGTCGGGAGCGAGCCACCCGCCGCGCTCGGCGAACCACTGCGGGAGGGTGAAGTGGTGCAGCGTGACGAAGCTCGTCATGCCCGTGGCCCGCAGCGCCTCGAGCACAGTGCGGTAGTGATCGAGGGCCGCGAGGCTGAACTCGCCGGGCGCGGGCTCGATCCGAGCCCACTCGATCGACAGACGGTGTGCGGTGTGCCCGAGCCCCGCGAGGAGTTCGAAGTCGGATGCGAACCGGTGGAAGTGGTCGATGCCGTCGCCCGAGCTCTCCACCGCCGCCGTGGACGGGTCGTGCTCGAAGTGCCACCAGTCGGATCCGACGTTGGCGCCCTCCACCTGGTGCGCCGCCGTGGCAGCGCCGAAGAGGAAGCCCGGGGGGAAGTCGCGTTCGGTCACATCCGACAGAATGCCGGTCGATGACCTGTTTTCACAAGTGAGCCCGCATCACTTCTCGGACTTCATGATCTGCCACAGCTTCGCGATGCGCGCTCCCATGTCGACGCCGTCGGGATTGAGCAGCCACTGCAGCTGCAGTCCGTCGGCGACGGCGACGAGGATCGACGCTGCATCGTCCGGATCTATCGCGGGAGACAGATCGCCCGCCTCCTGCTGAGCGCGGATGTCGCCGGCGATCTCCTCCATGAGCCACCGATACCGCTCGACGAAGAACTCATGGGCGACGCCGTCGCCGTCGACGCTCTCGGCCGACATCGACACGAACAGCCGGACGAGGCCCGGCTCGTCGGCGTTGCGGTCGACGGCCCGCAGCAGCCGGCTGACGGAGTGGACGTGGCTGTACTCGTCGGGCTCGGTGGCCCGATCGTCGCGCCGGCGCAGCACGGAGAGGAAGAGCTCCTCCTTGGTACTGAAGTAGTGCAGCAGTCCCGCCTGACTGAGCCCCGCCTGCCGGGCGATCTCGCGCATCGACGTGCGGTCGTAGCCGCGCCGCGCGAACTCCTCGAGGGCAGCATCGAGGATCTCCTCGCGCTTCGCGAGGCCTTTCGCGTACGGACCGCGGGACGCCATTCCCTCATGGTAGCGGGGCGAAATCTGTGAAATTATGTCGATGACCGGTTTTCCCGGATATCCGACGACGAAGTGGAGACGACGCTGTGGACGACGAGACCAGGACGCATCTGCGCGGGCTGCGCGAGTCGCTGACGCTCGAAGAGAAGGTGCTGCTGCTGACAGGCCAGGACTCGTGGTCGACGGCCCCGCTGCCCTCGATCGGCCTGCGTTCCATGGTCCTCTCCGACGGGCCGGCCGGGGTGCGCGGCGCCCTGTGGGATGAGCGCTCCCCCTCGGTCAACTTCCCGTCGCCCACCGCCGTGGCCGCCTCCTGGGATCGCGACATGGTCGAGCGCGTCGGCCGGGGGCTGGGCGGCGAAGCGGTGCGAAAGGGTGCGGACGTGGTGCTCGCACCGACGATCAACATCCAGCGCACGCCCTACGGCGGCCGCCACTTCGAGGCGTTCAGCGAGGATCCGCTGCTGACGAGCGAGCTGGCGACCTGCTACGTGCGCGGCATCCAGTCGTTCGGGGTCGGTGCGACGGCGAAGCACTACGTCGCGAACGACTCCGAGACCGAGCGGTTCACCCTCGACGCGCGCGTCTCCGACCGCGCTCTGCGCGAGGTCTACCTCGCAGCCTTCGAAGGGCCGGTCATCGAGGGCGACAGCTGGATGGTCATGAGCGCGTACAACTCGATCAACGGCGCCACGGCATCCGAGAGTCCTCTGCTGACGACCCCGCTGAACGACGAATGGGGATTCGACGGCGTCGTCGTCAGCGACTGGACCGCGGTGCGCTCACTCGAGAGCGCACGACACCCGCAGGACCTCGCGATGCCCGGCCCCGACGGACCCTGGGGTGCGGAGCTGGTGCGCGCCGTGGAGGACGGACGCATCCCCGTCGAGGCCGTCGATCGAAAGGTGGACCGCCTGCTGACGCTCGCTGCGCGCGTCGGCGCGCTCTCGAGCCTGCCCGCCCCGTCGCGCCCCGCCGCCGACGACGCCCGTGAGACGGCCCACGCTGCGGCGATCGCGGGATCCGTCCTGCTGGCCAACGACGGAATCCTGCCCCTGGGGTCGCCGGGCTCGATCGCGCTCATCGGCGAGGGCGCTCGCGTGGCCCGGACCCAGGGCGGCGGAAGCGCAACGGTGATCCCCGCCGCCGTGAGCACGCCGGTCACGGGCCTCGAAGCGCGCTGGCCGAGCGCGCAGGTCACGTGGTCGCTCGGCGCGGTGGTGCAGCGGGGTATCGCGGACCTGCCCGCCGAGGACTTCACGTCGCCCGACGGCGAGCCGGGCATGACGGTGCGGTACTTCGACGCCGAGGGCGACGTGACGCTCGAAGAGAACCGCCGAGCCTCACGCATCGTCGGCTTCGCCTGGAATTCGCCGGTGGTGCTCGCCGACCGCGTCGAGATGAGCTTCCGCTGGCGCGCGGACCACGAAGACGCGACGGCGCGCCTCGGGGTGGTGGGGCTGGCCGACTACACCGTGACCGTCGACGGCGCCGAGGTCGCCGCCGGCGGACTGCGACTGCGCCCGGACGACGATCCGGCCGCGACCGTGCTCCATCCCCCGACCGCGGTGGTCGAGTTTCCCGCGCCCGCGCCCGACGCGCTCGTCGCGGTCTCGTTCCGCGCCGTCGACGGCGGCCTGCCGGACGCCCTCGCCCTCGGAGTCGGCGTGCCGCCCTCGACACGGGATGCCGACGCGCTCATCGCCGAAGCCGTGACGAACGCCGCCGCCGCCGAGGTCGCCGTGGTCGTCGTCTCGACCTCGGCCGAAGTCGAGTCCGAGGGCTTCGACCGCACCTCCCTGTCGCTGCCGGGACGCCAGGACGACCTCGTGCGCGCGGTGGCCGCCGCCAACCCCCGCACGGTCGTCGTGGTCAACTCCGGCGCACCCGTGGTGCTGCCGTGGCGCGACCAGGTGGCGGCGGTGCTGGTCAGCTGGTTCCCGGGGCAGGAGTTCGGAGACGCGCTCGCCGCCGTCCTCAGCGGGGACGCCGAGCCTGGCGGCCGCCTGCCGGTGACGTGGCCTGATGTCGAAGCCGAGGTGCCGGTGTGGAACACCCGGCCGGCCGACGGCACCCTCGAGTACGCCGAGGGCGTCCACGTCGGCCACCGCGCATGGCTGCGCGCGGGCACGTCGCCGGCATACCCGTTCGGTCACGGACTGGGTTACACGACCTGGACACTGGAGCGTGCCGACGGCCCCGCGGTGATCTCGGCGGGCGAGGACGCGGTCGCGCGACTCACCCTCACCAACACGGGCGACCGTGCCGGCAAGACGGTCGCGCAGGTCTACCTCGAGCGCACGACGCCCTCCGACGTGGACCGGCCCGTGCGCTGGCTGGGCGGCTTCGCGGTGGCGACGGCCGCAGCCGGCGAGACGGTCCAGGTCGAGATCCCGATCGCCGCGCGGGCCTTCCAGCACTGGGACGGGGGCTGGCGTACGGAGCCCGGCTCCTATGCACTCCGTGCGGGATTCTCGGTCGAGGACCTGCCGGCCACCGTCGACGTCTCCGTCGGGCCGTTCGAGACCGGCGCGCCACAATCGCCCGCCGCTCTCGAGGAGGCGCGATGATGGACGATGTGCTCCACGGCGAATGCGACCCCGCCTTCCGCTCCGTCGCCGATCGGTTCGCCACCATGCTCGAGGCCGACCCGACGTTCAGCGCTCAGCTGAGCGTGCGGGTGCACGGCGAGACCGTCGTCGAGCTCGCGGGCGGCCCGGACCTCGCCATCGCGTCGGTGACGGGCGTCTACTCGGCGACCAAGGGTGTCGCCGGGCTCGTCATCGCGCACCTCATCGACCAGGGCCTGATCGATCCCGACCGCACCGTCGCCGACCACTGGCCGGAGTTCGCCGCGGCCGGGAAAGGCCGGGTCACCGTGCGGGAGCTGCTCTCGCACCAGGCCGGGCTTCCGCTGGTCGAACGCCCCCTGAGCCTCGAGGATGTGGCCGATTCCCGCGCCGCCGCCGGTGCGCTCGCCGCGCAGCGGCCGCTGTGGCGACCGGGGTCGGCCTTCGGGTACCACGCCCTCACGATCGGCGTGCTCATGGAGGAGCTCGTGCGCCGAGTGACCGGACGCACGCTGCAGGACGTTTACGAGTCGGCGATCCGCGGACCGCTCGGGGCGGACTTCCATCTGGGCCTGCCGGCATCCGAGGACGGCCGCTACGTGCCGATCCGGGATGTGGAGCTCACCGCGGAGCAGGCGGCCGAGACCGCCGCACGCCCCCCGTCGGATGCGGTCTCCGAGGCGGTGTTCTCGAACTTCGCCGTCGCCGACGACCGATCGCCCGACGGCGCGAGCACGAACAATCCCGCCGTTCGGCGAGCCGGGTTCGCGGCCATCGGCGGCGTGGGGTCGGCCGCGGGCCTGTCACGCGTCTACGCTGCTTCGCTGCCGGGCGGAGGCGTCCGCATCGCCGATCCCGAGGTGTTCGCCGAGATGGCACAGCAGCACGCGTGGGGCACCGACCGCGTGCTGGGCATCCCGAACTGCTTCGGCATGGTCTTCATGCTTCCGCAGCCGCGGCAGCCCTTCGGCAGCCTCGGCGCCTTCGGGCACGACGGCGCCGGCGGTGCCCTCGCCTTCGCAGACCCCCGTACCGGTGTGGCCTTCGGCTACATCCCCGTCCCCATGCAGTACCCCGGCGGGGCCGACCACCGCTCGGTGGAGCTCGCGCGCCTGGCCACGGCCACCGCGCGGGCCGCCGGCTGAGACCCCCTCAGCGCCCCCGCCGCATCATCACCAGGAGAGAACACACATGACGACCGATCCCTTCGACGGGGCGCTCTTCCTCGCCTCCGACGCGGACCGCAGCGCCGCGGCCCGATTCTGGACCGAACTCGCACTGGACCAGCCCCGGACGCAGGTCGCCGGCGCCGTGCTCCGCGCCACCGCCCATGGTGTGTACGAGGCCCGCATCGACGGCTCTCCCGTCTCGGACTCCGTGCTGGACCCCGGCTGGACCTCGTACGAGTGGCGCCTCGCCTACCAGGAGCACGACGTCCGGGCCCTCGTCGCAGGCGGTGACGGCCCGCTTCGCATCGAGCTGGTCCTGGGCAACGGCTGGTACCGGGGTGACCTCGGCTTCGCGACGGCAAACGCCAACTACGGCGACGAGATCGGCGTGGCGGCGGTGCTCGAGATCACGTATGCCGACGGCTCGTCCCAGCGCGTTCCGACGGGACAGGACTGGTCCGCCGAGACGACCGAGACCACGCGGAACTCGCTCTACAACGGCCAGACCATCGATGCGCGACTCCGCGGGCAGAGCACGCCTCTCGCGACGCACTCGGTCGAGATCGATCGTTCCACCCTCTTCCCGCAGAGCGGACCGCCCGTGCGCCGTCAGGAGGCTCTTCGCCCCGTCGAGATCTGGACGTCGCCCTCCGGGCGCACGCTCGTCGACTTCGGGCAGAACCTCGTCGGCTGGCTGCGGTTCACGGTCGAAGGTCCCGCCGGCACCGAGATCGAGATCCGGCATGCCGAGGTGCTCGAGGACGGCGAACTCGGAGTCCGGCCGCTGCGCGGCGCCGAAGCCCGTGACGTGTTCATCCTCTCGGGCGGCGTCGACGCGTTCGAGCCGACCCTCACCTTCCACGGCTTCCGGTACGCCGAGGTCACCGGCTGGCCCGGAGAGCTCACCGCCGACGACCTCGAAGCCGTCGTCGTCCACTCCGAGATGCGCCGCACCGGCCGGTTCGCGTGCTCCGAGCCACTCGTGAACCAGCTCGTCCACAACTCGGTGTGGGGCCAGAAGGGCAACTTCCTGAGCGTCCCGACCGACTGCCCGCAGCGCGATGAGCGTCTGGGGTGGACGGGCGATCTCTCCGCCTACGCGGCGACCGCCCTGTTCCAGTACGACATCGCGGACTTCCTCGACAGCTGGCTGGCCGATCTGCTCGCCGAGACCGAGCACTCGTCCGACGGCGGTGTGCCGCTGATCGTGCCGGACGTGCTCAAGTATGCGAACTGGCCCGACTGGTTCAGCCTCCCCCCGTGGGCGGCGACGGCCATCTGGGGCGATGCGGCGGTCTGGGTGCCGCAGGCGCTGTGGACCGCCTACGGCGACGCCGAGCGGCTCACCGCGCACTACCCGGCGATGAAGCTGCACCTCGAGTCGGTGGAGCGCTACATCTCCCCGACGGGTCTGTGGGACCTCGGCAACCAGCTGGGCGACTGGCTCGACCCGGATGCTCCGCCGGATCAGCCCGCAGCCGCCAAGGCCGACCCGTCCGTCGTCGCGACGGCGTGCCTCGTGCGCTCGGCGCGGTTCGCGGCCGAGGCCGCGGCGATGGCCGGCGAAGCCGCCGACGCCGAGCGCTGGCGGGAGCTCGCAGCCCGCACGCGCGCGGCGTTCAACGAGCACTACGTCGACGACGGCATCGTGCGGTCGGACTGCACGACCGTGTACGCCCTCGCGATCGCATTCGATGTGCTCGACGCGGATGACCGGACGGCAGCGGGCGACCGCCTCGCCGAGCTGGTGCGCGAAGCGGGCTACACCGTCACCACCGGATTCGCCGGGACGCCCTTCATCACGTGGGCGCTGTCCGAGACCGGTCATGTCGACGATGCCTATGCACTGCTGCTCGAGAAGGCCAACCCGTCGTGGATGTACCCCGTCACGATGGGGGCCACCACCATCTGGGAGCGCTGGGACTCGATGCTGCCCGACGGGAGCATCAACCCCGGCGAGATGACGAGCTTCAACCACTACGCCCTCGGAGCCGTCGCCGACTGGATCTACCAGGTCGTCGGCGGCATCCGCCCCGCAGCACCCGGCTACGACCGCGTGCGCATCGAGCCCGTGCCGGGCCCGGGCATCGACTGGGCCGAGACCTCGTACGAGTCCCGCCACGGCATGATCTCGGTCGCGTGGCGACGGGACGCCGACGGCTTCACGCTCGAGACGGCGCTGCCCGACGGGCTCCCCGCCGAGATCGTCCTTCCGGACGGCCGCGTCGAGGAGGTCGTCGGCGGCACCCACCGCCTGACGTCGAACTGACGAACGAATCAAGCCCCGCCGCCGGGACGGATCTCGGCGGCGGGGCTTTCGCATGCCTGTGCCACGCGCGATGGACGGCATGGGCGCGCACAGGACAAGATCGCGCCCATCGTCCCGTTCGGGTCGGGACGATGGGCGCGAGCGTGTTCCGCGGCGTCAGCGCACCGGCGACTCCGCGGCGGTCTTCGCCGGGTCGCGCTCGACCACGTCACCCAGCGCCTCGTCGATGCGCGCCATGAGCTCCGCGGGGATCACGACACCGGATGCGGCGACGTTCTCACGGACCTGCTCGGGGCGCGAGGCGCCGATGAGGGCAGCAGCGACGTTGTCGTTCTGCAGCACCCACGCCACGGCGAGCTGTGCCATCGACAGCGAGAGCTCATCGGCGATGGGACGCAGCTTCTGAACGCGCTCGAGGACGTCGTCGCGCATGAAGCGGCCGATCATCTCGGCCCCGCCGTTGCCGTCGGTGGCCCGGCTGCCCGACGGCGGCTGGTGGCCCGGGCGGTACTTGCCGGTGAGGACGCCCTGCGCGACCGGGGACCACACGATCTGCGACAGGCCGAGTTCGCGCGAGGCGGGGACGACCTCCTCCTCGATGATGCGCCACAGGGCGGAGTACTGCGGCTGGTTCGAGACGAACGGGATCCGCAGTTCGCGCGCCAGGGCGGCACCGGCGCGCAGCTGATCGGCCGTCCACTCGCTGACGCCGATATAGAGCGCCTTGCCCGAGCGGACGATGTCGGCGAAGGCGACCATGGTCTCCTCCAGCGGCGTGGCGTTGTCCCAGCGGTGTGCCTGGTACAGGTCCACGTAGTCGGTTCCGAGCCGCTTCAGCGACCCGTCGATCGACTCCATCAGGTGCTTGCGCGACAGGCCCATGTCGTTCGGACCATGCGGCCCGACCGGGTAGTAGGCCTTCGTGAAGATCTCGAGCGACTCGCGGCGCTGTCCGCGCAGCGCGTCGCCGAGGACCTTCTCGGCCGCCGTGTTGGCGTACATGTCGGCGGTGTCGAATGTCGTGATCCCGGCGTCGAGGGCGGCGTGCACGCACGCCGTCGCGGCGTCGTTCTCGACCTGAGATCCGTGGGTCAGCCAGTTTCCGTAGGTGATCTCCGAGATCTTGAGCCCGGAGTTCCCGAGGTAACGGTGTTTCATGTGGTGCGTGTCACCCCTTGATGGCGCCGGAGGTCATGCCCGCGACGATCTGACGGTTGAAGAAGATGTACATCAGCAGCGGCGGGATCGTGATGAGCAGGATGTCGGTGAACAGCAGGTTCCAGGTGGTCTGGAACTGGCTCTGGAAGTTGAACAGCGTCAGCTGCACCGTCGCGTTCTCCTCACCCGGCAGGAAGTACAGCGGGTTGGCGAAGTCGTTGAACACCGTCACCGACTGCACGACGATCGCCGTGACGATGACGCTCTTCAGGAGCGGGAACCCGACCTGGAAGAATAGCCGGATCGGACCAGCGCCGTCGATCGTGGCCGCCTCGTCCAGCTCGCGGGGGATGTTCGACACGAACGCGCGGAACAGCAGCACGCAGAACGACATGCCGTAGGCGACTTCGACGAGCGCGAGCCCGCCGAGCGTGTTGAAGATCCCGAGCGACTGCATGATCCAGGCCGTGGGCACGATGGCCGGCGGGACGATGAGTCCGGCGAGGATGAAGAACGTGAAGATCGGATTCCACCGCGACGGGCGGCGGGCAAGCACCCAGCCGATCATCGCGGCCAGGACCACCATGATCGAGACGGAGAGCACCGTCAGGATCGTGCTGTTGATGAATGCCGTGATGAGCATGTAGTCGCGGGTCTGGAAGACCGTGACCACGTTCTCCCAGAAGACGAAGTCGATCGGCCACGTGAACGACAGGCTCGCCGAGTCCGGCCCGGTCTTGAACGACTGGACCAGGATGAACGCGAACGGGACGAGGAAGATGATCGCCGACACCAGGACGGCGGTGGCGCCGTAGACGTGGCGCGAAACGGTGCGGTTCACAGGTCCGTCTGCTTTCGGTTGAGCCACCAGAACAGCGGCAGGATGACGGCGCTGACCACGACGAACAGGACCACGTTGCCGGCGGTCGACAGGCCGTAGAAGCCATACGCATACTGCTTGTAGATGACCGAGGCGAGCACGTCGCTGGCGAAGCCCGGACCGCCGCCGGTCATGACCCAGATCAGCTGGAACTCACGGAGGCCGCCGATGAGGGACAGGATGATCACCGTCGTGGTCGCCGGGCGCACCAGCGGCAGCGTGATGTTGCGGAAACGGTGCCAGGCGCCCGCTCCGTCGACCTTGGCCGCCTCGTAGTACTCCTGCGGGATCGCGACGAGCCCCGCCATGTAGATGAGGGCCGCGAGTCCGACACCGCGCCATACGTCGACGATGATGATCGAGTACAGGGCGAGGTCGGGGTTGGTCAGCCATCCCGGTCCGTCGATGCCGACGACCGCCAGCGCCCGGTTGATGAGCCCGTCGTACGGATCCATCAGGGCCTGGAAGGTGATGCCGACACCCACGGTGCTCACGAGCACCGGGAAGAAGACGACGGCGCGCAGGTATCCGCGAGCCCAGATCTCCGAGGTCAGCAGCACGCCGATCAGCAGGCCCAGGACGACCTTCAGGCCCGAGGTGAGCGTGCCGAAGATGAGCGTGTTGGTGAAGCCCTTGCTCAGCTGCGGATCGGTGAAGAAGGTCACGAAGTTGTCGAAGCCGATGAACTCGACGTCGAAGAGCGTCCATCGCGTGAACGCGTAGTAGAACGACGCGAACGTCGGCGCGATGAAGAGCACGAAGAAGATGACCGCGCCCGGGAGCAGGAACCAGCGCGGATACATCCGCTGCGCGTACTTGCGACGGGGCGGGCGCTTCCCGGGGGAGGTGACCACCGCCTCGGTCGCATCGGATGGTGCGATTGTCGCCATGATGAAGCCTTAGGTGGTGCGGGGGCCGTCAGCGTGCTGACGGCCCCCGCGATGGGTATGGACGGCTTACCAGCCCTCGAGGCCGAGCTGCTGGGCCTGCTTGGCGGCATCCGCGTCGTAGAGCTCAGCACCGCTCTCACCCGAGCGGACTCCCGAGCCGACCTCGACGTCGATCTGCATCAGGTTCGGGCCCTTGACCGGCGAGAGGAACTCGAGCGCCGGGGCGATCATGCCGGAGTCGAAGTACGGACCCCAGTCGGCGACGATGCGCGGCGCCTCGTCCGGCACCGAGCAGCCCTCGACCAGGTAGGCACCGGTGGCGCCCAGCGCACCCGTAACCGCGTCGCAGCCGGCCGGGCTCGCGACGAACGCCATGAACTCCTTCACCGCGTCGGGGTGCTCCGTGTTCGCCGGCGCGTACAGTGCCGGAGGCATCCAGATCGTCATGCCGTGCTCGTCGGCGTTCTCGCCGGGGATGCCGAAGAAGCCGACGTCGTCGATGTTGTCGGGCCAGTTCGTGGCGATCGTGGCCTGAGCGAACCCGAGCATCGGGTAGTGCCCCGCGGTGCCGGTCGCGACCGCCTCGAGGCCGTCGTTGAGCAGCGCCGACGCGAAGTCCTCGTTGAGGTAGCCGCCGTCGTAGATGTCCTGCAGCTTCGTGAAGCTCTGGACCGCGACCGGGTCGTCTGCGAAGTTCACCTCGTTGGCGGTGTACTTGGCAGCCCAGTCGTTGTCGCTGGCCCAGATGTTGTAGAAGTCGGCGAGCGTGACGATCTGCGACGTCCAGGCGTCACCGAACGTCATCTCGACGGCGGTGTAGCCGGCGTCCTTGATGGCGTCGGCGTTCGCGAGGAACTCGTCCCACGTGTTCGGAACCTCGAGGCCGAGCTCTTCGTACATCGGGATGTTGTAGAAGAAGCCACCGCCGCCGGCGGTCTGGACGGGCACACCGAAGACACCGTCGGCGGTCGACACGGCCGCGACCCACGCGGGGTCGAGGTTCGACACGAAGTCCGTGTCCGCGATGTTGAGCATCGTCTGGTCGGGGCTCAGCGCCTGCAGCAGCGACCCGGAGTTGTACCAGAACATGTCGGGCATCTCGTTGGTCGCCAGACGGGTCTTCATCAGGTTGTCGAGTGCGGCCGAGTCGCTCGGACCCGAAGCGTCGACCTCGACGATGATGTCGGACTGGCTGGCGTTGAACGCCTCGGCCAGGGCGTCCGCCGTCGCGATGTTGGTCTCGACTCCCGAACCCTGGAACCACTTCAGGGTGATGGGGCCCTCGGTGTCGTCGGAGCTTCCCCCGCCACCGGCACAGCCGGCGAGAACAATTCCCGCGACCGCGATTCCGGCGAGCGCAATCGGGCGCGCTCGTCGTGTCATTGCAGACATCCTTACCTCCTCGTAGGACTCACTCAGGTGCGCCCGCCGCTTCCGTGAAAACTAGTCAACGATGGGCTTTCGGAAATAGTATGCAGACGAACCCGGGTTCGTCAATCACGTTCGACGGTTTCGTCGATCACGGATCCATCACGGTTCGACGACATCCGTGATCCGGCGTCGCGCACATATCGTCCGCCCTTCGCGACGCGGATGACTGACGCCTGCGAGACAGGCGTGGAGAGGATGAGAATGCCCACGATCGAGACCGACGGCTCGAGCATCGGCCGTGGCGAGGTGATCGCCTTCGACCACGGGAGCGCGCGCCTGCGGGGACACCTGGACACCGTCCGGAGAGACGATGCGATCCGGCCCATCCGCCTTCCCACGCGCCTGTGGGACCGATTCCCCCCGGCGATGGCGAATCTCCGCGGCCAGTTCATCCGGCCGAGCGGCGTCCGCCTCTCGTTCCTCACGCCGGCGACGAGCATCGAGCTGCGCGTGCGGTGCACGCGGATGCGGCTGCCGCAGGTCGACGCGGAGCGCAACGGCTTCTCGCTGTGCATCGACGGCGACGAGCACGGGTTCGTGCCGAGTCCGATCGACGCGCACGAGATCATGCACGCGGACGACACCGCATCCCACGAGCAGGTCGAGCGGGAGTGGTCGGTCGTGCGATTCTCGGGGCTGCCCGGCCGTGACAAGCTCGTCGAGATCTGGCTGCCGCAGATGATGACGGTCGACATCTTCGACGTGCGTGCCGATGCGCCCTTCACGGCTCCGCCGATCTCGGACCGGCCGGTGTGGGTCCACTATGGCAGCTCGATCAGCCACGGCGGCAATGCGGACCGTCCGATCCAGACGGTGCCCGCGTCCGCGGCGCGTGCCGCGGACCTCCAGCTGGTCAACCTCGGCGTCGCCGGCCAGTGCCACATCGACCCGTTCGTGGCCTCGGCGATCGCCGGCATCCGTCCCGACATCGTCAGCCTCGAGCTCGGCGTCAACGTGGTCGGCGCGCGGAGTATGGACCGGCGGACGTTCGCGCCCGCGGTCCACGGCTTCCTCGACACCCTGCGAGCGGCTCACCCTCGCGTCCCGATCGTCGTGATCTCGCCGCTGCTCTGGACGGGGAACGAAACGCAGTCGGGCCCCGGAGACGTGGCCATCGGCGACGACGGCGCGGTCACGTTCTTCCTGCGGGGAACCGAGGAGGACGTCCAGGCGGGCGCGCTGAGCATGCGGGTCGCGCGGGAGCAGCTGCGCGAGATCGTGGAGGCTCGGCGGAGCCGCGGCGAGCCCACGGCGCTCCTGGATGGTCTCGAGCTGTACGGACCGGCTGATGCCACCACGGATCCGCTCTCAGACAGCCTCCATCCGAACGGCGACCAGAGCGAACGGATCGGGAGGAGGCTCGCACGCCGGCTGACCCACGTACTGGCCGCTGCGGCGGAGCGATGAGGCGCCTCGGGTTGCGAAGATCGGATTCACGGGCTCACGGCGAGGCCGGCGCCTGAATCAGCCGCCGAAGCGACGACTGGATCGCGATCGTCGCGGCGCCGCGCGCCCACAGCGGGAAGCCCGAGCGGTCGATGCGGATGTCGAGGTCGTGGGCCTCTGGATCACGATCGATGGCGATCTGGGCCCGCATGTCGGGCTCCGCGACATCGAGGAGCGCCAGGCCCTCGCCTCCGAGGACGACGACCTCCACCATGGCGAGGTTGGCCACCAGGGCGATGAGCCGTCCGGTCGCCCGAGCTGCGGTGCGGACGATGTCGGCGCACGCCGGGTCACCGGATCGGGCGAGGTCGAGGACTTCCTCGAAGCGCACATCACGCTGGAGAGCGACGCGCGCCTGCGTCTCCATCGCAGGGACAGTGACGACAGCCTCCGCGCATCCGCGGTGCCCGAGCGCGCAGCGCGGGCCGAAGGGCTCGAGCGGAATATGGCCGGCCGGGCCCAGTCCGAGGTCGCGCGTGCGAACGACCTCGTCGTGGTGGACCAGTCCGAGTCCGGTGCCGGCGCCGATCGTGACCACGGCGAAGTCGCTCAGACCCCGGCCGAGGCCGAACCAGTGCTCGGCCGCGGTCAACGCGGCCAGGTCGTTGTCGATGACGACCGGCGCCTCCACACGCGTCTCGAGCATCTCGGCCAAGGGGACCTCGCGCCACCCGAGGAAAGGAGCACGGTCGACCGTACGGCCGTCCATCGCGCTGCCGCCGAGCGATACTCCGATGCCGTCGAGCCCGTCCCCGGCGCCGAGGTGCCTCACCACGTCGGCGACGGCATCCGCGACGGCGTCCGGCTGGTGCGAGGCCAGTTCGCGACGCTCTACCGAGATCACGTTCGCCATCATGTCGGTCGCGACCGCGAAGACCTCGTCCCCGGTCAGCTTCGCACCGACGTAGCGCCCGCTGCCCCGTGTACCCACCAGAGGACGGGAGGGGCGACCGGGGCCCTCGACGGCGTCGGCGGTCTCGTGCACCAGCCCGCGGTCGAGCAGCGGCTTGACCGCGCGGGTCATGGTCGACGGCGACAGCGACAGTCGCGCCGCCAGGTCGGTGCGCGAGACCGGGCCGTGCATGAGGATGGTCGACAGCGCGGCGACCTCGACATCGCCGCCGCGTCCGCCCGCCAGGTCGGCGCCGCTCAGGCTCATCGGCACTCCCTTCCACCCCTCAGGATGTCACGATCGGCGACCCACTCCTCGTCAGACGGTCGGCGCGGGTCCGACCCGCTCGATGACGGCGAGAATCGCCTCCTCGGGCCACAGCACCGGGGGTCGGAGCCCGAGCTCCGCCAGAGCCGCACCCGTGGTGGTCACGCCGTCCATCCACTGCGGCGCCCGCCGCTGCACCGTGCGCGCGCCGCCGAACTCCTGGCTGCGCACGCGATACAGGGCGTCGGGCTCGAGCCCGGGCACGCGGAAGGCGGCGGGGCGGACACCCGCCGGAGTCGACGTCTGCACGTAGGCGAACAGCGCGGCGCTGCGGTCCTGAGCGACGACCCCGTGGACGAGACCGCTCGGATCAGGATGCTCCACGCGCACGACGCGACCGGAGTGCAGAAGCTCGCGGTGCGCCCGGTAGAAGGCGGACCACTCGCGCACCGCGGCGAGCTCGTCCTCGGTTGCCTCCAGGAGGTTCCACTCGATGCCGGCGTGTCCGAACAGCGCCGTGACCGCGCGCATCTGGATGCTGTGGACGCGGCCGGTGCCGTGGGACTCGGTGGGCCCGATGTGCGTGCCGAGCATCTCGGGCGGGATCACCAGCGTCGTCCAGCGCTGGATCTGCTGCCGTTCCAGCGCGTCGTTCTGATCGGAGGTCCAGAACCGGTCGGCGTGGAAGGCCATTCCCAGGTCGATCCGCCCGCCGCCCGATGCACACGACTCGATCTCGAGGCCGGGCGTGCGCGCCTTGAGCTCGTCGAAGAGCCGATAGATCGCCTCGGTCTGACGTCGCACCGCCGGGTGACCACGGTGGCCGGGGTCGGTGAGGAACCGGTTGTGGTCCCACTTGATGTACTCGACCCCGTACTCCGCCACGAGCGCGTGCACGCGCTCGAGGATGTGGGCGTAGGCGTCCGGGTTGGCCAGATCGAGCACGAGCTGGTGCCGCGCGAGGGGCGGGACGCGCCCCGGAACCTGCAGAATCCAGTCGGGGTGGGCGCGGTACAGGTCGGAGTCCGGGTTGACCATCTCGCCCTCGAACCACAGGCCGAACTGCATGCCTGCCGCGCGCACGCGGTCGGCGAGGGGCCCGAGGCCGTCCGGCCACACGTCGGCCGAGACCACCCAGTCCCCCAGGCCCGACCAGTCGTCGCGCCGGCTGCCGAACCAGCCGTCGTCGAGCACGAACCTCTCGACGCCCACCGAGGCCGCGCGTGCGGCCAATCGCGTCAGGGTGTCGAGGTCGTGGTCGAAGTAGACCGCCTCCCACACGTTGAGGGTGAGCGGGCGGGGCGTCAGCGGATGCTCGAGTCGGGCGCGCAGCCACCGATGGGCGCGGTCGCTGAGCCCGTCCAGCCCCTCCGACGAGTAGAAGGCGGCCGCTCTCGGAGCCCGGTAGGTCGCGGCGGGCGCGAGCTCGATCTCCCCCGGCTCGAGCAGCTCGGCGACCCCGAGCGCGGCGCGGCCCGTCGTGTCGCGCTCGACGAGGTGGCGCGATCCCCCGCTCCACAGCAGCGAGAGCCCCCAGACCTCACCGGTCTCGGTCGTGGTGCGATCGGTCAGCGCGCACTGCACGATCGTGTGGTCGTGACCGGAGCGCCCCTCGCGGCCTTCGCGCAGACGCAGCCCCGGCGCGAGCGGCAGACGGTGCGGCTGGCGCTCTTTGAGCCACCGCCCGGTGAAATCCAGGGTTTCGGTCGCCCGGTCCGGCAGCGGCAGCCAGAGCGCGAACTCGTCGAGGGAATACGGGGCGTCGCCGAGGTTCGTCAGCCACTGGTCGATCAGCAGCACACCCTGCGGGGTCAGGGCCAGCCGCAGCTCGATCCGCAGCGCCGCGAGCTCGTCGTGAAGGACGAGCGCGCACTCCCGCGCGCCTGCCCGGACATCGACGACGCTCCACAGGGGTGAGAAGTCCATCCCTGCACGGTGACCGCGCAGAGCCGGCCGGCCGGTGAACCCGCGGGCCGTCTCGCGGAGCATCCCCGGCGCGACGGTCTCGTCGAGGTCGCTCTGGGGCACGCCTCCGTCGGCGAGCGTGCGCAGCGTGGCGAGCGACGCGGCGGGCAGCGATCTCCCCCAGTGGAGGACGACCGGGTAGCCGGCCGAGACATCGATGACGACCTCGACGTCGTCCGCCGTCAGGACGATGCAGCCATCGGTGCGCACGTCGGTCTCGGTGAGGGTCATGGGTTCTCCTTCAAGGGGATGGGGAAAGAACGTGTCCTCCGCCGGACGGGAACCCATCCGGCGGAGGACATGATCTGTCGGCTACTGGAAGAGCGCGTTGACGCTCTCGTTGGCGTCGACCAGGACGTCGGTGCCGCTCGCGCCCGACATGATGCCCTCCATGACCGGGCCCATGATGCCGTTCACATCGGACTTGTTGTCGGTGATCGGGAAGAGCACCGTGGTGCCGGCATCCACGTGGCCGGTGAAGGCCGTCACGTCGACGCCGTTGGCCTCGAAGGCGGCGACGGCCTTGTCGGTCGACGTCTTGATCGCCGGGAAGACCACCGCGGCGTCGGCGACCACGTCCTGGCACTCGGCCGAGCCGAGGTACTTGACCCACTCCCACGCGGCGTCGGGGTTCTCGGTGCTCGCGGCGATGTTGTCGGCGAGGCCGTTCAGCATCGACCAGCTCGCGCCATCGGGGCCGACCGGGGTCGGTGCGACGCCGGGGGTGAAGCTGTCGCTGGCCGAGCCGAAGACGTAGCCGGTCATCCAGGAGCCGTTCGGAACCATCGCGGCATTGCCCGCGATGAGCTGGTCTGCCCAGCTGATCCCCGACTGTGCGGCGAAGGTGGGCATGTACCCCTTCTCGACGAGCGAGTACCACCAGTCGATGGTCTCGGCGAAGCGCGGGTCGTCGAAGTTGTAGCTGTCCGCCCACGGGCCGTCGGTCTGCTGCCAGCCGAGCGACGCGGTCAGGAACGACCACTGGGTCTGGCCGTCGGCGCCGCCGGCGCCCTCCATCCAGAGGCCGTAGGTCTCGACGTTGTCCTTGTCGAACCCGTCCTCGTCGCCGCGGACGCCGTTGGCGTCGACGGTGAGGTGGGCGATGAGCTCCTCGTAGGTGCCGCCGTCATCGGGGTTCCACGTGAGATCCTGCAGGTCGGCCGGCGTGAGTCCCGCCGCCTCCACCAGCTGCTCGTTGTAGAACAGCGAGACGGTGTCGAAGTCCTTCGGCAGACCGTACTGGACGCCGTCGGGGTTCTGCCACAGCTCCACCAGGCCGTCCTGGTAGATCGACATGTCCAGGCCGTCCGCGGCGATGTAGTCGTCGAGGGGCAGGACCTGGTCGTTCTTCTGGAACTCCGGGTAGTACGCGACGTGGCTGGTGAAGACGTCGTAGTTCTCCCCCGAAACGAAGCCCGTGGTGATCTTCGTCCAGTAGTCGTCCCAGCCGATCTGTTCGATGTCGACCGTGTACTCGGGGTTGGCCGCTTCGAAGTCGGCGGCGCACTGCTGGTAGGCGGGCAGCTGGTTGGAGTCCCAGAGACCGTAGCTGATGGTGGTGACTCCGTCTTCGGACCCGCTGTCGGATCCGGACGAGCAGCCGGCGAGGGCGCCGACGGCGACGACGACGAGGCCGGCGGAGAGAAGTGACTTCTTCATCGAGGTTCTCCTGTGTGATGAGGGATTGTTCGGGATGGGTGAAGGGTGCGCCGGTTGGCGCCACCGGGGGGCGATGACGGCCGCGCCGTCACTTGACCCCGGAGGATTGGATGGATCCGACGATGCGCCGGCCGAAGACGAGGACGAGGATGAAGACGGGGATCGCGGCGATGAGCGACCCGGCCATGAGCCCGGCCCAGTCGGGGCTGCCCTGCGGGGTCTGGGACCGGAAGATGCCCAGGCCCACAGTCAGCAGCGTGGTCTCCTCCGTCTGCCCGACCAGGAGAGGCCAGAGGTAGTCGTTCCAGTAGAAGATGAACTGCAGGATGCCGATCGTGATGATCGGGCCCATGACCATCGGCAGCACGATTCGGGAGAAGATCCGCCACTGCCCGGCGCCGTCGATGACCGCTGCCTCGATGAAGCTGCGGTTCACGCCCAGGAAGAACTGCCGCAGGAAGAAGACCACGAACGGCGAGAAGAACATCGCCGGCAGCGCGATACCTATGTACGAGTTGAGCAGCCCCATCTCGCGGACGAGCAGGAAGTTCGGCAGCAGCGTGAACATGCCGGGCACGAGGAGCGCGATCAGGAAGATGCTGAAGACGACGTCGCGACCTCGCCACTCCAGCAGCGAGAAGGCGTAGGCGGCCATCGCGCTGAGCATGACCTGGAAGACCGTGATGAGCGTGCAGACGATCAGCGAGTTCAGCAGGTACTGGCTGAAGTTGATCGCTCCGACCGATCCGCCCTCGGCGAGCGCATCCGCCGTGGACGACAGCCCCAGGACGCGCTGCAGTGGACCGAGCGTCGGTTCCACCGGCAGCAGGCTCAGCGGCTCGGAGAACATCGCGCGGTTGTTGCTCAGCGCGGTGCGCAGCATCCAGTAGAAGGGGAAGAGAGTGACGACGATGACCGCGCCGATGGCGATCCACCCCAGGATCCTGCCGATGGGGCTCGCGGAGGAGCGGGGCTCGTCGTTCTTGCTTCGGCGGCCGCGCGGGCGGACGGCGGTGAGGGTCGTGGTGGCCATGTCAGCGCTCCAGATCGCTCTGCCCCGCGCGGAACGCTCGCATCTGCACGAGCGCGATCACCGCGAGGATGAACATGAGGATGACCGAGAGCGCACTGGCGTACCCGAAGTCGAAGCGCGTGAACGCCCGGTCGTAGATGTAGTAGGTGATGGCGTTCGTGGCGTCGACGGGGCCGCCCTGGGTCGTCACGGCGATCGTGTCGAAGATCTGGAAGGATCCGACGACGGTGACCACGAGCACGAAGGCGAGGACCGGCCGCAGCAGCGGCAGCGTGATCGACCAGAACGTGCGCCACTCGCCGGCGCCGTCGACGCTCGCCGCCTCGTAGACGTCGCGGGGAATCGCCTGGAGACCGGCGAAGATCAGCAGCGTCGTGTAGCCGAGGTGCCGCCACACGTTCACGAGCGCGATCGTGGTCATGGCGAACTGCGCGTCGCCGAAGAAGCCGATGCGGTCGAGGCCGATCGCGTCCAGCGCCGAGTTGATGAGGCCCAGGTTGTAGTCGGCGAGCCAGTACCAGACGAGCGCGACGATCACGTTGGCGATGAGGTACGGCAGCATCACGATGCCGCGGATGACCATCGACCGCGTGAATCGGTGCAGGAGCACCGCCAGCCCGAGGGCGATCACGGTTTGCACGACGATGTTGATCACGACGTACTGCATCGTCACCGCCAGTGAGCGCCAGAACACCGGGTCGCCTGCGATCTGCTGGTAGTTCTCGAGCCCGACCCACTGCGGGTCGCTGAGCAGGTTGTAGTCCGTGAAGCTCAGGTAGAGCCCACGCATCGCCGGCCACGCGAAGAAGGCGAGGAAGCCGAGGATCGCCGGGGCCAGGAACAGCAGTGCCGGGACCAGCTGGCCGCGACCGCGACGCTTGCGCGTCTGCGGTGCGGTTAGCGCTTGCGTCGCGCTGAGGGGCATCGTCGCCACTCGGATCACCTCCGGTTAACTTTCGGTATGAAAGTAAAGTAGCGATGAATCTTCGCGTTGGCAAGAGAAATCTCTCACGCGGGGGTTTTTTGTTTCTTTCCTGCGACTAATCGCTGTTGCGGAGCGCCGCACACAGCGAGACAGAGTCGTCGACGCGGATGCGCATGCGAGGTGGCGCCACGTCGGATCTGCGGCGCCTTCGACGCTGACGTCGGCGAGTCACGCACGCCGTCGGCATCCGGGAGCGCGAGCGCCTAGGCTCCCACCATCCGCCCCAGCCGCTCGGCGTGCTCGCTCAGACGAGCCGCGTAGGACTCGAGGTCGTCGGCGTGCATGCGGAAGCTGGGGGCGGTCAGGCTGAGCGCCGCGACGACCTGTCCGGATGCATCGAAGACGGGGACGGCCACGGCATTCATCTCCTGCTCCCACTCTTCGACGGCACCGGCCCACCCCCGTCCGCGGACCTCGTCCAGGTGCGCGACGAGTGCCGCGCGGTCGGTGATGGTGGCGGGCGTGTACGACTCCAGCGGGTCGTCGAGTCCGAGGAACGCGTCGGGGCCGCTGTAGGCCAGCAGCACCTTCCCGGTCGAGGTGGCGTGCAACGGGGTGCGTCGGCCGACGTACTGCTGGGTCACGCCGAGAAGGTGCGTGCTGGAGGACTGCGTGATGTTCACCGCCGCGGCGTCATCGAGGATCGCCACGTTGCTCGTCTCGTTGAGCTCGGCGCTGAGCTGGTCGCACACCAGCTGCGCCGCCCGCGCGAAGTCCATGCGCGCGGCCACCCGCGTCGACAGGCGCAGGACCGAGAACCCCAGACGGTAGGTCCCGCGGTGGGTCTCCTGCTCGACGAAGTCGCGCCCTTCGAGTGTCGCCAGCAGCCGGAAAGCCGTCGAGCGGTGCACACCGAGATGGCGCGCGATCTCGCTCACGCCGAGGGATTCGTGCTCGGTCAGCAGCGTGAGGATCTGCAGAGCGCGATCCACGGACTGAACCGACCCGTCCTGTGGCATAGCGTCCAGTGTATGGTCCGGCGCGCCCGGCACCGGCCGGCGCGTTCGCGGCGGCACCGCCCGTCGATCCGACGCCGAGGGGGCTGACGTCGTCGTGCTCACGTGAATCTCGGCTCTCGCGGCTCTCGCGCGTCGGTCAGCGGCGGATGTGCGCCATCTCGGCGTCGAAGAGAGGTTCGGTGCGGACGGTGGCCGGCAGGCGCTCCGCGAAGTACTCGATGTGGAGCGCTGTTCCGGGCTCGGCGAGCTCGGGCGGCAGCCACGCATAGGCGATCGAGCAGCCGATCGTATAGCCCTGGTCGGCGCTGGTGACATAGCCGACGGGGGTCGCCTCGCCCGGGACGAAGACCGGCTCGGCGCCCAGCACCACGTGGGCGGGGTCGTCGAGGGTGAGCGGCACGATGCGCCGGGCGACGGGGCGGTCGGCGAGCGCGTCCTTGCCGACGAACTCCTCCTTGCTCGCGCGCACCGCGAACCCGAGGCCCGCCTCGGCGGGAGAGTGCTCGCGCGTCATGTCGGCCCCGAAGGAGCGGTACCCCTTCTCGAGGCGGAGGGCGTTGAACGCGCGGCGCCCGGCCGCGACGATCCCGAGAGCCTCGCCCGCCTCCCACAGCACGTCCCACAGGTACTGCCCGTGGTCCGCGCTCGTGTACAGCTCCCACCCGAGCTCGCCGACATAGCTCACGCGCAGCGCGAGCACGGGGATCCCCGCGACGTCGATCTTCTTGGCGCGGAAGAACCCGAATCCGGCGTGCGAGATGTCGGCGTCGGTGAGCTGCTCGAGCACCTCGCGGGCGAGCGGCCCCCACAGACCCAGGCCGCACGTCCCCGCCGTCACCTCGCGCACCGTGACGCCCTCGGGCGCGAACGCCGACAGGCGGACATGGTCGAGGTTGCCGTTGGTGCCGAGCAGGTACTTCTCGGACCCGAGTCGGGTCACCGTCACATCCGAGAGGATTCCGCCCGATTCGTCGAGTATGAGCGCATATACGACCCGGCCGATGGCGACATCGACGTCGTTGCTCAACAGCTCCTGCAGCAGAGCCGTCGCCCCCTCACCCTCCACCTCGACACGCGGCAGCGGCGACAGGTCGTAGAGCGCGACGGCCGTGCGGGTCGCGTGGGCCTCGGCCGCCGCGATCGGCGACCAGTTCTCGGCCGCCCACCCCTCGCGCTCCGGGACGTCCGGCAGCGCGTCGAGCAGGCCCGCGTTGGCCTCGAACCACAGCGGGCGCTCCCAGCCGCCGCCCTCGCCGAAGACGGCGCCGAGCGCGACGTGCCGGGCGTGGAACGGGCTCGTCCGCATGCCGCGCAGCCGCTTGGTCGCGGCATGCGGGTGACGGATGTCGTACACCTCGTCGTACGCCTCCTCGGCCCGCTCCCGCGTGAACCGCCGGCTCACGACCGCGGGGTCGAAGCGCGAGTAGTCCAGTCCGTGGGTGTCGATGCCGGGGTCGCCCGACACGATCCAGTCGGCCACGACCTGCGCGACGCCGGCGGACTGCGTGACCCACACCGCCTGCGCAAGCCACAGGCCGTCGGTGCCGGAGACCGGCCCGAGCATCGGGCCGCCGTCGGGGGTGAACGAGAAGATCCCGTTGAAGCCCGAGTCGAACTCGATGCCGCGCAGCTCGGGGAACAGGCGCCGGACCTCGTCCCACGACGGGGCGAAGTCCTCCCACGTCAGATCGTGCATCGCGGGGTGGACCCCGGTCGCGGCGAAGTCGTCGGCCGACGCGATCTCGCTCTGCTCGAGTGGCATAGGACGGTGGTTGTAGGCGCCGATCCCGATGCGGTCGACGTACTCGCGCATGTACAGCGAGAAGTCCTGGTGACGGAGCATCGGACGGCCGGCCTCGTCGGTGGGGGTGTTCAGCCCCGCGAGCGAAGGCACGGCCTTGCTGTAGCCGAAGCCGTGCTCCATGGGCTGCATGGGCAGCTCGAATCCGAGCAGTTCGCGCGAGACCCCCGGACCCCACAGCCCCGCGCACGAGATGACGATGTCGGCCGGGACGACCTCGGGCGCGGCATCGCCCGCGGGAACGGGGACGACCTCGACGCCGGTGACGCGGCCCTTGTCGCGGACGATGCCGACCACGCGTGCCGAGCCGATGATGCGCGCGCCGCGGTCGATCGCCCTCTCGGCCTGCCACTGCACCGCCGCCACCGACTTCACGATGCCGTCGGTGGGCGTGCGATAGCCCCCGAGGACCGCGTCAGCGTTCAGGCCCGGCCACAGCCGGGCGCACTCCTCGGCGTCGATGAGCTCACCGGGCACGCCCCAGGACGCCGCCAGACCCCTCCGGCGCTTGAGGTCGTGCAGCCTCTCGGGAGTGGTGGCGATCTCGAGCCCGCCCACGCGCTTCAGCAGCCACTGGTCGCCCAGCATCACGCCGTCGAGCTTGTCGAGCGTGCGGGTCGCGAGGGTGGTCATCGTGCGGTCCGCCGTCGTCTGGAACACGAAGCCGGGCGCGTGCGACGACGACCCGCCGGTCACGAACAGCGGCCCCTGGTCGAAGACGGTGAGATCGCGGACCCCACGGAGGGTCAGTTCGTCCGCCAGTGCGGCCCCGACAACACCCAGGCCGATGATGACCACACGGGGCTGCGGCGAGGCGGAGGAGAGGTTCGTCATGGGTTCTTCCTCGGTTCTGAATTCCCGGCTATGTTGCGTCTTCCGCAACATGATGCCTTTAACGCAACATTGTAGAAAAGGGGCGACTCTCACTTCAAGCGGATGACGGGCGCTCATGTCTGCTTTTTACGTCGACGAAACAGCAGCCGGACGTTCGACACGTGCTTGAAACATGCCTGGTCAGATTCGACATTCGGGCTTGACATCGGCCCGGGCCGGCGCTGTAGCGTCCTGCCTCACAAGTGAACATGCCGCCGATCGAACCCCCGCGGGAGAGTCGACATCCACGCCCGGATGAGCGACGCCGAAGGAGCAATGACTCCCCACAACCTCTCAGGCACACGCACCGCGACGGGTGAGGCGGACTCTGGAAAGCCGGGCTTCGAGCCCGCACCCACGGTGAAAGCCGCGCCCGCGCGGTGAATCTCTCAGGTCCAGCGACAGAGCGGGGAGGCAGCCATCCATCGGCCGCGCCCGCGGCCCGAACCGGGAGCCTCCCATGACCGTGATCATCCCCGCCCGAACTGCGACCACCACCTTCGACGCACCGGTCCAGGCCGTCGATCCCGACGTCACCGCGCCGGCCGCCGAGTACCCGCCGTCCATCGCCGCCGAGGCGACGCGCTGATGGCCGTCAGCGCATTCGAACTGTTCTCGGTCGGCCTCGGGCCCTCGAGCTCCCACACCGTCGGCCCCATGCGCGCCGCGCTCGGCTTCCTGCGAGGGCTCGAGCGTGACGGCCTGCTCCCGCGCACCGCGCGTGTGCGCGTCGATCTGCTCGGCTCGCTCGGCGCGACCGGGCGCGGCCACGGATCGGACGACGCGGTGCTGCTGGGCCTCATGGGCGAGGAGCCCGAGTCGTGCGAGCCCGCGACGGCACGCACTCTCGTGGCCGTCGCCCGCGTGACCGGACGGCTCCCGCTGGGTGGCATCCACGAGGTCGCCTTCGACCCGGAGACCGACCTCATCCTGGACGGCTACCGCACGCTGCCGTTCCATCCGAATGCGATGACGCTCGAGGCGTACGACACCGGTGGCGCCCTCATGGCGCGCCAGGTGTCCTACTCGGTCGGCGGCGGCTTCGTCGTCACCGAGGGCGAGGAGCCCACCCCCGCAGCGGCCGTGGCGGTGCCGCACCCGTTCCGCACCGCAGACGATCTGCTCGCCCTCGCGCAGGCGACCGGCAAGAGCATCGCCCGACTCGCCTTCGAGAACGAAGCGGCCCGGCGCCCCGCTGCCGAGGTCCGCGCCGACCTGCTGCGCATCGCCGATGTCATGCACGACAGCATCGAGCGGGGGCTGAGGACCGAGGGGATCCTGCCGGGCGGGCTCGATGTGCCGCGGCGCGCCCCGGGCCTCGCGCGACTGCTCGCGGCGGATGGCGCGATCGCCGATCCTCTGCGGGGCACCGACTGGCTGACGCTGTTCGCGATGGCCGTCAACGAGCAGAACGCGGCCGGCGAGCGTGTCGTCACCGCGCCGACGAACGGAGCGGCGGGCATCATCCCCTCGGTGCTGGAGTACTACCGGCGGTTCGTGCCGGGCGCCGACGACGACGGCATCATCGCGTTCCTGCTGACCGCCGGGGCGATCGGCAGCGTGTACACCGAGACGGCGTCGATCTCGGGCGCCGCCGTCGGATGCCAGGGCGAGGTGGGATCGGCGTGCTCGATGGCCGCCGGAGCCTTCGCGGCTGTGCTCGGCGGCACACCGGCACAGGTCGAGAACGCCGCCGAGATCGGGATGGAGCATCACCTCGGCCTCACCTGCGACCCCATCGGCGGGCTCGTGCAGATCCCCTGCATCGAACGCAACGGCGTGGCCGCCGTCAAGGCGGTGACAGCGGCGCGCACCGCGCTTCGCGGCGACGGCAGCCACATCGTCTCGCTGGACGAGGTCATCGCCACCATGCGCAAGACCGGCAGGGACATGAAGTCCAAGTACAAGGAGACCTCGCGCGGGGGCCTGGCCCTGCTGACCCGTGCAGCCACGCGTGTCGGCGTGGGCGTCGTCGAATGCTGAGCGACTGAAGCCCCTCGATGACAGGCCATGTGTCACCTGTGTTTCCGACGCGAGAACAGTCCCTTCGCACTTGCCTCGAACCGTTGACACCGGCCGCCTTCGAGGATCATCATCGATCCCAAGACGGTGCGCTATAGGCAACACGCACCTCTGGACGCACCACACCTCCACATCTCTGCGTCGGCCATCGATCGCCCGACGACCCCTCGGATCATCGAAAGGAACCCGAGATGCCCGCTTCCATCGTCCGCCCGCAGAGCGACGTACGGATCCGCCGGCTGCTCGCGGAGCGCACCCCCGGCCACAGCCTTCCCGCGCCCTTCTACACCAGCGACGAGGTGTTCGCGCTGGACCTGCAGGCGATCTTCGGACAGCATTGGCTCTTCGTCGCCAGTGAGGCCGAGATCCGCGAGCCCGGCGACTACGTCACCGTCGAGTTCGGCACGCATTCGCTCATCGTGATCCGCGACGACGACGAGAACGTGCAGGTCCTGCACAACGTCTGCCGGCATCGCGGTGCGCGCATCCTGCCTCCGGGCAGCGGCGCCGTCGGGAACCTCGTGTGCGGGTACCACCAGTGGACCTATCGTCCGGACGGCGAGCTCGTGTGGGCGGCTTCTGCGGACGACGACTTCGACACCAGCTGCTACGGCCTGCGCAAGGTCGCCTTCCGCTCCATCGCCGGGCTGATCTACATCAACCTCGCTGACGAGCCCAACGACGACATCGACCGCGTGGCCGAGGTCGTGGCGCCGTACTTCGAGCAGCACGACCTGCGCCATGCGAAGGTCGCCGCGCAGGTGGACCTGATCGAAGAGGGCAACTGGAAGCTCACGCTGGAGAACAACCGCGAGTGCTACCACTGCGACAACCACCCCGAGCTCGGCTGCACGTACTTCATCACGTGGGGGTACCCCGAGGACGGCATCCCGCCCCACCTGCAGGAGACGCACGAGCGGTACCTCACCGCCGAGGCGGAGCTCGAGGCCAAGTGCACCGTTCGCGGGCTGCCCTTCGCCGGGATCGAGGAGCTCGACACCCGCACGATGGGCTTCCGCGTCCAGCGCGAAGCGCTCGACGGCGTCGGCGAGTCGTACAGCATGACCGGCGCGCGCCTGGTCGACAGGCTCCTCGGCGACTTCGACGACGCCAAGCTCGGCCGCCTGTCGATGCACACGCAGCCCAACTTCTGGTGCCACTTCATGGCGGATCACGCGATGACCTTCTCGGTGCTGCCGATCTCGCCCGGCCGGACACTCGTGCGCACCACATGGCTCGTCCACGAGGACGCCCGCGAGGGGATCGACTACAACGTCGACGACCTCACGCACGTGTGGCGGGCGACGAACGAGCAGGATGCCGAGTTCGTCGGTCTCGCCCAGAAAGGCGTGTCCGATCCGGCGTACATCCCCGGGCCGTACGTGCCCAGCGAGTACCAGGTGGACGCCTTCTGCAACTGGTACATGGACCAGATCACCGCATACGTCGAGAGCGAGGTCGAGGAATGAGCATCATCATCGAACGATTCGGACCCGGCGCCGTGCTCGCCGAGCACGACCGGTGGGACGAGGACCCCACGGGTCGCACCCTCACGTGCACGCGCATCGTGCGCCGCACCGATCAGATCGCGACGTTCGAGTTCGCCGCCGACGACCGGCGCGCACTTCCCCACGCTCCGGGGCAGTACGTCACGATCAGCGCCGACATCGACGGCGAGCGCGTCAGCCGCTGCTACACCGTGAGCTCGCCGTCCACACGCCCCTACTCGGTGCAGCTGACAGTCAAGCGCGAGGCGACCGGACGCATGTCGGCCTGGCTGCACGATGTGCTGGCGGTGGGCGACCGGGTGGAGCTCAGCGGCCCGGCGGGCGAGTTCTCGACCGCCTACCACCCCGCCGAGCGCATCCTGCTGCTCGCCGGCGGCGTGGGCATCACCCCCATGATGTCGATCCTGGAGTCGATCCACGACCTCGCCGAGCCCACCGATGTCGTGCTCGTGCACAACTCACGGTCGCCGGACCTGGTCGCGTTCCGCGCGGAGCTGTCCCGCCTCACGCAGGACAACATGCGCATCCGCGTCGTGCAGGCGGTGTCGATGGATCCCGACGGCACGTGGCTCGGCCCGGTCGGGCGCCTGGACGCCGCGATGCTGTCGCGCAACGTTCCCGACATCCGCGACCGCGAGGTCTTCGTGTGCGGCCCGGACGCCTACATGGAGCACGCCCAGAGTCTCGCACTCTCGCTGGGGGTGCCCATCGAGCGCATCCACCGGGAGTCCTTCGTCCTCACCCAGCCCGAGGAGCCCGCAGCGATCGACACGTCGGCGGAGGCGGGCACGCACAGCGTGACCTTCGCCCGCAGCGGCAAGGTCGCGGAGATCGCGCCGGGGCAGACGGTGCTGGATGCCGCCAAGCAGGCGGGCGTGCGCATGAACTCCTCGTGCCGGAGCGGACTGTGCGGCACGTGCAAGATCGTGAAGGTCGAGGGTGAGGTCGAGATGCGCCACAACGGCGGCATCCGTCAGCGCGAGATCGACGCGGGAAAGATCCTCGCCTGCTGCTCGCGGCCGTGCGGGGCCGTGGTCATCGACGGCTGACGCCCGTCTGCCGATGACATGAGCCGGCGCCCCGTTCTCGGGGCGCCGGCTCATCCCGTCAGCATCAGTCGATGGCCTCGATGAGCACCTCGAAGGGACCGTCGTTCGCGGACAGCGCCGTGATGTCGCCGTCGAAGGCGCCGAGCCTGACCAGCCCGTCGGCGTAGCGGAACGGGCGGTAGAAGATCGCGAGGTTGCCCCACGGCGCGTACAGCGTGATGTCGCCCGCCTTCGCGGCCGTGCCCGCCGGCTCGCCCGCCGTGGACAGACGTGAGGGGAGGTCTGCGACCTTCTCGATGCCGTGGAAGTCGGTCAGCGTGAGTCGCAGCGGCAGCAGCGCGAGCAAGTCGCGCGCCGCGGAACCGTCTCCCAGAGTGGCCTCGAGCGTCTCGCCGTCGACGCTGAACCGGATGCGTGAGCCGGTCATCGCTTCTCGTCCTCGGACACCGGAGCCCCACGCTCGGCAGCCGGCGTCTCGCGCGTTGCCGCGAGGCTGGCGAGCAGCCGCAGGTTCTGCTCCGAGACCGAACCCGGCTCGGCGGTGTAGATCAGCAGTGACAGCCCGGGTTCCTCGGTCAGCTCCAGCCCCTCGTAGGCGAGGGTGATGTCGCCGACCGCGTGGTGGTGGAAGGGCTTCACGCCGCTGCCGTGGTGGCGCACGTCGTGCGCGCCCCACTTGGTGCGGAACTCGTCGCTGATGGTCGAGAGCTCGCCCACGAGGTCCTGCAGACCCTTGTCATAGGGATCGCGCCCGGCCTCGGTCCGCAGGATCGCCACGACGACGTCGGCGGCGGCATCCCAATCGGGGTAGAAGTCGTGCGAGCGCTCGTCGAGGAAGCTGTAGCGGGCGAGGTTGCCCGACGCCGGGGCCTCGAACACCTCGTCGTAGAACTCCCGCGCGAGCGCGTTGGCGGCGAGGATGTCCATGCGGGCGTTGCGCACGAACGCCGGACCCGCCGTGATCGCGTCGAGCGCGCGCTGGAGCGACAGCCGGGCGGTCCACTGCTTCGGCCGCCGCCGGGGCTTGGCCACGACCGGCCCGTTCGCCGCGCGGGCGAGATCGAACAGGTGACCGCGCTCGGCGTCGTCGAGCCGCAGCGCCTTGGCGACCGCGTCGAGCACCGAATCGGATGCACCGGCGAGGTTGCCGCGCTCGATCTTGGAGTAGTACTCGATGCTGACGCCGGCGAGCATCGCCACCTCGGTGCGGCGCAGCCCCGGCACGCGCCGGTTGCTGCCGGGCGGCAGCCCGACGTGCTCGGGAGTGAGTTTCGCGCGCCGCGAGGTCAGGAACTCGCGGACCTCGTTGCGGTTGTCCATGACCCCGACGTTACGCCGCCGACGCCCCCCGAGGGATGCCCTGGCGGTACACCTCACGCGGGGCCCTCCCCCCGACCGCCGCTGATGGGGTGTACTCGTCCTGTGACTGCGACCGGATCGATCCCTGCGCCGCCTGCCGACCGAACGCGGCGCGACAGCGGCGCGTTCGTCGTGGCGGCTGTCGGTTTCATCCTCGTCTTCGCCGCAGCGGGCGCCCCGATCCCCCTCTACGAGACGTACCGCGTGGAGGACGGCATCGCCACCGGCGACCTCGCCTTCGGTGCCGTCGCGTACTTCGCGGGAACGCTCGCGGCCCTCCTGGTGCTCGGGCGGCTCTCGGATCACATCGGCCGCAAGCCGGTCGTGGTCGCCGCGCTCCTGCTGGCTGCGACCGGCGTGATGCTCATGACGCAGGTGCACGGCGTGGGAATGCTCTCGCTCGCACGTCTGCTTCAGGGCCTGGCCTCGGGCCTGGCCGCGTCGGCCGTGGGGGCGTACGTGGTCGACGCCGCGCCGGAACGACCCGCGTGGCTGCCGACGACCATCACCGGCAGCGGGCCGATGTTCGGCATCCCGGCCGGCGCCCTTCTGGCGGGCGTCCTCGCCGAGACTTCCCCCGCCCCGCGCGTCCTGCCGTTCGCGGTGCTGTCGGCCGCCCTCCTGGTGTGCGCGGTCGCGGTGCTGCCGATGCGCGAGACGGCACCCTACGCGCCAGGCGCCCTGCGTTCGCTCGCCCCACGCGTCAGCGTTCCACGCGGCGCCGGGCGACTGCTCTTCGCCGTCGGCGCCGCCGCCTTCGCGACCTGGAGCATCGGGGGCGCCTACCAGGCGTTCGCCCCGACGATCACGGCGGACCATCTCGGCAGCGACAGCGCCCTCGTGGCCGCCCTGGTGTTCTCCTCGATCATGGTGCTGGGCCCGCTGGGCGGCCCGATCGCCGGCCGACTCGGTGCGCGGCGGGCGATGCGGATCGGCATCGTCGTCTTCGCCGTCGCCATCGTGGGCGCGCTGCTGTCGCTGCGGGCGGGCGCGATCGTCCCCTTCCTCATCGCGAGCCTGGTCGGTGCGATCGCGCAGGGCACGACGGCGTCCGCCGGCACGGGCGCCCTGCTGGCGCGCTCCGCCCCCGCTCAGCGCGGCGCCACGCTCGCGGCGGTCTACGTCATCTCGTACAGCGGCGCGGCGATCCCCGCTCTCGTCGCGGGGCGCCTGACCGGCGCGTTCTCGCTCGCGGACATCTTCTTCGGGTACGCCGCGCTGACCATCGTCGGTGCGGTCACCGTGCTGTCGGCCTTCCCGCGGAAGGAGCAGCCGGCGGCCTGATGAGGGATCTGCTCGGCCGCGACGGTCAGCGCGTCGCCGGTTCGGTCGCGTCCGCCTCGCCCGCACGGGCGGCGTCGACATCGTCGCGGTGATCGGCCGCCCAGGAGTTGATCGCACGCACGATCGGGCACAGCGTCCCACCCAGTGGCGTGAGCTCGTACTCCACGCGCGGGGGGATCTCCGCGTACGCGGTGCGGGCCACCAGCCCGTTCTCCTCGAGCCGGCGCAGGGTCTTCGACAGCAGCTGCGCGCTCATGCCCGTGGCCGACCGCAGGCCGCCGAACCGGGTGCTGCCGCGCTCGAGCGCGGTCACGACGACCACCGTCCAGCGGTTGGCGAGGATCTCGACGACGTCGCCGATGCCGGGATCGGCGAGCGCCGCCGGGCTGTTCGAGGCGTCGGACGGCATGGTTCGATCATACGCCAAAGGGTGCCGATCAGAAATATGTATGCATTCGGAATATTGGTATGCATATAGGACTTATGCCTGATGCGCCACACGGCGCCCCATCGAAGGAGAGTCACATGTCCACTGCAACGTCGGTCCGCTCGACCATCGGCGCCCACTACGTGGAGCCGTCGGCCACGCAGAAGCTGACCCCCGGCGACAAGATCGCCGACCTCTACGCCCGCAACATGCAAGGCGCCGTTCTTCAGCGCCTCACCGACCGCGTGTGGTGGGTCGCGGCGTTCAACTATCAGACCGTGTTCTACGTCGGCGACGAGGGCGTGCTGCTCTTCGACGCCCTCGAAGGCGTGTCGCCTCTCGTGACCGCCGCCATCCACGAGGTCACCGACCTGCCGATCACCGCCGTCGTCTACTCGCACTACCACGCCGACCACATCGGCGACATCGCCCAGTACGTCGACGCCGCGACGGAGGGCGGGTTCGAGCTGCGGATCATCGCGAGCACGAAGTCGCTCGAGAAGATGCAGCTCGTGAAGAGCTCGTACCCCCTGCCGACCGAGACGGTCGCGTGGCCCGACGGCTCGTTCGCGTTCGAGGACCTCGAGGTGTCACTGCACGGGTTCGAGTGGGCCGCCCACACCGACGACCACTCGGCGTGGCTGCTCGAGAAGGAGGGCGTGGTGCACTCCCCCGACCTCATCAACCCCGACCAGCCCCCGTTCTGGCGCTTCGCCGGCAACGAGCGGTTCCTCTTCAGCGACGCGAACCTGCGCGCCGTCCGCGATCTCGAGTGGACGTTCCTCTCGGGCGGCCACGGCAACGTCGGCTACCGCGAGGACATCGACTTCGACCTGGCCTTCATGGCCGACCTGACGGCAGCGGTCGGCGCCGCAATGGGCGCCCACGCGTTCACCGACTTCATCGACCCCGAGGCCAGCGCCCACACCGGCTTCCTCGCGCAGTGGATCAGCGCGGTGGCCCGCGAGGCAGTCGCCACTCTGCGGCCGACCTACGGAGACCTGTACGGCTTCGAGGACGCGACGCTGCCGAACGCCGAGATGGTGGCGTTCTCGATGTTCGAGCACCGCTGATCGGACGCCCGGACATGCTCACCGACAAGATCGCCCTCGTCACGGGCGCCGGCGCCGGAATCGGGCGGGCCGTGGCCCGCTCGCTGGCCGGAGCAGGGGCGACCGTCGTCGTCACCGGGCGGAGCGAGGGCCCTCTCGAGACCCTCGTCGAGGAGATCACCGCAGCAGGCGGGTCCGCCTGGGCGGCGGCGCTCGACGTCACCGACCCGGCCGCGCACGCGAACGTGGTCGCGGCGATCGAACAGCGCCACGGGCGCCTGGACATCGCGGTGAACAACGCCGGCGTGACGATCCCCGCCACACCGACAGCCGAGCTCACCGACGCGCAGTGGGAGTTCGTGCGCGGCGTCGACCTCGACGGCGTGTTCTACGGCGTGCGCAGTCAGCTGCCCGCAATGCTCCGCTCGGGAGGCGGCGTCATCATCGCGATCTCGAGCATCGCCGGCAAGCGGGGGCTTGCGGGCATGGCCCCGTACGCCGCCGCCAAGCACGCGGTGCTCGGGCTCATGGAGACCGTGGCGTGGGAGTACGGGGAACGCGGCATCCGCGCCCTCTCGGTGGGACCGGCGTTCATCCGCACCGGTCTCGAGGACAACCAGCCGGCCGAGGTTCGCGAGGCGCTGCCGGGCCTGCACGCCCTGGGCCGGCTCGGCGAACCGGAGGAGGTCGCCGCGGCCGTCACGTGGCTCGCAGACGACCAGGCCTCGTTCGTCACGGGGTCGTACATCCCGGTCGACGGAGGGTACCTCGCCCGCTGAAGTCCACCCGGAAACGGCGAAGGGCCCGAGCGCGACATGGTCGCCCCGGGCCCTTCCACCGTCTGATCAGCGACCCTCGTACTGGTCGTCGGTGATGTGCTCGGCCCAGATCGTGGTCGTGGCCGGGTCATCGCCGCCCTCGAGGATCGCCAGGTGCTCCATGAACATCCCCGGAGCCGCAGCGTGCCAGTGCTCCTCGCCCGGAGGCGTGTAGATCGTCTCTCCCGCGCGGACCTCGACGATGTTGCCGTCGCGAGTGCCGAACCGCGCGACGCCCGAGGTCACGTGGCAGTACTGTCCGCGCGCGTGCGAGTGCCACGCGGTGCGACCGCCCGGCGCGAACCGGACGCGCGCCACGGTCGTGCGCTGGTCGGCGTCGTGGGGCAGCGCGATCAGGTCGAGCCACACGTCGCCGGCGAACTGCTCCGGCGGGTTCTTCATGGTGGGGATGGTCGGTTCGATGTTCATCGGATGTTCCTTTCGTGAACGATGACGGCACCCGGCGCGTCGGCGGCGGGTGTGACGTCGCGGAAGATTCAGCTGCGAGCGTTGCGTGTCTGGTCGGAGTCCGCGGACTCGACCTGCGCTGTGGCGGCCCAGCTGGCCAGAAGCCGAAGCTTCTCTTCCCCGGCGGACCCCGCCTCGGCGGAATAGATCATGATGGACAGGCCCGGCTCGGTGATGACCTCGGTGCCGACCATGTGCAGCGACAGCTCGCCGACAGCGGGATGGATGGCGACCTTCAGTCCCGCGTCGTGCCGGTGCACGACCGCGTTCGCCCATCGGTCGCGGAAGACCTCGCTGCGCGTGGACAGCTCTCCGATCACCTCGGTGATCCGCCTGTCGTACGGGTTCTTCGCGGCCTCGTAGCGCAGGATCGCAACGGTGCCGTCGATCGCGCGGGTCCAGTCGGGGTAGAACGAGCGTGCCGCCGGGTCGAAGACGTTGAACTTGGCGATGTTCGGGGTGCCGTCGCCCGCCGCCTCGAACAGCGGCGCATAGTACGCCCGCCCGAGATCGTTGACGGCGAGGATGTCGAGGGCTCCGTTGCGGACGAACGCCGGTGCGCCGGTGATGGCGTTCACCGCTGCCAGGACGCCCGGTCGCACCGACTGCGGCGCGACCTTCGGCCGACGGGTGCGGCCGGTCGCAGATGCCGTGCGCGCCAGGTTCGCCAGGTGCGCGCGCTCGGTGTCGTCCAGCTGCAGCACATCGGCGAGCGCGTCGAGCACCTGGTCGGAGACTCCGGCGATGTCGCCGCGCTCGAGTCGGGCGTAGTACTCGCTCGAGACGCCGGCGAGCATCGCGACCTCTTCGCGGCGCAGTCCCTTGACGTGTCTCCTGCCTCCGAAGTTGGGCAGGCCGACGTCCTCGGGCTTGAGCCGGGCACGTCGTGCCGTGAGGAAGTCACGGACCTCAGTGCGGTTGTCCATGAGCCCACGGTATGCCGCTCGTCCGGCGGAAAACAGGCACTGCCAGTACGTGCAGTGCGGGTGCCTCGCGATGCATGCGCGAGACGTGGTCCCTTGGTATCACCACCGCCGTCGGGTCCGGCGGACCGCACGCACAACCCCAGGAGCATGCATGAAGGCGATCGGCCTGACCCAGTACGGCGGACCCGAGGTCCTGCACCCTGTCGACCTCCCCGACCCGCACCCGGCCGCGGGCGAGATCCGCATCCGCGTCGCCGCGGCAGCGCTCAACCCCGCCGACGTGATGCTCCGGGACGGGTCGCTCGCGGCGATCTACGAGGGCCTCGAGCTTCCCTACGTCCCCGGCATGGACGTCGCCGGCACGGTCGACGAGGTCGGCGAGGGTGTCGATGTCGAGGTCGGCGCGCGGGTCGTGGCGATCCTCGACAACACCGGCTCGTTCGGCGGCTACAGCGAGTACGTCGTCGTCCCGGCGGCCTCCGCGACGGCGGCTCCTGCGGGCGCCGATTGGGCGGAGTCCGCGTCCTTCCTCATGAACGCGCTGACCGCGCGCAACGCGCTTGACACGCTCGCGCTCCCCGCCGGCAGCACAATCCTGGTCACCGGAGCCGCCGGAGCGGTGGGCGCCTCCTCCGTCGCCCTCGCGCACCAGGACGGGCTCCGGGTGATCGCTCTGGCCGGCGCCGACGACGAGGCGGATGTCCGCGCCCTCGGCGCCGACGTGTTCGTCCCCCGCGGCGACGGCGCGATCGAGGCGATCCTCGCCGCGGCGCCCGACGGAGTCGACGCCGTGCTCGACGGCGCGACCCTCTACGCCGCGATCCTCCCGGCAGTCCGCGACGGCGGCGCGCTGATCGACCTGCGCTTCTGGGATGCCGAGCCCGAGCGCGGCATCCGCGTGCTCCACGTGAACGTCCGCCAGCGCGCCCAGGACCAGGCCGCGATCACGCGCCTGCGTGAGCAGGTCGAAGGGGGCATCCTCCCGCTGCGCGTTGCCGCGACCTACCCCGCCGTCGATGCGGTCGCCGCCCACGCTCGGCTGGACGCCGGCGGGCTGCGAGGCCGGATCGTCCTCGCCTTTCCCGTCGATGCGGCTGACTGAACGGTCGGCCCGAAGAGTCAGCCCACACCAAGAGAAACTGAGAGTCGCATGATCATCGAAGAGAGCTACACACTGTCCAATGGCGTCGAGATCCCGAAGCTCGGCCTCGGCACCTGGTTCATCAACAACGCCGACGTGGTTCCCGCCGTCAAGAGCGCGCTGGAGGTCGGCTATCGCCACATCGACACCGCCCAGGCGTACCGCAACGAGAAGGGCGTCGGCGAGGCCGTGCGCACCGCAGGCGTCAAGCGCGAGGACGTGTTCGTCACGACGAAACTCGACGCGGGCGCCAAGTCGTACAAGCGCGCCGTGGCCGGCATCGACCGGTCGCTGAAGACGATGGGCCTGGACCACATCGACATGATGATCATCCACAGCCCGCAGCCGTGGACGCAGTTCCGCGGCGACAAGCCGTTCTTCGAGGAGAACCGCCAGGTCTGGAAGGCGCTGGAAGACGCCTACACCGCCGGCAAGCTGCGGGCGATCGGCCTGTCGAACTTCGAGAGGGCCGACCTCGACAACATCCTCGAGGTCGCGACCGTGAATCCGATGGTCAACCAGATCCTCGCGCACATCGGCAACACGCCCCACGAGCTCATCGAGTACACCCAGTCGAAGGGCATCCTCGTCGAGGCATACTCGCCGGTCGCCCACGGCCAGCTGCTGAAGAACGAGCAGGTGAAGGCCCTCGCCGAGAAGTACGGCGTGTCGGTCCCGCAGCTGTCGATCCGCTACGTGCTGCAGCTGGGTCTGCTGCCGCTCCCGAAGACGGCGAACCCCGCCCACATGAAGGCCAACGCCGAGCTCGATTTCGTCATCTCGGACGAGGACATGGCGACGCTTCAGAACATCGAGCCGATCACCGACTACGGCAGCGCCAGCGCGATGCCGGTGTACGGCGGCAAGCTCACCGTCGGGTCGATGCTGAAGATGATCTTCTCCCGCGACTGAGTCGCGCCGCCCGTTGACCTTGATTCGGCGGGCCGGACATGATGACAACCGAGGAACGAGGAGAACTGTGACGAACTGGACCGAGAACGAGGTCGACCGCATCGGGGTCGCCAACGAGCTGCGCATCGCGACGAAGCGGACGGACGGGAGCGTGCGCTCCTTCGTGCCGATCTGGGTGGTGCGCGTCGGCGACGACCTGTACATCCGGGCCTATCACGGGCCCGGCGGATCCTGGTACCGCCAGGCGCAGCGCAGCGGGCGCGCGATGATCCGCGCAGGCGGCATCGAGCGCGAGGTCACCTTCACGCCCGGCGACGACGCACTGCGCTCGAGCATCGACGCCGCCTACCGCGGCAAGTACGGCCGCGGCATGTACGTCGATGCCATGGTCACCGACGACGCCGCCGCCGCCACGCTGCGGCTCGAGCCCGCGGAGGACTGAGCGACATGACGCGGTCGGCGTCGGCCACCGGCGGCGCTCCCGTCGCCCACGCGCACGAGGGCGACCGCGTCACGACACTCGAGCTGTTCTTCGACCTCGTCTTCGTCTTCGCCTTCACCCAGGTCACCGCGCTGATGACCCACGGCGAGGCGCCGCAGTCTCTCCTCCAGGCCTTCATCGTCCTGTCGCTGCTGTGGTGGGCGTGGACCTCGTACACGTGGCTCGCGAACGAAGCGCGCGCCAATCGCGGCATCCTGCAGACCGCGTTCATCCTCGCGATGATCGCGATGTTCCTGGCGAGCCTGGCGATTCCGGGGGCGTTCCACCCCGCCGAAGAGGGCCTGGATGCCGCGTGGACGTTGGTGATCTGCTACACGCTGGTGCGCCTGATCCACATCAGCACCTACTTCATCGCGGCTCGAGGCGATCGTGCGCTGCGACGGCAGGGAGCCGTCACGGCGGCGACATCTGTGCTGCCGACCGCCGCTCTGCTGGCCGTGGGCGCGGCGCTGGGCGGATCCGCCCAGCTGTGGATCTGGCTCGTGGCGGTCGTGTACGACTTCGCCGTCATCTTCGTCACCGCGATCGACGGCGGCGGGTGGGCGATTCGTTCGGCCGCACACTTCGCCGAGCGGCACTCGCTGGTGATCATCCTCGCGCTCGGCGAGTCCATCATCGCCATCGGCGCAGGTCTTCGGGAGGCGCCCCTCGACGCGCCCTTCGCCGTCGGCGCCGTGCTGTCGATGCTCATCGCGGTGGGCTACTGGTTCGCGTACTTCCACCGCCTGCAGGGGCGACTGGAGCACGAACTGGAGCGGCTGGAGCGCAAGGAACGGGCGAAGATGGGCAGAGAGGTGTTCACGTACCTCCACTTCCCGATCATCATCGGCATCGTCCTGACGGCCCTCGGGATCGAGTTGGCGATGGGCCACCTCGACGAGCCCCACCTGGGTGTTCTGGGAGGCTGGGCGCTCGGCTGCGGCGCCGCGGTCTTCCTCGCGGCGACGGCGGCGACGGCGCTGCGCAGTCATGGCGATTGGCGCACCGCCCGGCTCGTCGCCGCGGGCGTCTTCGTTCTCATCTCCCCGGTGCTGGTCGTCGTCGCGCCCCTGTTCGCCCTCGGCATGGTCAGCGTGGGCCTGATGATCCTCGCGATCGTGGAGGTCGCGTTGATGCGTCGCGGACGCACCTAGCCGCACACCGGCCGGCTGTCCGCCTGCGCTCCGTCAGGGTGCGAGCGGGACCGAGAGGATGCGGTCGTCGCCGTCGCGCGGCGCGCCGCGCCCGTCGGTGTTGTTGGTCAGCACCCACAGCGTGCCGTCGGGCGCGACGACGGCGTCCCGCAGCCGACCGAACTCCCCGGAGAAGTGATCTGCCCACGCAGCCGGGTCCGACACCGACACCGCGCGGAGCACGCTCCCGCGCAGGTTCGCGATGAACACGGCCCCCTGAGCGATCGCGATGCCGCTGGGGCTCGCCTGGTCGGGGTTCCACTGCTGCACCGGATCGATGAAGCCCTCGACTCCGGCGATCCCCTCGACCTCGGGCCAGCCGTAGTTGCCACCCGGCTCGATGATGTTCAGCTCGTCCCACGTGTCCTGGCCGAACTCACTGGCGAACATCGTGCCGTCGTCGGCCCACGCGAGTCCTTGCACGTTGCGGTGCCCGAGGCTGTAGGCGGCAGACCCCGGGAACGGGTTGTCTGCAGGCACCTCGCCGTCGGCGGTGACTCTCAGGATCTTCCCGCTGAGCGCGTCCGGGTCCTGCGCTGCGGCGCCGTCGCGGGCGTCGCCGGTGGCGATGTACAGCATGCCGTCGGGGCCGAACGCCAGACGCCCGCCGTTGTGGAAGCGCGCGGACGGGATGCCGGCGAGCACGGTCTCGGCCGGGCCCAGAGACATCGCCCCCGGACCACCAATCAGCGCGAAGCGCTGCACGCGATTGCCGTCGGGGCCGGTCGAGTAGGCGTAGAGCCGTCGCTGCTCGTCGACGGCGAGCCCGAGCAGCCCGCCTTCGCCCCCGGGGGAGGTTTCCGCAACCGTGCCCACGACGCGCGTATCGCCGGTGGCCGAGACCTCGAGGATGCGCCCGGAGTCGCGTTCGCTCACGAGCGGAATGTCGTCGACGAATACGATCGACCACGGCGCCTGCAGGTCCGTGACCACCTCGACGGGCTCCCCGTCGGGACCCGCGAGCCCCGACGGGCTCGGCTGGGGCGGGGCGACCATGCCTGCGCCGGTGCAGCCGGCGAGCGCGATCGCCCCCACCAGCGCCGCGGCTCCGAGCGCGAGCTTCAGCGGGCGCGAACGTCCGCGCGGTGTTCCGTTCGTCGTGCGTACGTGCATGCGGCCTCTCCTCAGCGCCCGGGGAACAACAGCGGGAGTGCGGCGTAGATGTAGTCGTAGCCCCACGGGTAGTCGTGCAGGTGACCATCGACCGTGTAGTAGATCAGGTTGCCGTCGATGAAGTCCCCGTCGGTCTCGACGAACGCATCGGTGCGCGCGCGCATCGCCTCGAGCATGGCGGTCATGTTCGGCTCGGCGAAGTCGCCGCTGCCCGTCGCGGCGAACACGTCGTATTCGTCGGGTCCGTAGCCCGACGCCACCGCCGCCTCCGCCAGCTGCGCCGCTGTCGCATCGGCGTGTTCGAGTCCGCCGATCGGCCCCTGGTTCCAGCTGTCGCCGCTCATGGGCAGGAAGTGCTCGAAGGTGCCGAGGGCATGCTCGAGCATGTGCCACGTCGTCACGCCGCCCATCGAGAAGCCGCCGAAAGCGCGGTGGGCGCGAGCATCGGCGGCGTCCGATGCGGCCCGCGTGCGGTATCGCGCATCGATCGCCGGGATGAGGTCCTGGAGGAGCTCGTCCGTGAACGCCGCGACGTTACCCGCGAACGCCTCCATCCCGGTGGAGTAGCCGGTGTCGTAGGTCGGCGCCACGACGATGAGCGGCTCGATGAGGCCGTCGGCGATCATGTGGTCGAAGATCGACGGCAGGGCGGTCGGCCGATCGGGTCGCCCCATCCACGAGTGCTCGCTGCCGCCGCCGCCGTGCATCAGATAGAAGACGTCGTAGGCGACGCTCTCGTCATCGGGATCGTAGGCCGGCGGCAGGTACACCAGAGCGCGCTTGTCGGTCGGGGACGTGGCGCCGGGCGCATGGGTCGTCGCATAGTCGACGTGCTCGAGCGTGCCCGGCATCGCAGCCGGCTGCCGGTAGCCGTCGGGCACGAGGTCGAAACCCCGCGACGCGGGCGCCGACGAGTCGGCGGTCGACGACGTGCGCTCCGGAGCCGACGGCCCGGACGCAGCCGGCGCACAGCCGGCGATGAACGCCGACACCGCGGCGAGAGCGAGCAGGATGGACGATCGCCTCGGCATGCGCTCTCCTCAGCGCCCCGTCAGCGCGACGATCTTGCCCTCGACGCGGCGGCCGTCGCGCACCGCGACCATGAGCGCCGGAAGGGAATCGAGCTCGACGATCTCGCCGACGATCGGGCGCACCGATCCGTCGGCGAGCGCTGCGCTCAGGTCCCGCTGCACTCCGGCCAGAAGGTCGCCGAGGACGGTGGGCGGTGAGAATCCGAACGAGACCGACTGCAGAGTCGCCGCGGAGCGGGCGAGCGCGAACAGGTCGATCTCGGCCTTCGGGCCGGCGAGCCGGCCGACGCTGATGACGCGGCCGCCGGGCCGCGCCGACGCGATGGCCTCGTCGAGCAGGGCACCCCCCACGTGGTCGAGGACGACATCCGCGCCTCGCCCACCCGTGAGCGAGGTCACGGTCTCGGCCAGATCCTCGGCATCCGTGACCACCACGGCATCCGCGCCGGCCTGCTCGACCAGCGCGCGGCGGTCGGCGGTGCGAGTCGTGCCGATCACCTGCCCGGCGCCGAGGGCCCGTGCGATCTGCACGCCGAGCAGGGCGATCCCCGAGGTGGCGGCCGTGATGAGCACCGTCTCGCCCGGCGCCAGGTCCGCGCGGCGCAGGGCGCCGTACTCGGTGGTCAGCGCGGTGGCGGCGGCCGCGGCCTCGGCGAAGGGCAGCTCATCCGGGATCGGCATGACGTGGCGCCGGTCGGCGATGACGTACTCGGCGAACGCCCCCGTGGTCAGCCCCAGCACGCGCACGCCGAGCACATCGTCCGCCACGCCGGCGCCGACGGCGGTGACGACACCGCTGAACTCGTAGCCGGCGACCCGTTCGTCGGACGCGCCGGCGATGTCGGCGTTGTTCACGCCGACGGCGTGGGTGCGCACGAGCACCTCGCCGGCCGCGGGGGCGGGAACAGGGCGCTGCGTGAGCCGGAGCAGGGTCGGTTCGGGCGCGGTCACGAGGGCCCGCTGCTCGGTCGGTGTCGCGGTGGGATCGGTCATGCTCTGACGCTACGCCGGGATCCGCGCGTAAAGGATGCCCTGTCAGTACGCGTCCTGCGGGGGCCTCGCGTGCACGGGCACGAAGGAGTTGAGTGGTCATCGTCAGGTCGCACCCGGCGACCGAGCACGAAGGAGCAAGATATGACCGACTCCCCCTCGACCGGCTGGACCGGTGGCCAGCAGGCCTTCGGCGACTTCGCCCCCGGACTCGCCCACTACACCGACAAGGTGCTGTTCGACGAGGTCTGGGAGCGCCCGGGACTGTCCAAGCGCGACCGCAGCCTCATCACCATCGCCGCGCTGACGGCGATGGGCAACGCCGACCAGCTCGGCTTCCACATCCCGTTCGGCATCGCCAACGGCCTCACGCAGGAAGAGGTCGTCGAGGCGATCACCCAGCTGACCTTCTACACCGGCTGGCCCAAGGGCTTCTCCGCCATGGGCGTGGCCAAGACCGTCGCCGCCGCAGCGGCCGGCACCCAGGAGAGCTGACATGCGCGGTGCCGTCATCCACGCCCCCGGCGACGTCCGGGTCATCGAGCGCGAGGACCCGAAGATCCTCGCCCCCACCGACGCCATCATCCGGGTCACCGCCGCCTGTGTGTGCGGTTCGGACCTGTGGCCGTTCCGCGGCGCCGAGCCCGTGCATCCCGACACCCCGATGGGACACGAGTACGTCGGCGTCGTCGAGCAGATCGGCGACGACGTGAAGACGATCAAGGTCGGCGACTTCGTCGTCGGATCCTTCTGGGCTTCGGACAACACGTGCGAGATCTGCCAGGCCGGCTACCAGTCCCGGTGTGTGCACGCCGAGTACATCGGCATGGGCGGCACGCAGGCCGATCTGGCGCGCATCCCGCTCGCCGACGGCACGCTGGTCGCAACGCCGGGCATGCCCGACGCCGACTTGATCCCGTCGCTGCTGGCAGCCTCGGACGTGCTCGGCACCGGCTGGTTCGGCGCCGTGGCCGCCGAGGCGGGCCCGGGCAAGACCGTCGCCGTCGTCGGCGACGGCGCGGTGGGCCTGCTCGCGATCCTCGCCGCCAAGCAGTTGGGCGCGGAGCGCATCATCGCGATGTCGCGCCACGAGTCCCGCCAGAAACTCGCCCGCGAGTTCGGCGCCACCGACATCGTCGAGGAGCGCGGCGACGAGGGCGTGGCGAAGATCAAGGAGCTCACCGACGGACTCGGCGCGCACTCGGTCGTCGAGGCCGTGGGCACGCAGGAGGCCATGATGCAGGCGATCCACTCCACGCGCTCCGGCGGGCACGTCGGATTCGTGGGCGTCTCGCACGGCGTCGACATCCCCGGCCTCGAGCTGTTCTTCTCCACCGTGCACCTGCACGGCGGTCCCGCCCCCGTGCGCGAATTCCTGCCCGACCTCATCGACCGGATCTGGAAGCGCGAGATCGACCCCGGCAAGGTGTTCGACATGACGCTGCCGCTGTCCGAGGCGGCGGAGGGCTACAAGGCGATGGACGAGCGCCGCGCCATCAAGGTGCTGCTCGACCCCCAGGGCTGAGCCCACGATCAGCGTCGGCCCGGTGCCTCCGCCCTCGGCGGGAGCACCGGGCCGACGCGCGTATCGATCGCGCCGATACCGCGCATCGGAATCCCTAGTTCTGTAACGCCTTTACATTTATCGACGTCGGAACTTACGCTCACTGCATCACCCGAACCCGTCGACGACGACTGGAGGATGCGATGAGCGCACCCGACTCCCTTCCGATCGTGATCATCGGGGCAGGCCCGGCCGGCATGGCCACCGCCCTGTCCCTGCACACGGTCGGCCACCGAACGATCCTGCTCGAGCGCTACCGCGAGGCGCGGCCCGCGGGCAACATCCTCAACCTGTGGCCGCCGCCCATCAAGGCGCTGCGGGCGATGGGCGTGGACACCGAGGACCTCGGCGCACCGTGCCACGGCACCTTCCGCGGTGTGAAGGGCAACATCCGCGCCGACGTGCAGATCCCCGAAGACGTCGTGAAGGAGTACGGCGGCGGGTTCATCGGCCTGCTGCGTCCGGAACTGTACCGCCGGATGCTCGCGGCGATGCCCGAGGGCGTGCTGCGCACCGACGTCGAGGTGACCGGACTCGAGGACCACGGCGATGCCGTCACGGTGTCGCTCGGCGACGGCACGGCGATCGAGGCCGCGGCGGTCATCGGCGCCGACGGCATCGACTCGATGGTGCGCACCCACCTGTGGGGCCCGAGCGAGAAGCGCGACCACAAGCTCGCCATCATCGGCGGCTACACGTTCGAGGACGTTCCCGGCGCGGAGCACAACGAGGTCGTCCTCACGCACAACCGCACCGTGCAGGGCACGTACTCGTCGATCCGCGACAACGGCCGCGACGGCATCCAGTGGTGGGTCCTCCAGGCCTGGGATCCCGAGAAGCCGGCGCCCACCGACCTGAAGGCGCACGCGCTCGAGCTCGCGAAGCAGTTCCCGGGCGCCCTTGCGGGTCTGGTCGAATCGACCGACCCGGCGAACTGCCAGCGCTGGCCGATCCGCGATCGCGTGCCGCTGAAGCAGTGGTCGAAGGGCCGCATCACTCTCGCCGGCGACGCCGCCCACGCCACCTCGCCCTACGCCGCCTACGGCGCGGGCATGTCGATCGGCGACGGCTACACGCTCGCACAGGAGCTGACCGACGTCGACCTCGCCGACACTGCGGCGGTCACCGCCGCGCTGCGGCGATACGACGACCGGCGCATCGACCACACCACCGGGCAGGTGCAGCAGGCGTACATCCTCGGCAAGGTCTTCCACCACGCCCCCGCGTTCCTGCGGCCCGTGCGCGACTTCGTGCTCGATCACACGCCGATGCTGCAGAAGCAGGTCGGCGAGAAGAGCCCCGGCGAGATCGTGGCGCAGCTCGAGGAGATGGGCGACGGGCTCAAGGTCCCGACGGCATAGCCTGGGCCCATGACCACCCCGACGACCCCGACGCGGGAGCGCGCACCCCGGCAGGATCGCAGCCGCGACACGTGGGATCGCGTGCTCCAGGTCGGCATGGAGCTGTTCGCCGAACGAGGCTGGCAGGGCCTGACGATCACCGAGGTGTGCCGGCGCGCGAACGTGTCCGCGCCGTCGATCTACGCGCGCGTGGACGGCAAGGCAGGGCTCTTCCTCGCCGTCCACGACCGCTGGCTCGCCCAGATCCGTGAAACCGAGCGGATGCTGCGCGAGGAGCACGTGCGCGAGGGGGCGGATGCCGCAGAAGCTGCGGCATCCGTCACCCACGTCATCCTCGGGGTGTTCGACGTGCACGCGCCGGCCCTGCGCGCGCTCATCGATCGCAGCGCCCACGACCCCGAGCTGCTCGCCCGCGGCGGCGCGGCATCCCGGCGGATGCTGGGTGCGCTCGCGCAGACGCTCCCGGTCCCGACGCCGCAGGCGCTGAACGTCGTGCGCACGGTCTACACCGAGGGCCTCGTGCGGGTCATGTACGGCGACGCGTTCCTCGAGCCGCTCGGCGAGACCCCCGCGGCGCACAAGGCGCGCGTGATCGGGATCGCGCGAGCGCTCGCTACCGCGGCGTGAGGCCCGACCCCTCGCATCCGCGCGTAGCCTGTCAGCGTGGACTCCGCTGCCATCAGAGACCGCCTGCTCGCCGAGATCCTCGATGCCGGGCCGGACGGCCGACTCAGCTTCGACGAGTATTCGACCGTCCGGCGCCTGGGCGTGCCGCGAGCCGCGCTGCGCGATGCGCTGAGCTCCCTCACCGAGGCCGGCGTCCTCACGCGCGCGCCGCGCCTGGGCACATCGCTCGCGACCGCGCTGCACCACTGGTCGGTCGAGGACACCGCCGTCGAGCCGGTGGCGGCGGGCACACGCTACGACACCGTCGGCATCGACCTGACCACGCCGCACGACGAACTCTCGCTCGAGCTGACCGGAGCGGCCGGGAGTCAGGTCACCCGCATCGAACGGGTCAGCGTGCTGGACGGCGTCGCCGCCGAGTACTGGACCATCTGGACGACGCTCCGGCTGCCCGAGGAGTACCACCGCGACGGGCTTCCCTCCGACCTCAACTGGTACAAGATCGTCGGTGCGATCACCGGCGCATCGACCATCCAGATGACGCGCCGGACGATCGACTGCCGCGCGACGGCCGCCGACCGCGACCGCATGGACGTCGAGGTCGGCGATCCGCTGCGCTTCACCAGCCGAGCGCTCACGCTGGCGGACGGCACGCCGATCGATCGCGGGTGGGGCCGGTCCAACTCGCGCATGATCATCCCGACGGAGCGCTTCACGATCCGCCTGTGACCGGCCTGCTCACGCGCCGGCGAGCCCCATCTCGGCGGCGACGGCGCCGAGCGCGGGCCTGATGTCGTCGGCCGCCGGGAGCATCTGCACGCACACGTGGTCGGCGCCGGCCCCGAGGTGGGCGTTCACTGCGGCGGCGAGAGTCGCTGCATCGCCGTGGACGATCACGTCGTCGATCAGGCGATCGCTTCCGCCGCCCGCGAGGTCCTCCTCGGTGAACCCCGCGCGCAGCAGGTTGCCGGCGTAGTTCGCCAGCCGCAGGTAGCGCGTGAGGAAGTCCCGGGCGACCGCACGGGCGGCGGCGGTGTCGGACTCGAGCACCAGCGTCTGCTCGGGGGCGACCAGGGCGCCGGGACCGACCGCCGCGCGGCCCTCGGCGGTCTGGGCAGGCACCGTGAGATACGGATGCGTGCCCGCGCTGCGCGCCGCCGACATCGCGAGCATGCGGGGGCCCAGGGCGCTGAGCGCGCGGTCGCGCTTGGGGACGCCGTATTCATCGAGCACGTCCAGATAGTCCGACATCGCCTGCACCGGGCGAACACGATGAGGCGTCCCCTCGCGGTGGCCGCTGCCGACGCCGACGAGAAGACGACCCGGGTGGCGCGCCACGATCCGGTGATACGCGTCGGCGAGTTCCCGCGGCTCCGACCGCCAGATGTTGACGATGCCCGTCGCGACGGTGATCGACTCCGTCGCATCGAGCAGCTCCTCCGCCGCCGTCAGGTCGGCGGTGGGCGACCCGCCCTGCCAGATCGCGCCGTAGCCGAGCCGTTCGATGTCGACGGCCAGTTCGGGGGTCAGCTGGGTGTAGGCCGCCCAGACCCCGACCGTTCCCAGTCGCTCACTCCATGTCGTCATGCGTCTCTCCTGTCTCGGTGCAGCGTCGTTCGCCCAGGGGCCCGCGGCGCTCACAGCGCGCCGCCCGTCACCGCGCTCGCCGCCTCATCCTCTCGCGCCAGCCGGACGAGCATCTTGCCGGTGTTGGTCCCGTCGAAGAGGCCGATGAAGGCCGGCACCGTGCTCTCGAATCCATCGAGGATCGTCACGGCGTCCGTCAGCGAGCCGTCCGCGATCCATGCGCGGGCCAACTCCTCCCACTCGTCACGCAGATCGAGATGATCGCTGACGACGAACCCCCGCAGCGTGATCCGCTTGCCGGTGGCCTTGGCGAGGTTCCCAGGTACCAGGTGCTCCCCCGCGGCGGCGTTGTAGCCCGAGATCGCTCCACACAGCGCGATGCGCGCGCCCTGACGAGCCGCCTCGATCGCCGCCCACAGTTGCTCGCCGCCGACGTTGTCGAAGTAGACGTCGATGCCCTCCGGCGCGACCGCGCCGAGCTGACCGACGAGGTCGCCCGCGCGATAGTCGATGCCCGCGTCGTAGCCGAACTCGGCGGTCAGCCTGCCCACCTTCTCGGGGCCGCCCGCAGAGCCGATCACCGTCGCAGCGCCGAGATGCCGCGCGATGCGCGCGGCGTGGATCCCCACCGCTCCGGCCGCGCCCGAGATGAAGACGACGTCGCCCGGCTTCACCGGCGCGATCTGCGTGAGCCCGACGTAGGCGGTGAGTCCGACGCTCCCGAGGGGGCCGAGGTAGGCCCGCGGATCGATCCCCGAGACGTCGACGACGCGCGCCTCGTCGGCCGCCACGATCGAGTGCTCGCGCCATCCGTTCATGTGCCGCACCCACGCGCCCACCGGCACGTCGTCCGACTCCGAGGCCACGACCTCGCCGACCGCCGCCCCGACCGGAGCCGCATCGAGGGGGAACGGCTCGCGGTCGGTGGGTTCGGCGTTCATCCGGCCGCGCATGTACGGGTCGACCGACAGCCAGTCGTTGCGGACGAGGATCTCGCCCGCGGCGGGCGCCGGGGTCGGCAGCTCGACGAGCCGGAAGTCCTCGGGGCTCGGCCGCAGCTGCGGGCGGCGTGTCAGGTGGATCTCGCGCGTCGTGGCGGGGGCGGTCACGTCAGGCCTCCAGAGTCAGTTCGGGGAAGATGTCGTCGCTGGCGAGGCCGGCGTTGGTGACGTCGCGGCCGTCGAGGAGGACGGTGCGGATCGTGCCGCGGGCGCGCAGCAGGGTGATGTCCGAGAGCAGGTCCCCGGCCACGCACACGATGTCGGCGGTCTTGCCGACCTCGAGGGTGCCGAGGTCCGGCCGTCCCAGCAGCTCGGCGGCGTTGACCGTCGCGGTCGTCAGCGCTTCGGCCGGTGTCATCCCCAGCTCGACGTACAGTTCGAGTTCGAGGGCGTTGTCGCCCAGCGGAGTGTACGAGCCGCCGTCGGTGCCCATCGCGATCTTCACACCCGCCTGCCACGTCTTCACGAACGACTCCCGCCGCCCCTCCCGCATCCGCCGGGCACGGTCGAGGTGCTCCGGTGAGGCGCCGGAGTTCTCACCCTCGCGGACGATGTAGTCGCTGATCGACAGGGTCGGGACCATGAACACGCCGGTCTCCGCCATCCGCGCCCGCTGCTCGTCGCTGACGAACGTGCCGTGCTCGATGCTGTCCACGCCCGCGTTCAGGGACCGCTGGATGCCCTCGACGGAGTGGGCGTGGGCCGCGACCCTCAGGTCGTAGGTGTGGGCCTCGTCGACGGCGGCGGCGATCTCTTCGGTGGTGTAGTTCGGCCAGGTCGGCTTGTCGCCGTGCGACAGGGTGCCGCCCGAAGCCATCACCTTCACGAAGTCGGCGCCGACCTGGATCTGCTTGCGCACCGCCAGGCGCACACCCTCGACGCCGTCGGCGGTGTCCCACGGCTTGCGCTCATACGCCGCCGGGTAGAACAGGTCGCCGTGACCGCCGGTCATCGTCAGCCACCACGGCGCGACATGCATCCGCGAGATCATCAGCAGGCCCTCGCTGCCGAAGTCGCGCAGCTCGATCTGACCACCGTCCGCCGTGGAGATCGAGCGCACCGTGGTGAACCCCGCCATCAGCGACCGCTGCGCGTTGCGCAGCGCGTCCAGCGTCTTGGTCGGCACGCTCGCATACGCGAGGTACTCGGCGTTGCCGGGCCGCTTGCGACGATCGGAGTTCCCCGACAGATGGACGTGCATGTCCATCATCCCCGGGATCACCGTCGTCCCGGTCGCATCGATCGTGGACGCTCCCTCGGGGACCGGCGTCGCCTCACGCCGACCGAGCGCCACGATCTTCTTGTCCTCGACGACGATCACGCCGTCCTCGATGACCTCGCCGGTTCCGGTCCAGATGCGACCGCCGACGACTGCCTTGATGCTCACTCGCTCAGTTCTCCTTGCTCACGCCCGGGGTTCGCGCTCCGGCCGGCGCTCATGCGGCGGCTGCCTTGTCTTCGAAGGCGGGGAAGACGTGCCGGGACATCAGTTCCATGGAGTGGATGACGTCCTCGACCGGCGACCCGAACTGCATCTGCAGGTTCACATCCGTGATCCCGAGGGACTCGTAGTGCTTGAACCGCTCCACCGCACCGTCCGGGTCCAGCAGCAGCGCGTTCTCGGCCTTCTCCGGCATCGAGTCCAGATCCAGCGGCGGCACATCATCGAGGATGATCTTCCCTCCCTTGATCGGACGGTTCGTGCGCTTCCACCCGCTCTTCGGGTCATCCCGCGGCAGGAACAGCTGCTCCAACGACAGCCCCTCCGGCGCCTTCGGCGCCCCCGCCCCGTAATGCGACCAATGGTGATACATCCGATCCACCTGCTTCATCGCATCCCCGACGGTCTCGCCGATGAACCCCCACCGCACCGCCATCACCTTCCCCGGCGTCACCCCGGCCTCCGCAGCACCCTCGTTGTAGTACCGCATCGCCAGCTCGGTCTCATCGAAGTCGGTGAAGAACGTCGGCGCGGACGGCGAGGTCATCAGGTTCAACCCGTCACGGCCCGCGTTGCGCAGACCCACCCCGCTCTGCGCCGCCACCCACAGCTCGGGGATGTCGTCCTGATACAACCGGGGCAGCACCGTCGTCTCCGGGAACGACCAGAACCGGCCCTCATTGGCGATGTCGTACTCCGTCCACGCACGCTTCAGGATCTCCAACGACTCCTCGTACATGGCACGCATGTCCTCGCCCTTGTACCCCATCCGCACCGCCTGGAACGGGCCACCACCCCGCGCCACACCCAGCGACAGCCGACCCTCGGTCATGTGATCCGCGAACGCGACATGACCCGCCAACCACAGCGGGTTGTAGTTCGGCAGCACCAGCACCCCCGACTGGAACTTCAACGTCGAGGTCTGCGGCGCCAGATACGCGATCATCTGCAGCGACGACGGGATCGTGATGAAGTTGTGGAAATTGTTCTCCGGCACCGCGACACCCTCGAACCCCAACCGCTCAGCAGCCTTCACCACCTCGACGGTCTCATCCAGCAGATCCTTGTACGGACGATCCAGATCCGGATAGAAGAAAGGCAGGTGAATCCAGAACTTCATAGACATCGGTTGAGCTCCTCCAGGTTGAGGCCACGGCGCGAGTCGACGCGGTGAACGGATGCGGCCCGCGCGATCGGCGGGAACGGGAGCCGAGTCAACCTCATTCGGCAACCCTGGCGTTTGCGCCCGTGTTTCCGGCGGTTTGCGCCGCTCCCGACGACCCCGCGGCAGCGGTGCGCGTCGACCCGAACGCCGCGAACAGCGCGAAGACGATCCCGATCACGCCGATCAGGACGAAGCCGGACTCATCGGAGAAGGCGCCGACGAGCACCCCGCCGATCGCGATGCCGAACGCCGCCAGCGCCGTCTCCGAGATGGTGATGGCCGACGTGTTGTCTCCGCGCGCATCATCGGCGGCGATCACGATGGCGGCCGCGCCGGGCGAGAGCACGCCCATGGCTGCGCCGACTGCCGCCCACACCGCCCCGAGCACCACGGGGTGCCAGCCCATCCCGATCGCGAGAGTGGCCGCGACCGCCCCCATCAGCACCCCGAAGGCCCCGATGCGCGTCGCCGCGGTCGAGCTCAGCGTGCGCTGCATCCGCGCGCTCAGCACGGCCGCCATCGCCCATCCGATGCCGCTCGCGGTCAGGACGATGCCGCTGATCCACGCGCCGTCGGCGTATCGGCTCTCGAACACGACCGGGAGATAGGCCTGGATGCTGTACACGGCGGCCGCGCCCGTGGCGCGCGCCAGCACCGCGGCGGGCAGCCCTCGCGCTGCGCGGAAGATTCCCTTCGGCAGGAGCACGACGAGCCCGATGCCGGCGAGCACGACGCCCGCGAGGATGACGACCGGCGTGGGCAGCACGCTCACGGTCGTCGCCGCGCTGACGGCGAGCACCCCGGCGCCGACGAGGACGGAGAGCGTCAGTCGCGCCGCGCCCCTCACCGGGACTTCGAGCGGCGGCGCGCCCCGCCGCAGCGGCGGCACGGCGATGACGACGGCGATCGGGCTGAGCAGCGCGACGCCGAAGAAGACCCAGCGCCACGACGTCAGCTCGGCGATCGCGACGGCGACCAGCGGTCCCACCATCACGGGGAGCAGCCACGCGCTGGCCAGCCATCCGATCATCGGACGGTGCCGCTCCACGGGGAAGCCGACGGCGATCGCGGCATAGCAGGCGACCGCGAGCCCACCGGTTCCCAGGCCCTGCACAAGGCGACCGGCGACGAAGACCGCCATGGATCCGGTCAGCGCCATGACGAGCAGACCACCGCCGAACATCGCCCCGCTGAATACGAATCCGATCGCGATGCGACCGCGGTCGACCGCCGTTCCCATGGCCGCCATCCCGACGATGCTCGATGCCAGAGACGCCGCGTAGGCGAGGCCGTACTGACCGAGCCCGCCCAGGTCGGCGCCGATCATCGGCAGGATCGGCCCGATGGCCATGTGCTCGAAGGCGGAGAACACGGTGACGGCGAGCAGCCCGATCATCAGGCGTGCGGTACTGCCGCCACCGATGGTGGCGTGGTGGGCCATGCGCTTCAGGCGTCCGCGAGATCCGACAGCCGCGAGAAGCGCAGGCACAGCTGCAGCCTCAGCCGGTCCTCTTCGTCCTCAAGCGACATCCCGGTGAGCTCCTCGATCCTGCGCAGGCGGTAGCGCACGGTGGACACGTGCAGGAACAGCCGCTCGGCGGTTCGAGGGATGTTGCCGATGGACTCGAAGTAGGTGCGCAGTGTCTCGAAGAACGCACCGCCGTGCATCCGGTCGTAGTCCAGCAGCGGTTTCATGTAGCGCTGCACGAAGTGGCGCCGGTCCTCGGCGGGAGTGGCCGCGAGCACGGCGTAGGTTCCCGCTTCATCGAAGCTCAGGTCGCCGTCCACGTGCCCGCTCGAGAGCGTGATCTGCAGCGCACGCGTGGCTTCGCGGTGGGAGCGGCGAAGCCCGTCGATGCCGCTGAAGCCACCGCCGATGCCGACCGCGACACTGACGCGATCGGCCGATGCGTCGATCAGCCGGGCGCCGTCGGCGATCGCGCGGCGAAGCGCGAGCGTGACCCGCTCGCTCCCCCACGTGTTGACGCTCGTGAGCACGATCATCAGCTCGCAGTCGCCCGCCGGCGCCGCGATCATGCTGAAGCCGGTCTGGCGCAGGCGCGAGGCGACGAACTGCACCAGCTCGTCGAAGTCGCGTCGGGGAAGCGTCTCGGTCAGCCCCGACACGCGCGCGAGCATGATCTGGCTCGTGGACTGCAGCGGCAGGCCGAGCAGCCCCGCGTGCTGCGTGATCGTGAGGTTCGACGAGTCGCCGGCGAGCGCGTCGACGAACTCGCGGGCGAAGCGCGCCTCGGTCTCGAACGACGACCGGAAGCGCATGACCATGAGCGAGACGTGGACCCGCGCGAGTTCGAGGATGCGCATCGCCAGCGAGGACGGCGCGTCGCCCTCGACCTGCAGCACGACCATCGCCACCAGCGCGTGGTCCTCGACGACGTTGGTGACGACGTAGCGCGTGCCGTCGAGCGTGAGGATCGCGGGGCGGGATTCGAGCCTCTCCCCGCTGACACGACCGCGCCCGGCCAGGTGCGCGGTGATGGCGTCGGCGTCGGGCACCGCCATGCCGGTGAGTCCGAGCTGCTGGTAGAAGGGATCCAGCAGCAGCACCGGCATCTCCAGCAGGCCCGAGATCTCGGCGCACAGCGCCGAGACGTCGGCGCCGACCGTCTGCAGCCGCAGCAGCCTGGCCTGGGCGTGAGAGACCTGCTCGAGGGCTGCGTTCTTCTCGAGGATCGTGGTGTTGAGCTCGGCGAGCTTGACCTTCTCCTGCGCCTCGTGCTCGATCGCCCGGTCGGTGGCCAGAATATTGCGGAACGCGATCGCGGCGAAGGTCGTGATCCCGCGCGCGAGCGAGATCTCGGCGGCCGAGAACTCGTGGGCACGCGGGAGGCTGACGTTGATGACGACGCTGTGCGAGTCATGGTCGAACGGCACCGCGGCGTACAGGGTGGCACGCACTCCCGCAGAGGCGGATGCCTCGTGCAGGTACGGATACGCGGAGTGCTCGACATCGCCGATCGCGATCACGGACCCAGTGCGCGCCGCGTCAAGCGTCACCGTGTCGGTCATGTCCCAATCGCGCAGTTCGAATCGGTAGGCGGGGTCGAAGTCCCCCGCGTGGTAGTCGTGCAGCACGCGTCGCTCTTCGATGTCGACCATGGCGACCCAGCACTGCGTCCACGGCGTGTGCTTGACCACCGCGGCGACGATGCTCTCCATCACCGCGTAGACGCTGTCCTTCAGGTTGATCTCATCGGCGATCAGCTCGAGCCGGCCGACCAGGTCGTGATCGGGCAGGTCGCCCTGCCCGATCACGGCGGTCGCCTGGGTCGCGGCCGTGGCGGAGTCGTCGACCATGGTCATCTCGATCAGGCCGCGCGCTGCACTCGCGAGAGGAACGAGCGGGTGCGCTCGTGCTGCGGGTCGCCGAAGATCTGCTCGGGCGTGCCCTCCTCGACGATGCCGCCGTCGGCGAGGAACAGCACTCGGCTGGACACCTCGCGGGCGAACTCCATCTCGTGAGTGACCATGATCATCGTCATCCCCTCGTCGGCCAGGTCCTGGATGACCGCGAGTACGTCGCCCACGAGCTCGGGGTCCAGTGCCGACGTCGCCTCATCGAAGAGCATCACCTTGGGGTTCATCGCGAGCGCCCGCGCGATGGCGACGCGCTGCTGCTCGCCGCCCGACAGCTGCGAGGGGTAGTTGTTCACGCGGTGCGACAGCCCGACCCGGCCGAGCAGCTCGTGTGCGAGCTTGGTCGACTCGGCCTTCGACATGCCCAGCACCTCACGCGGCGCCAGGGTCACGTTCTCGGTGGCCGTCAGGTGCTGGAACAGGTTGAACCGCTGGAACACCATGCCGACGGTGGCCCGCGAGCGTGCCGCCTGCGCGTCGGTGGCCTCGACGAAGTCGTCGCCCGACTCGCGGTAGCCCACCAGGTCGGAGTCGACCAGGATGTAGCCGGAGTCCGGAACCTCGAGGTGGTTGATGCAGCGCAGCAGCGTCGATTTTCCGGCGCCGGAAGGACCGATGAGGCTCACCACCTCGCCGCGCGCCACCTCGAACGAGATGTCCTTGATCACCGGCGTCGAGTGATAGCTCTTGGTGATGTTGTGCACGTAGACCATCGGCTCGTCGGCCGCGTCGGGGGTCGCCTCGCTCATGCGCTGGCCTCCTTGTTCGTTGCTGCGGGCTTCGGCGTCTTCGAGGCGGAACGGCGCGGCTTGCTTGCGTCGGCGATGCCCCGGCTGAAGCGCTTCTCGATGCGGTCCTGGATCATCTGCAGGACGCTGGCGAGGACCAGGTACCAGATCGACGCCACCAGCAGCAGCGGGATCACTTGGAAGTTCACCGCCGAGATCTGCTGAGCGCTGAAGAGCAGCTCGGTCACCGAGATGACGCTGGCCAGCGACGTGTACTTCAGCATGCCGATCACCTGGTTGCCGGTCGGCGGGATGATCGTGCGGATGGCCTGGGGCAGCGTGACCTTCATGAACGTCTTGCGTGTCCCCAGGCCCAGGGCCCAGGCCGCCTCATGCTGCCCGCGGTCGACCGAGTTCAGTCCCGAGCGGACGATCTCGGCCATGTACGCGCTCTCGGAGAGGGCGAGACCGAGAAGCGCTGCGACGATCGGGGTCATGAAGTCGTTCGCGCTCGCCGACCAGAACACGATGTCGGTGAACGGGATGCCGATCTGGATCTGGGGGAACAGCAGCGCCAGGTTGAACCACAGCAGCAGCTGCACCAGGGTCGGCACCGAGCGGAACACCCACACGTAGAGGATGGCCGCTCCGCGAAGGAGCGGGTTCGGAGAGCGCTCCATCACCGCGACGATCAGGCCGACGACGACCCCGATCAGCATGACCGCCGCAGTGAGCCAGAGCGTAGTCCAGACACCCATGAGGATCCGCGGGCTGAAGAGGTACTCGGCGACCACCGGCCAGCCGAAGCCGGGCGAGGTGAACACCGTCTGAAGGAGCGACACGGCGAGGACGCCGATGATCACGGCGGCGACGAGACGTCCCGGATGCTTCTTCTTGATGATCCTGCGCGGTTCGAAGCCGTTCTTCAGCCTCTGGACCAGGGCGGACGTCCCGGGGCTGGGCGCCGTCTGCTCGTTGATGGTGTCTGTACTGCTCATGGGTTATCAGCCGTCCTGGAGAGCCGGGTCCGACGCGAGGAGCTCTTCGAGCTGGTCGGGGGTCCGCACGTAGAAGGTCTGGGTCGGGACGTCCGACCCCATCGTGTTGGCGTCGGCGATCTCCTGGAGCGTGCCGTCGTCCATCATCGACTGGAGGGCGATGACGAAGGCGTTGCCGATAGCCTCACCGCGGTCGCTGTCCTGGAGGATGATGCCGTTCGGCGTGGCGTAGCCGGGGATCGGGTCGGTGACCTCGAAGTCCGGGTTCGCCCGGACGCTGAAGTTGCCGGTCGCGGTGCCCCAGCCCTGTCCGTCGAACTGGCCGGCGAGGACGCCGGCGCTGGCGGCGGCGGTGTCGGCCAGCAGCGAGACCTCGATGGGCTCCTTGCCGTCGGCTACGCACTTGGCGCTCTCCTCTTCGAAGACGATCGCCTGCAGTCCCGACGGGGCGGTCGTCAGGTGAGAGCCGCACATGTCGGCGGGGTCGACGTTCGCCGGGTTGCCGGCCTGGACGAGGATGGCGTTGTCGGCGTTCATCATGTACACGAACGAGACCGCACCCAGGCGCTCCTCGATGATGCCCATGCCGTCGACGACCGCGTCGGCCTGACCGGACTGTGCAGCCGGAATCAGCGACTCGAAGGTGCCGAGCGTCGTCCACTCGACCTCGAGGCCGATGCGGGAGGCGATCGCGTTGACCGCGTCGTAGTCGAAGCCGGCGCGGTCGCCGCTGTCGGCCTCGAGGTAGGCGAAGGGGCCGTAGTCGAACGAGCTGGCCGCCTTCAGAACCCCCGACTCCTTGATGTCGTCGGGAAGCGCGTCGAACGCCTCCTGGATGACATCGGCGTCGGCTGCCGGCTCGGCGTCGGCGTTCTCGGTTCCGTTCGCGCTGGCGCAGGCGACCAGCGAGGTGACGAGCACGCCGCTGAGCAGCGCGAATCCTGCAGCACGTCGCACGCGGCCGCGGCGAGTGTCCTTCAAACCACCAGTCATGGGGCTTCTCCTTTATCTGCTTCGGCGACCGGGTCACGAGGTGACGCGAGGGCGGGTGAGCCGACGATGTGTGCCCGGGTTAGCACGCTCTTGAGCGTAGAAACGGCGGGTGCCCGGGCTCTTGGTCCTGGAACGCGAAGCTTTGTAACGCGATATCTACGATCAGTGAAAAGTGCGTCGGGCTTGTTACGCCGCTGTGTCGCGAGATGACCAGGAACCCTGGTATCTCCCGAGTCCGTTCCTGCAGAAAGCGGAAGAGGCCCCCGCGCGGAGCGCGGGGGCCTCGTGCTGGGCGAGGAGAGGAGAGCCGGCCTCAGCCGCGGTCGATGCGGTCGATCGCCTCGGCGATGGCGGCGTCGATCTCGGCGGCCTCTGCGCGAGCGGGATCCCAGATCCAGGACCACGTCGTCGAGCCGAATCCGCAGTACCGGAAGATGCCGTCCTCGATCTGGACGCGCATGGCCGAGTCGTAGCCGGCCTCCGAAAAGGTCTCCTCGCCGGCGCCCGTGATCGCCACGACATGGGCGGTCAGGTGCGAGACGGAGGTGCGGTCGCGCCCGAGGCGCTTGGCGCCCCACGCCCACCCCCCGGTGAAGACGCGATCCACCCACCCCTTCAGCTGCGCGGGCATCGACCACCAGTAGACCGGGAAGACGAAGACGAGGTCGGTCGCCTCGTCGAGGATCTCCTGCTGACCGACCGCGTCACCGGGCGCGCCGATCGTGTGGGTCTCGATGAAGTCGCGGTACAGCGTGATGTCCTGCGTGTCATAGGCCGGCGCGAAGTCCTCCGCGGGGAGGTTCGTGATGCGGGCCGACCCGCCGCCCTCGCGGAAGGAGTCGGCGATCCGCTCGGCGATGCCGACGCTCAGCGCCTCGCCGTCTGGATGCGATGTGACGATGTAGGCGCTGCGGGTCGTGGACGTGCCTTGTTCCGGCATGAACTGCGCTCCTTCTGCGTGCGTGGGCCCGGCGAGGTCAGGCCTGGGCCGGGATGCTGACGGCGACCTTGCGGATGCGCTCGAACGTGCGCCAGTGGTTGCTCTGCCCGGCCTTGAGCCGGACGATGTCGCCGGGGCCGATCTGGATGACCTCACCGGTGTCGTCGAACGTGACTTCGGCGCGTCCCTCGAGGACGACGAAGATCTCGTCGTTGGTCACACCGCCGATGAGGCCCGGCTCGGCCTCCCAGAGCCCGATCCTGGTGTCGGACAGGTTGCCGATGAGGTGACGGCCGGCCCCGATCGTGCTTCCGTCCTCGAGCGAGGGGTACTCGATCGAGCCCAGGTCGATGTCGAAGGCGTTGCCCAGATGCTGACTCATGCTTCACTCCGATGCGGTGGTGTTTTCGTGGGTGGACGATTGGTGCCGCCGGCAGCGCGGGCGGTGAGCGCCGCGCTGCCGACGGGGAAGGGTCTCGGACGCGTCAGAACTCGTCCGGAAGCCGCTGGGCGTCGACGACCTGGACCGACAGCCGTTGCCACACGACCCAGCCCTTCTCGGGGTGCGACAGCCAGTAGTCGGTGATGCAGAACATCCCAGTGCGCTCGGCGCCCGCAACCGTCGAGGTCATCCGCGCGTACCGGTAGTGCACGGCCTGTTCGTCGCGCCGGACGAGGTGCTCATGGACGAGTTCGAAGCCGCCCAGCGAGAAGGTGGGCACCATCTGCTCCCACCACGCGCGGTCGTAGGTCTTCAGGCCGTCACTGAGCGAGAGGATCGTGAGGTCGTCGGCGACGTACCGCTTGGCGGTGTCGACGTCGCTGCGCGAGAGGGCGTCGCCGAATCGCTCGATGCGCTCCTCGAGCGATTCGGTCGGCCCCGTCATCGAGCGCCGGCTCCGACGACCTGCTGCTCCGCGAAGGCGGGGAACACGTCGGTGGCGAGCTTCTCCATGTTGGCGAGGATCGCGTCGTTCGGCTGGCCCCAGCCCTGGTGCATGACGACGTGGTTCACGCCGATGTCCTCGTAGTGACGGAAGCGCTCGATCATGCGGTCGGGCGTGGTCATGATCGGGTCGTTCATCCGCTCGAACAGACCCTCGCGCTCACGGGGCACCGAGATCGCGTCGATCTTGCCGCCGTGGATGAAGTCGGCCATCTCGCCGTCGACGCGACGCGTCAGACGCTCGCGGGTGTTGCGGTTCCGGTTCTCGCCGCCGCCCTGGACGATCGTCATGTAGTGGTTGGAGTGGTCGACGATGTTGTCGAAGTACTGCAGCGCCTCTTCCTCGGTGTCGCCCACCCAGACGTGACGCATGACCATGACCTCGCCGCGAGGCTTGCCGCTCTCGGCGACCGCCTTCTCGTAGGTCGCCAGGAGGGTGTCGAGGTCGCCGTGCGGCTCGAAGTGGCCCCAGTTCGGGCTCGTGAGGAGGTTGTGTCCCTCCTGCGCGACCTTCGTGATGCCCTCGACGCTCTGGGCGGCGACCCAGATGGACAGCGGGTTCTCGGAACGCGAGACGACGGTGGTCTTGGGGAAGGAGAAGTGCTTGCCCTCGTAGGCGAGGTCGTCCTCGACCCAGGCACGCTGGATGATCTCGAGCGACTCCTCGTAGCGGCCGCGCGCCTCGTCGTAGGGCACGCCGATGCGGTCGAACTGCAGGCGGCTGCCGCCACGGGCGACGCCGATGCTGACGCGCCCCGGGGCCAGCGCCTCGAGCAGGCCGATCTCGGATGCGACCAGCAGCGGGTGGTAGTAGGGCAGCACGATGACGCTCGGCTGGATGCGCAGGCGCTTGGTCTTGGCGGCGATGATCGACGAGATCGCCACCGACGACGGGTTCGTCAGATAGTTCTGGAAGTGGTTCTCGGGCACGATCACGCCCTCGAAACCGAGGTCTTCGGCCGCCTGGGCGATGTCGAGCTGCTCGGCGACGATGTCGCTGAACGGGCGGCTCATGTCACCGCGGAAGAAGGGCAGCGTGGCCCAGAACTTGAGTCCCATCGTTTGTTTCCAACCTTTCGGATCCGCGTGGTTGCGGGATCGTCCCCCCACGATAGGAAGGCCCGAGGGCCCGGCAGCACAGCTGTGCAGCGGAACTCGGAGGCCTCGCTTCCGCCCTGCCGACGAGGATGTGACGGCGGCGTTACGGATGCCGTTGCGCCGCGTCGCCCGTTGCTAGGTTTCACGGCATGCCTACCTACGCAGCCCGCTACACGTACCGCACCGACGAGGCCACCGCGGCCGAGAAGGCGCGTCTGCGCCCCGACCACCGCGCCTTCATCGCCGGCCTCGACGAGTCGAAGGCGCTGATGCTCGCCGGCCCCTGGGGCGCCGACGACCCCGACGGCGGACTCGTCGTCATCGCCGCCGACGATCACGCGGCCGCCGCGGAGCTGATCTCGAACGACCCCTACGTCCAGGCGGGTCTGCTCGAGAACCTCACCATCACGCAGTGGCGCGCGGTTCTCGGCCCGCTGGCCGCCGCGATTCCCGCGGAGTGACGCGCGACATGCGGGCGGTGGTGCTCACGGGGCACGGCGGGCCCGACCGTCTGGAGTACCGCACCGACGTGCGCCGGCCGTTGGTGGGACCGGATGAGGTGCTGATTCGCCTGCGGGCGTCCGCGGTCAACAACACCGACATCGCCTTCCGCGAGAACTGGTACGACCACGAGGAAGGGACACCCGGCGAGCCCGACCGCTGGCCGCGCATCCAGGGTGCGGGCGGCGCCGGGATCGTCGAGGAGGTCGGCGTACGCGTCGGCGACCTCGCCCCCGGTGACGTCGTCCTGGTGGATCCGTTCCTGCGGCACCCGGGCCTCGCCGGCGGGCCCTCGCTCATCGCCCTCATGGGCGCCGCAGAGCGCGACGGATGCTTCGCAGATTACGTCACGGTTCCCCGCGACAACGCCGTTCCGGCAGCATCCGATCTCACGTTCGCCGAACTGGCGTGTCTGCCCACCGCCTATCAGACCGCCGAGGAGATGCAGCTGCGCGCGGGGGTCGACGAAGGCTGGACCGTGCTGGTCACCGGAGCGTCGGGGGGCGTGGGGAGCGCCAATGTCGAACTCGCGAAGCTGCGCGGCGCGACCGTGATCGCCGTGGCCGGGAGCTCGAAGCGAGCCGGCGTCGAGGCGCTGGGCGCCGATCACGTCATCGACCGCCCCGGCGCGCATGCCGAAGACGTCTGGGGCGACCTGCCTCCGGTCGACGCGGTTCTCGACGTCACCGGCGGGGAGCTGACCCAGACGTGGCTTGAGCACCTCGTCACCGGCGGCGTCTACGTCACGGCGGGTGCCATCGCCGGCTGGTCGGCTCGCATCGACCTGCGCACGCTCATCTACAACGACCTGACGGTCATCGGCCAGGTCGTCGCCCGGCGCGAGGCCCTCGTCAATCTCATCCGCTACGCGGGAGAGGGGCGCCTGACCCCGCGCGTCGCGCGCGTGTTCGGGCTCGACGATCTGCCGGCCGCGCAGGCCTTCTTCGCGGCGAAGGACTTCGTGGGCAAGGTCGTCGTCGAGATCGACGACGCCGCTTCGCCTGCCCGCCCCTGAGCTGCGATCCATTCCTCTCTCCCGCGAATCTGCGTAACGAAAGCTGACACCCCTGGAGGAAGTGCCTGGCGGGCGCTCCGGGCTTGAATGTTCATCACGGGGATTCCCGGCATCCGCCGGTGACCGGAGCACGAGGAGGCGATTCATGAGCAACGCAGAACCGAACGTGGCGCAGAGCCCGGCGATCGACGCGCGGGTGTTCCGCGACACGCTGAGCCACTACGCGTCTGGCATCACGGTGATCAGCGGCGTCGAGGCAGACGGTCCGATCGGCTTCACCTGCCAGTCGTTCTACAGCGTGTCGGTCGACCCGCCGCTGGTGTCGTTCAGCGTCATGACGACCTCCACGACGTACCCGCGCATCCGCGAGACGGGCTCGTTCGCCGTGAACGTCCTCGCCACGAGCCAGCACACCGTTTCGAGTCAGTTCGCGCGCAGCGGCACCGACAAGTGGGCCGGCATCGACTGGTCGGCCGCAGAGAGCGGCAACCCGATCATCGCGGGCACCCTGATGTGGCTCGACTGCGAGATCTGGGCCGAGCACGAGGCCGGCGACCACTACATCGTCATCGGACGCGTCAAGGACATGAGCCCCGCCGACTGGCACACCGACGAGCCGCTGCTGTTCTACAAGGGCAAGTACCGGCACCTGCGCGCTCTCGACGCCGCAGCGAGCTGACGCACGGCCGGACCCCCGCCCTTCCTGTGCAGGCGGGGTCCGTCCGTGACGTCATCATCTCTGAGAGACAGCATTCGTCTCTACACCGATCACCCCGGGATCGACAGAGGGCCCGTCCGCCGAGTTCATCGGCGGACGGGCCTTCTCGTGTGCGCGGACTCAGACCGGCGCGGGCTGCGGCTCCTCGGCGAACGCGGGGAAGACCTCCTGCGCCATGAACTCCATGTTCTTGATCACCTCGCCGATCGGCTGGCCCCACGCCTGGTGCACGCTGAGCCGGTTCACCCCGAGCGCCTCGTAGCTCTTGACGCGCTCGATCATGCGGTCGGGCGTGGTCATGATCGGGTCGTTGTAGTTCTCGTAGAGGTCATCGGGCGAGGGCGAGTTCGACTCGGCGTGGATCTTGCCGCCCGTGACGAAATTGCGGCCCTTGTCGTCCACGCGCCGCGTGAGACGGCCCTCGGCGGTGCCGGTCGGCCCGCTGTTCTTCACGAAGGCCAGGTAGTGGTTCCAGTGGTCGACCATGCGGTCGAAGTACTGCTTCGCCTGGTCCTCGGTCTGCCCCAGCCACACGTGGCGCATGACCATGACGCCGCCGCGCGGCTTGCCGCTCGTGGCCACCGCGTCGTTGTAGGTCTGCAGCAGCAGCTCGAGATCGCCGTGGGGCTCGAAGTTGCCGTAGTTGGGCATCGTGAGGAGGTTCAGTCCGTCCTCGGCCACCTTGCGGACCCCCTCCACGCTCTGCGCGGCGACCCACAGCGCCGGATGCGGCTTCGTCGTCGGCTTGGGCACGAGCGTGGTCGCGGGGAACTGGTAGTACTTGCCGTCATAGGTCAGGTCGTCTTCGGTCCACGCCCGCAGCATGATGTCCAGCGACTCCTCGTAGATCGCGCGCACCTCGTCGTACGGCACGCCGATGCGGTCGAACTGGGGCCGGCTGCCGCCGCGGGCGATGCCGATGTCGACGCGACCGGGCGCGAGCCCGTCGAGCAGGCCGATCTCGGAGGCGATCAGCAGCGGGTGGTAGTACGGCAGGACGATGACGCCGGGCTGCAGCTTCAGCCGCTTCGTGCGCGCGGCCACGACGGCCGAGAATGTCAGCGACGAGGGGTTCGTCACGTAGTTCTGAAAGTGGTTCTCGGGCATCGACAGGCCCTCGAAGCCGAGATCCTCGGCGGCCTGCGCGAGATCGAGCATGTCGCTGAGGACTCCCGTCCAGGGGCGGTCCATGTCGCCGTAGAAGAAGGGCGCGGTCGCCCAGAACTTGAGTGCCATGCAGGCATCCTCCGTATCGCTCGATGTGGTCTCACCGGCCGTCGCGGCCGTCGCCGTCGCCCGGCAGTCCGATCACCCTACGAATCGCAGATGCACGGGCATCAGGCCCCATCCGCGGAACATCGCACGCCCGGTTTCCCCGCACCGCTGATGTTGTTAACGGCTCATTTCGGCGCCGAAACATCCACCCGCGCGAATACGCGGCTCTCCTTCGGCGGGCGGGGACCGGGCACGGAATTTCCGTCGAGCGGACGAACGCCCGCGACGGCTCGCGCACGAGACTGGAAGCCGCGTACAACCCCGCAGAGAGGTACCCGATGAGCGAGAAGACGCTGGCAGTCGTAGGAGCGGATGTCTGGCCGGGGCACGGCCCCGACATGCTGCCCGACCAGACGATCGTGGCCGCAGACGGGGTGATCACCGCCGTGGGGCCGCGCGAGTCCACCCCGGTCCCCGTCGGCGCCCGGGTGATCGACGCCGCCGGCAAGTACGTCATCCCGGGCCTTGCCGACGCGCACGTGCACTTGACGACCAACGCCGACGAGAGCCATTACGGGCCGTGGAGCCAGTTCCTCAACGAGCGCACTGTGCAGGAGATGGCGCTGCACGGCATCCGCAACGGTCTTCGAGCCCTCACGACCGGGTTCACGACGCTGCGCGTCATGGGCATCCGCGGCGCCGGCGAGCCCGAGCTGCGCGACTTCACGGCGAAGGGCCTGCTTCCCGGCCCGCGCCTGTTCGTCACCCCGTGGTGGGTGTCGATGACCAACGGCCATGGCGACCTGTTCTACCCGAAGCACCACCCCCGATGGGAGTGGGACACCGCCGACGGTCCCGATCAGTGCCGCCAGCTGGTGCGGATCCTCGCGCGCGAGGGCGCCGATTTCATCAAGGTGATGGCGAGCGGCGGTCTGCTGTCGGCCGGCGACAAGGCGTCGTGGCCGAACTACACGGTCGAGGAGCTCAAGGCCATCGTCGACGAAGCCCACGCGATGGATCTCAAGGTGGCAGCGCACGCGACGGGGCTCGCCGGTCTGCGCCGGGCGCTCGAGGCCGGGGTGGACAGCATCGAGCACGGCACGTTCCTCGAGGAGGCCGAGGCGGCGCAGATGGCCGAGACCGGGACGGTGCTCGTTCCGACCCTCGCCATCACCGACGCGTTCACCGGCGACGTCGGCGGCGTCAAGCCCGAGCTCGCCGCGAAGGCTCGCGCGGTGGTCGAGCGGCACCGGTCGGGCTTCCAGTTCGCGCTCGACGCGGGGGTGAAGATCGCGATGGGCACCGACAGCGGCGACCACGTGGCCCCGTTCGGTGAGCAGGCGCGTGAGTTCGAGCTGTATTGCGAGCACGGCATGAAGCCGTACGAGGCTCTCGAGACGGCGACGCTCGCGACCGCCGAGCTGTTCGACCGCACCGGCGAGCTCGGACTCGTCGCCGCCGGTTCGGTCGCCGATCTCGTCGTGCTGGAGCAGAACCCGCTCGACGACATCACGGCCCTGCGCGCGCCGGGTGGCATCATCAACGTCGTCAAGGACGGCGTCGACTACACCGCCCTGCTCGGCCTGAGCTTCGAGACCGAGCCGCTGCGCGTTCCGCCGATGAACTGATCGACGAACGACACAGCGCCGCAGCCATCGCATCGGGAGGCTGCGGCGCTGCGTCGTGTCAGACCGGAAGCGTCGTCGCGGCCAGCGGCACCGAGTGACGCTGCCACAGCCGCCAGACGTCGTCCTCACCCAGGGTCCAGACGTCGGTCATGGCGAACTCGCCGGCTCGCTCGACGCCGCGCATCGTCGTGTCCATGTGCACGAGCACGTGGTGGGTCGCGAACCCGGCCGCCGACCGGGTGATCACTTCGTTCAGGACCCGGTAGTCCCGCGTCTCGATCTCGGGGAGCAGGGCGAGCCATCCCGCCTTGGTCACCACCTGCTCGTCGGGACGGACGAAGACGATGGAGAAGTCGTCGGTCAGGTAGGCGCCGGTCGCTTCGACGTCGCCGGTGCTCGCCACCCGTGGGTAGTCCGCAATGCGGTCACGGAGCTCGTCGGGAATGGGCAGTCGGTCGGCAGCGGTCATGCGGTGCGTCCTCATCTCATGCGGCACGTGTCGCCGAGCGCAGCCGGGCTGCCCGTCGGCGGTTGTGGACTCACGCTATGCGGCGGGCGGGCGGGCGTCTTGGTGCGTCGAGAGGAAATCCACCGCGCCCGTTGATGGATCCGGCGCGCGGCACACCTCGAGCAGTTCAGAGACGCGCGAGGAACGATCGCACGCGCTCCCCGACCAGCGCAGCGGCCTCGGGGTCGTAGGCGTCGAGCGACGAGTCCGTGAACAGATGCCGATCGCCGGCATAGAGGAAGAGTTCGGCATCCGCGGCCGACTCGACCAGCTCGCGGGCCGCCGGCAGATCCTCGTCGAAGAACTCATCGTCGACCATCCCATGGATCTGCACCGGAACACCGGCAGGCCAGCTGTCCCCGAACTCCGAGACCGGGATGCAGGAGTGCAGCAGCACCGCTCCGCGCGCGCCGGCGCGGGTCTGGGCGAGGCGCTGAGCGACCATGACTCCGAAGGAGAGCCCTGCGTAGACGGTGTCACGGCCGAATGCCTCGGCCTCCGCCGCTCCGCGCTCGCGGATCGTGTCGAACCCGGCATCCTGGGCGAAGGCGAATCCCTCCTCGATGGTGGCGAAGGTCCGGCCGTCGAAGAGGTCGGGAGTGTGGACGGTGTGACCGGCCCGACGCAGGTCGTCGGCGAACGCCCTCACCCCGTCGGTCAGCCCCTGGATGTGGTGGTAGAGCAGAACCTCGGTCATGTGCGCGACACTAGCCCGCCCGTGCGACATCCCACCGCACCGCGAGCCCTCGACATGTCCGCGACCGGTTCGCGTCACGCGCCCAGGCGGATCCCGGCGGAGGCGAGCGCCTCTGTCGCCACCGTCAGCACGGCCTCGCTGTGATCGAGTCGCCGATCGCGCTCGGCGACGTCGTGCTCGCGGATCATCCGCTCGAACGCACGGAACTCCTCCACCATGCGGTGCGGGTGCACCGACAGGTCGATCGTCTCGGCATCCGCACCTCGCACCTTCGCCTCGACGCGGGCCATGACGTTGGGCGAGCCCTCGGCGACGATCCAGCCGCCGGTGCCCTGGATCTTCGAGCGGATGGGGCCGTCGGAGTCCTTCGCGCACACGCACACCGCCGTGCAGGCGTCGTACTCGAGCACCAGCACGCCCGACGTGTCGACGCCGCGATCCATGTTCGCCATGTAGCGGACCGACAGCGGCCGCCCCAGCAGCCCCACGACGAAGTGGATCGTGTAGATGCCGATGTCCATCAGCGCGCCGCCACCCTGGGCGGGATCGAAGGCCGGCAGCACGGTACCCGCGCGGAACGCGTCGTAGCGCGAGGAGTACTGCGAGTAGTCGCATTGGATCACCCGCACATCGCCGACCCGGTCGATGTTGTCTCGGATCCAGCGGTAGTTGGCGAGGTACTGGGTCGTGATCGCCTCGACGAGGATGAGGTCGCGCTCGGCGGCCATCGCTCGAAGCTCGGCGAGCTCGTCCTCGCGCAGTACGAAGGGCTTCTCGCAGATGACGTTCTTCCCCGCCGCCAGCGCCGCGCGCGCGTACTCGGCGTGGAGCGAATTGGGGACCGCGATCCACACCGTGTCGACGGTGTCGTCCGCCAGGCACGCAGCCAGATCGAGATGGACCCGGGGGATGCCGAACTGCTCGGCCATGCGCTCGAGCTTGTCCTTCGCGGACGGCCGGCCGCAGATGGCGGCGAGCTCCATTCCCGGGACGTCGGCGGCATGCGGCAGGAAGTCCGCCACGATCTGGCCGGAACCCAGCACGGCGAGTCTCATGAGGAACCCTTCGTTCGAACGCGCAACGGCGGAGCCGCTGTCATGCTCCGCCAGCCCCCAGTATCCCGCCCGACGACCGAGGGCGGGATGCGTGTGACGGGCTGAAGGGTGTACTGCCAGTACGTGTCATGAGCGTGACTCCCGCGACCGTTGCACAGGTGGTCGTATGGGTATCGGCAGCACGATGGTTCGCCGGCCGGCCCGCCCCGACCCCGGGGATGCGACAGCGGCGATGCGCTGACCCGGCGGCGAGAACCGCCGCCCCAGACAGAGAAAGCGAGAAGTGCGTTCATGATCCTGAACGAGAACTACACCCTGGCCAACGGCGTCGAGATCCCGAAGCTCGGCCTCGGCACCTGGATGATCGACGACGACAGCGTCGTGGACGCCGTCAAGACGGCGATCGAGCTCGGCTACCGCCACATCGACACCGCGCAGGCCTACCAGAACGAGCGCGGCGTCGGCGAAGGCGTGCGCGCCGGCGGCGTCGCCCGCGAGGACATCTTCGTCACCACGAAGCTCGCCGCGGAGGCGAAGTCCTACGACGACGCCGCCAAGGGCGTCGACGCGTCCCTCGAGGCCCTGGGCTTCGACCACATCGACCTGCTCATCATCCACAGCCCGCACCCGTGGACCGAGTTCCGCGGCGAGAAGACCTACTTCGAGGAGAACCGCCAGGTCTGGAAGGCGCTCGAAGAGGCCTACACCGCCGGCAAGGTGCGCGCGATCGGCCTGTCGAACTTCGAGCAGGCCGACATCGAGAACATCCTCGAGGGCGCGACCGTGAAGCCCATGGTCAACCAGATCCTCGCGCACATCAGCAACACCCCGCACGAGCTGATCGAGTACACGCAGGCGCAGGGCATCCTCGTCGAGGCGTACTCGCCCGTCGCACACGGCGAGCTGCTGAAGAACGAGCAGGTCCAGGCGCTGGCTGCCAAGTACGGCGTCTCGGTGCCGCAGCTGTCGATCCGCTACGACCTGCAGCTCGGCCTCCTGCCGCTGCCGAAGACGGCCACCCCGGCTCACATGAAGAGCAACGCCGAGCTGGACTTCGTCATCTCGGACGAGGACATGGAGTTCCTGAAGAACATCGACCGGATCGAGGACTACGGCGACGCCAGCATCATGCCGGTGTTCGGCGGCAAGCTCTGACGAGCACTCCCCGGCGCTACGACGTCGAAGGCCCCGGCCGATCCTCTCGCGAGGTTCGGCCGGGGCCTTCGGTCTTTGCGGGCGTCGGATGGTCAGAAGGTCGCCGCGGCCTCCTGCACCTTCGTCAGCGCGGCGGCCATGATGTCGTCGGCGCGGGCGGGGTCGTGGTCCATGCCCTCCGCGGCGATCTCCGTGAAGTCCTCGATGCCGATGAAGCCGAGCATCGTGCGCAGGTACTGGCTCGCCGGGTCCTGCGAGTTGAACACACCGCCGGCCGCCTGGATGTGCAGCGCCTTCTTGCCGTGTACCAGCCCCTCGGCCTCGCCCTGCGCGTTGTAGCGGAACGTCTTCCCCGCGACGGTGATGCAGTCGATCCACGCCTTCAGGCGGGTGGGCACCTGCAGGTTCCACAGCGGGTTGGCGATGACGATCTTGTCCATGTTCAGGAACTGCGTCGTGTATCCCTCGAACAGCGTGATCTTGCTCTGCTCGACGTCGTCGAGGCGGACGAACGGCGTGCCCTCGCCGAGCTTGCGCCACGCGCTGAACAGGTCGAGGTCGATCTCGGGGATCGCGATCTCGTAGAGGTTCTGATCGATGATGTCGTCGCCGGGGTGCGCCTCGGTATAGACCTTCAGGAACTCATCCGTCAGGCGCATGGAGCGGGAGCGGTCCGAGTTGAGCGGGTGGGCGCGGATAACGAGCAGCTTGGACACAGGGGTCCCCTTCTTGGATGTTCCGTTGTGGTCTGACCACACCATTCTAGCGGCCCACAGCACGAGCCGGGCGAGGACGAACGTCCCGGGATCGGGGGTCCCTGAGAGGGTCTCCCACTCCCGGACCCGACCGATGGTCGGGCGCGTCCGGACGCCGGTCAGCGACGCGTCGGCTCGGTGAGCCACGCGACGACCACGTCGCCGATCATCGTCCGCAGATGGTCGCGCCGCTCGGGTGCCATGAGGTCGCGATCGAAGAGGTAGCCGAAGGTGTACTGGTTCGACACCTGGAAGAAGCAGTACGAGCTGATGAGCAGATGCACGTCGAGGGCGTCGACATCGTCGCGGATGCTGCCGTCGGCGCGCCCCCGCTCGAGCACGTCCTCGAGCACCCCGACAGCCGGCTGATTGACGTCGCGCAGGGAGTCGATGCGGCGGATGAACTCGCCGCGATGGATGTTCTCGATCGACACGAGCCGGATGAAGTCGCTGTGGCTGCGGTGGTGGTCGTACGTGGTCTCGGCGATGCGCCGCACGGCGTCCACCGGCGGCAGATCGGCGACGTGCTGCGCCTGCTCGACGTCTCGGATGCCGCTGTAGGCGTTCTCGAGCACCGCGACGTACAGCTGCTCCTTGCCGCCGAAGTAGTAGTAGATCATCCGCTTGGTCGTGCGGGTGCGCTCGGCGATGTCGTCGACGCGGGTGCCCGAGTACCCGGATTCGGCGAAGGCCTTGGTCGCCACCTCGAGGAGCTCGGCGCGCGTGCGCTCGGCGTCGCGGACGCGGACGGGGGCCTCACTCACGCTCTTCACCATAGTTGTCCTCCTCGGTCACGGGCCGGAGCGCGGTCATCCCGCGAGCACGCGCCGGGGATTTTCCACGAGCAGGCGATCCACTTCGGCGTCGTCGACGCCGGCGGCGCGCAGCCGGGGCAGGATGCCGGTGAACAGGTGCTCCATGTGCCAGTCGGGGGTGGTCTGCGCCCGCCACGACGGCGGCGTCACCCGGCTGAAGACGGCGGCGTCGTGGGACAGGACGATGCGGTCGCCGTACCCCCGCTCGAGGAGAGCGAGCAGCATCCGCACCCGATCGTCGTCGCTGCCGACGTGGGTCATCCCGAACCGGTCGAATCCGAGGAACGAGCCTTCGTCGGCGAGCTCGCGCAGATAGTCCAGATCGGTCGAGTCGCCGCTGTGGCCGATGACGACGCGGTCAAGCGGCACACCGAGCGTGCACAGCAGGGCCTGCTGCGCGAGTCCGCCGCGGGAGGCGGCGTGGGAATGCGTCGTGATCGGCACGCCGGTCTGCGTGTGCGCCACGGCGGCAGCGGTGAACACGCGCTCGACATCGGGCGTGATGCCCTCGACGTCCGAGACGACCTTGAGCATTCCCGCACGGATGCCGGTGCCGGCGATCCCCCGCTCGATGTCGCCGACGAAGAGCTCGACGAGCGGGTCGGGCCCGTCGACCATCCGCCCGGGGCCGTTCAGACGCACCGCGTGCGGCAGCACGTCGGCGGTGTACCACCCGGTGGCGGCGACGATCGCGACGGGAACCTGCTCGGCGACGCGCGCGACGGTTCGGACGTCACGGCCGAGACCCGGAACCGTCAGATCGACGACGGTGCGCACACCGCGGTCGTGCAGACGACGCAGCAGCGCGACGGCCCGCGCGACGGCGGCATCCTCGTCCCATTCCGGGTGCGGCATGCTCAGATCGAGCTCGGGGCTGCGGACGAAGATGTGCTCGTGGATGAGCGTCACGCCCAGCGCCTCGGCGTCCACCTCACGGGTGAACGTCGGGACCCTGGGCGTGACGGCCTCACTCACTCGCGTCGGTCTCCGCGACTTCAGCCCGCGGTCGCGCGGATGGCCTGGAAGACCTCGAGCGACTCACCGGTGAAGTTCTCCTCGAAGTAGGCGACCGTGCGCTCCTGGAACGCCTCGCGGTCGACGTCCTCGATGACCTCCCAGTCGTCGCCGTTGCGCCACTCGTCGAGCGTCGCCTCGGCCTCCTCCTCGATGCACGCCGTGACGCTGGTCACAGCGTTCTCGGTCGCGGTGGTCAGCGCCTCCTGCTGCTCCTCGGTGAGCTCGTCCCACACCGGGCTCATGATCACCAGGTTGGTGTTGAGCTGGTGGGCCGACAGGCTCAGGTAGTCCTGCACCTCGTAGAAGCTCTGCGCCAGGATGTTCGTGATCGGGTTCTCCTGCCCGTCCACGGTGCCCTGCTGCAGCGCCAGGTACAGCTCCTCGTAGGCGACCTCGGTCGCGTCGGCGCCCAGCGCCTCGGCGTTCATGAGGTACTGCGGCGAACCCGGGAAGCGCATGCGCACGCCCTCGAGGTCCGCGGGGGTGCGGATCGGCGTGTTCGCGGTGAAGTGACGCTCACCGGCCGACCAGACGCCGATCGTCTGGACTCCCGACGCCTCCTTGAAGCCGTCGACGAGCACGGCCGACTCGTCGCTGGCCATGAACGCCGCCAGGTGGTCGGCGTCGTCGAAGGCGTACGCCGAGTCGAGCACGCTGATCGGCTCGTAGACCGCGCCCAGGGCCGACGCGCCCTGGATGTCCATGTCGATGTCGCCCGAGGCGACGAGTGCGATGCGGTCCGCGTCGCCGCCGAGCTGACTGGCGGGGAAGATCTCGATCTCCAGACCGACATCCGCCGCGGCCACCTCGTCCGCGATCACCTGTGCGCCACACGCGTGCTGGGGCTGCTCCTCGGTGTAGCTGTGGGCCAGCTGCAGCGTCCGGACCTCTGTCTCATCTCCGGTGCCGGTGCCGCTGTCGGCGTCACCGCCGCCCGACGTGCAGCCGACCAGCATCAGTGCCGGTGCTGCGGCCAGAGCGATCCACATCGTTCGCTTGTTGCGTCGTGCAGTCATTGCTTCTCTCCTCTCAGGGGTGCCACGGTGGCAAGGGCCCCGGTCGCCTCGGCAGCGACCAGGCTTTCGAGATCGGCGAGCATCGCCCGCCGGTCTGCAGGTTCATGGGTGAAGATCTCGAAGGCGTCGGCGGCCTGGTGCATCGCCATGCCCAGTCCCGACATGACGCGGCATCCGCGCTCACGCGCTGCGAGCAGCAGTTCGGTCTCAACGGGTCGGTAGACGATGTCGGCGACGAAGAGCCGCTCGTCCAGCAGCGCGCTGTCGAACGCGGTTCCGGGATGCGCGGCCATCCCCAGGGGGGTCGCGTTGACTACCCCGTCGGCTCGGGCCAGGAGCGCGGGCAGGTCGGCCAGCGAGGCCGACTGCACGACACCCCCGGCGGTGCGCTCGGCCACGGTGCGCGCGAGCGCCTCCGCCCGGTCGGGCGCGGCGTCGACGATGGTCAGCTCGTCGACGCCGAGCCGCCGCAGCGCCGTCGCGACCGCCGACCCCGCACCCCCGGCGCCGACCAGCACGACCGAGTCGCGGGCGACGTCGTCGAGCTCGTCGGTGAAGGCCTCGGCGAATCCTGTGACGTCGGTGTTGTGGCCGATCATGCGGTCGCCGTCGAAGACGACGGTGTTGACGGCGCCGACCTGCCGCGCACCCTCGGTCAGCTCATCCAGCAGCGGCATCACGGTCTGCTTGATCGGATGCGTGATGTTGAGGCCGGTGAACCCGAGACGCCGGGCCGCGGTCAGCAGCGAGTGCACGTGCGCCTCGGTGCCCTGTCCGCGGTCGAGATCGATCGTTCGGTACACGTAGCTCATGCCGTGCCGGGCTCCTTCGAGCTCGTGCATCGGCGGCGTGAGCGACGGCGTCACACCCTCGCCGATCAGACCGACCAGCACGGCCGGCCGTCGCCCGACGGTCGCGCGCGCGCTCATAGTCCCAGCACCTGCGGGAGCCACAGCACGGCGTCGGGGAACAGCACGATCGAGAGCGTGACGAGGACGGCGGGGATCAGGAACGGGAGCGCGCCGCGGAAGACCTCGCCCACGGGCGTCTCCGATACGGATGCCGTGATGAACAGCACCGTTCCCACCGGAGGGGTCAGCAGACCGATCATGAGCGAGGCGATCAGCAGCACGCCGAGCGGGATCGCGTCGATGCCGAAGCTCGCGGCGATCGGCGCAAGGATCGGCACCACGAGCACGAGGATCGCGGTCGCGTCGATCACGGTTCCGAGCACCAGCATGAGGAGTGCGGCGAGCGCGAGGAAGACCGTTGGGTTGTCCGTCACCGAGAAGATGAGCTCGGTGAGCATCTGCGGCAGCCGCTCACGGGCGAGGATGTACCCCAGCAGCGACGCCGAGGCGACGATGAGCATGATGCCCGCCGTGATCATCACCGTCTCTTTGAGGGCCTGGAGGAAGTGGGCCAGCGTGAGCGAGCGCTGCACGATGCCCACGAAGATGATGTAGACGACCCCGACGGCCGCCGCCTCGGTCGGGGTGAAGAACCCGCCCAGGATGCCGCCGAGGATGATGAACGGCGTCACCATCGGGAGGATGACGCCCTTCGTCGACGCGAGGAGCTCGGCCTTGTCGAACTTGCCGCGGCGGATGTTGGGGTTGCGCTGCACGAGGACGGCCACGACGATGCACAGGCCCACGGCCATGGCGAGAGCCGGGATGACCGACGCGGCGAACAGCGCGCCCGTCGACGCCGCGGCCAGCCCCGCGTAGATCACCGCGGGGATGCTCGGCGGCATGATCGGGGCGATGAGGGACGAGGTCGCCGAGACCCCCGTCGCGAAGCGACGGCTGTAGCCGTTGGCGAGCATGGCCGGGATCTGAACCTTGCCGAGCGCCGCGGCATCGGCCACGGCTGAGCCGCTCATCCACGAGAAGCCGACGCTCGTGCCCACCGCGACGTACCCGAGGCTCCCCCGCACCCTGGCGAGCGCGGCGAGCGCGAAGCGGAACAGCCGGTCGGCGATGCCGGCGTGGTTGGCGAGCGACCCGAGGAAGACGAAGAGGGGGACGGCGAGGAGGGGGAAGCTGGCGGCGGCGTTCGAGACGATGCGCAGCGCGTTGCCGGTCGACTGGCCCTCGATGACCATGTAGACCAGGGCGGGGCCGAGGAAGGCGAACGCAACCGGAACCCGCAGGAACAGCAGGATCGCGATGGCGATGCCCAGGAGCGCGAGGGTCATGCGGAAGCCTCGCTCTCGTCTTCCTCGCCCACGGGCAGCACGGGTCCGTGGAGCGCGACGTCGATCGCGAAGATGCCCGCGCGGATGGCCGTGCTGAGGGCGCCGATGAGCACGGGGACGTACACCCACGACATCGGCAGGCGCAGGACGGGCGAGCGGATGATGCTCTGGGTGGCGATGAGCGCCGAGGCTTCGATGACCAGGCCAACGCCGACGGCCGCGACCACGACGAGCGCGAAGACCTGGATGATGCGGACGAGCATCTTGTTGCGGAAGGTGTCGACGACCTCGAGCGCGATATGGCCGCGTGCGCTCACGAGGATGCCCATCGCCGAGAACGTCAGCCACACGAGGGCGAAGCGCGACACCTCGCCCGTCCAGGCGATGCTGTCGAACGGAAGGTAGCGCTGGGCGGCCTGCAGGAAGATGAGGGCGAGGATGATCAGGACGCAGATGGCGCCGATCGTCAGCTCGACGACGAACACGACCTTCGCGATGCGCTGAAGCACCGTGGGCTGCGGCGGGGGTGATTCCGTCACGGGACACCTTTGTTCTCGGGACCTGGGCAGTACGTGCGGGGCGTTGCTGTCGCCTCGGCCGACCGTTTCGGGCGTCCATGCCCGTGCCGACGCTTAGGAACGTACCGGTGATTACATTAGCTCCGCAAGCCCTGGCTCGATTTATGTACGGAATGGTACGGTCACAGCTATGCGCACCTCGATAGCCACCGTCTGTCTGTCCGGGGGCCTTGTCGAGAAGCTCCACGCCTGCGCCCAGGCGGGGTTCGACGGGGTCGAGATCATGGATGCAGACCTCGTCGCCGCCTACGAGTCCCCCGAGGAGATCCGTGCGCTGTGCGATCGGCTCGGACTCTCGATCGACATGTACCAGCCCTTCCGCGACGTCGAAGGCGTCGACGACGCCGTCTTCGCCGACACGCTGCGGCGCGCCGAGGCGAAGTTCGAGGTGATGGATCGCCTCGGGGCGTCGCTGATGCTCGTGTGCAGCAACGTCGCCACCGCCACGATCGACGACGACGAGGTCATGGCCGCGCAGCTGGGCGCACTCGCCGACGCGGCGGCGCGGCACGGCATCCGCCTCGCCTACGAGGCTCTCGCGTGGGGACGCTTCGTCGACGACTATCGCCGCGCGTGGCGCATCGTCGAGCGGGCCGAGCGGCCGAACCTCGGCGTGTGCCTCGACAGCTTCCACATCCTCTCGCGGGGGCACGACCCGGCCGGCATCGAGGAGATCGATGGCGCCAAGATCTTCTTCCTGCAGCTCGCCGACGCGCCGGCGCTCGACATGGACGTCCTCTCATGGAGCCGGCATCACCGCCTCTTCCCCGGCGAGGGTGACTTCGCCCTGAGCGGCTTCCTCGCGCACGTGCTCAGGGCCGGCTACCGGGGCCCGCTCTCACTCGAGGTCTTCAACGACACGTTCCGTCAGACCGATGTCGTGCGCACCGCCGCGCACGCCCGACGCTCGCTCGCGTGGCTCGCCGATCGCACCGCCGCGGACAACGGCTGGGAGGTCATGCGCCTGGGCGACCCTCGACCGGTGAGCGGCATCGACTTCGTCGAGGTGGCTGCCGAGGACGTGACACGGATCGACGAGCTGCTGGACGGGCTCGGCTTCTCGTTCCGCGGCCGCCACCGCAGCAAGCCGGTGCGGCTGTGGAGCGCCGGCGAGGCCCGCATCATCCTGAACGAGCAGGAGCACGACCGCACCGTGCGCCTCTCGGCGATCGGCCTCACCGTCGACGACGCCGCCGCCGCCGAGGAGCGCGGGCTCGCGCTGGGCGCGCCGAGCGTGTACCGGCGCACGTATGCCGGCGAGCAGCGATTGGGCGCCGTGGCGGCTCCCGACGGCACCGAGGTCTACTGGAACGACCGCCCGGCCGAGGAGTCCTGGATCACCGAGTTCGTCGGCGGATCCGAGCAGGACGCGACATTCGCGGGCGTCATCGACCACGTCAACCTGGGCTACCGCTGGAACGAGTTCGACGAGGCCGTGCTGTTCGCCCACAGTGTGCTGGGCCTGGCGACCGAGTCCGCCGCCGAGGTGCCGGGGCCCCTCGGACTCGTCCGCAGCCAGGTGATGCGCAGCGCCGACGGCGTCGTGCGCCTGCCGATCAACCTCGCCCCGCCCACGGCTCCGCTGCCCACGCGGCACATCGCCATCCGGTGCGACGACGTCATCGGGATCGCCGAGCGCGCGCACGAGGCCGGTGTGCCGTTCGTGCGGGTGCCCGATAACTACTACGACGACGTCGCGGCCCGGTTCGCGCTCGACCCGGAGCTGCTCGAGACCCTGCGCCGGCTCGACCTCTTCTACGACCGCGACGCCGACGGCGAGTTCATCCACTTCTACACGCACACGTTCGGCGACGTCTTCTTCGAGCTCGTCGAGCGTCGCGGCGGCTACGACGGGTACGGCGCGGTCAACGCACCGGTGCGCCTGGCGATGCAGCGCGCGCTGGCCTGATCGCCGCGTCGGCTACAGGCGACCCACGGTTTCGATGTCCTCGAGGAAGTCGTCCGCGACCTGCGTCGAGACGGTTGTGCGGGTGGTGGAGATCGCGGCGACGTAGTCGTCGATGAAGGGGCCCTGCGGGTCTTCTGCGCGCGAATCCACCGCGTGCTCGAGGGCGGATTGGGACGCCTTGCGCGCCGCGTACTCGATGTCGGCGGGCGAGAATCCCTCGGTCATCGTGACCAGCTGTGCGATGTCGATGCCGACCGCCGCGTCGGGGATGTAGCGCTGCCAGATCGCGGCGCGGGCCTGTTCGTCCGGCAGGCCGATCGGGATGACGTAGTCGAATCGGCCGTGCCGCAGGAAGGCGGCGTCCAGCGCCCGGATGAAATTCGTCGCGCAGATGAGAAGTCGCCCGGGCTGCTCCCGGAACGCGGGGATGATCTTCAGCAGCTCGTTGGTGACGCCCTGCGTGGGCGAAGGGGGCTCGCCCTGCCGGTGAGACGCGATCTCCTCGACCTCGTCGATGAAGACGACGGCGTGCTCGAGTTCGGCGATGGTGGCGAACGTCTCGCGGAGAGCGCCGGCGAGACCGCCGGGATTCGCGGCGAGGCGCGAGGGGAAGACCTCGACGAAGGACCACTCCAGGCGGGACGCGATCGCCTTCGCGAACGTCGTCTTCCCCGTTCCGGGCGGCCCGAACAGCACGATCGCCCGCGGCGGCACGACGCCGAACCGGTCGGCGAGCTCGGACTCCGCGAGCGGCAGCACGACCCGACGCTCGAGCATCTCCTTCTCGGCGGCCATCCCGCCCACGGCGTCCCACAGGCCGCGCGGGAGCACCCGGCCCCCCAGTTCGGCGAGGCGCTTGAGCTCCTCCCGCTGCACCGGGATGTGACGCTCGAAGTAATGCAGGTCCTGTTTGAGCTCGAACCCCTGGTTGAGGAAGGCGCCCATGCGCGTCTCCGCCGCAGGCATGAGTGCCGACAGCTTCGAGATGCCCTGGGGCGCCATCCGGGCCTCCAGCGCGGCGAGCAGCGACGAGCCGATGCCGGTGCCACGCAGGTGCGATGCGGTGGCGAGGAAAACCACCCATCCCTGCGCGTGGGCAGCGCGGCCGACCACGGCGCCGACGATCTGCTCGCCCGCCACCGCGACCACCGCGTGGTCCTTGGCGCAGGAGGCGAGCACCTCCGACAGGCTGTACACCGGTTCGGTGCCGTCTTCGGTGACCTGCTCCCAGAGCCGCAGAATCCCGTCGACGTCGTCGGCGTGATAGTCGCGGATGCGCCATCCTGCCATGGTTCGGATCCTCTCGGTTCGGCCGCGCCGGCGCAACCCTAGGCCGCGGGAACGAGGATGTCGCGTACCAGCGCGTCGAGCTGAGCGTCGGCGTCGAGGAACTGACGAAGGGTGTTGCGCGCGGCCCCGAAGTCGGCGAACTCGTCGGCGCGCATCCCGTCGACGTCGTAGGCGCGGCGGAACTCGCTGAGCGACATCAGTTCGTCCAGGATCTCTGCCGGCACCGGCACGTCGATGCGATCCTCGGCCGGGATGACGTTCGCATCGATGCGGTGCTGCCAGTCGAAGGGCGGAGAGACGACGAGGTCTCCCCCGACGAGCTCGGACCACTGCAGGTGATTGCGGAACGCCGCCGACAGCATGCGGCTGCGGAAGCCGCGCTCACGGAAGACGCGGTGCGCCTTCTTGAGCGCGGCGACGCCGGCCCAGTCGAGGGCTCCGGGAGTGGCCAGGATGCGATTCTTCGCGGTCCACGCCTTGAGCCAGTCGTCGAGGCGGCCGCCCATGATCGTGACGACGTGGCCGAACTCGCGCTCGGGCAGCTCCCCGTCGCGTCGGCGGTCGAGCGCGCGCTCGAGGGCCTCGCCCACGGCGACGGCCTGCGGCACGGTGAAGCTCAACGTCGCGTTGATGCTGACGCCGCGGAACGCCGCTTCCTCCATCGCGGCGATGCCCGGCGCGGTGGCGGGGATCTTGACGATGATGTTCGGGGCGAGCTGCGAGAACTCGACGGCCTGGGCGACGAGGGCGTCGACGTCTCGGTGCAGTCGCGGATCGGTCTGGATCGAGAGACGTCCGTCACGGCCGCCGCTCGCCAGGAAGGCAGGCTCGAGCAGCCGCGCCGCCTGGATGGAGAGCTCCTTGACCGCCTGCCAGCCGAGCTGCGACTCCCCCCAGGTCGGATGCTCATCCGCGAGAGCGCGCAGGCGCGGCGCCCACACGTCGGGGTGGTTGCGGATCGCGGTGAGCGCGATCACCGGGTTGCACGTCGCACCGACCGCACCCAACGCGATCGAGCGGCGCAGTTCGTCGGGGTCGGCGGAGTCGTTCCACAGCGCGGTGGGAAAGCGCTCTGCAGCTCGCGCGAAGGGGCGGGCGGCGGCATCGGCCATCAGGGTCATCGCGGCCTCCTCAGGCGTGGGTGACGGTCGGACCGGCAGAGGGCACGGCGAGCTCGCCGGTCATGTACTGGGCACGTCCGAATCCGAACGACCAGTCCTGCGGACCGTTCTCGACGTAGCCGATGAAGACGTCCTCCGGCGCAACCCCGACCTCACCGAGCCGCGCGGCGATCTCTGCGTAGAGGCGCTGCTTGTCCTCATCGCTGCGACCGCGCTGCGTGAAGATCTGGATGATCACGGGGTCGGTGCGTTCGAACCCGAGGCCGGCATCCTCGGCGACGATCGTCGTCGCGGGCCGGGAGGTGACGACCTGGAAGCGATCGCGCACCGGGATGCCGTAGACCTCGACGATGGCGTCATGAATGGCGGATGCCAGCTCCGCCGGGTTCGATCGGGCGTCACTGTGGTCGATGCGGACGAGAGGCATGGGTCCTCCTCAATCGGGACTTTGTCCTGACATACTCACATATACGGAGGTGCTCGTCAAGTCGGTTGCGGACCCCGGGCAGGTATGACAGTATGTTCGGACAAATACGCAGACGGTGTAGTCATACGAAACGAATCACGCAAAGGAGCGCCTCCCGTGTCTCAATCCACAACTTCCGCTGCCGCCCCGTCCGTCTCCCGGCGCAAGGGCTTCCTCGTCAAGCTGACGATCATCTCCACCCTCGGCGGCCTGCTCTTCGGCTACGACACCGGTGTGATCTCGGGTGCGCTCCTCTATATGCGCGACGACCTCGCCATGAACGCGGTCGAGGAAGCCTGGGTCGTCAGCTCACTGCTCTTCCCGGGCGCCGCGTTCGGCGCCCTGCTCGGCGGCCGCATCGCCGATGCCCTAGGCCGCAAGAAGGCCCTCATCGTGTGCGCGCTGATCTTCTTCGTCGGCGCGGTCCTGTGTGCGATCGCCCCGAACGTCGAGATCATGGTCGGTGCGCGCATCCTGCTCGGCTTCGGGGTCGGCGCGGCAGCCGTCTCGGCTCCTCTCTATCTCGCCGAGATGGCGCCGGCCGAGAAGCGCGGCCGCATGGTCACGATCAACGAGCTGATGATCGTCACCGGTCAGATGCTTGCGTTCGCGATCAACGCGCTGCTGGCGGTCACCATCGAAGGCGCGCACGTGTGGCGGATCATGCTCGCCGTCGCCGCCATCCCCGCGGTCGCCCTGCTGATCGGCATGTTCCTGCTGCCGGAGTCCCCGCGGTGGTTCGGCGCTCGCGGTCAGAGCGAGCAGGCACGCAAGGTCCTGACCTTCAGCCGCAGCGAAGACGAGATCGACGAAGAGCTCTCCGAGATCGTCGCGACGGCCAAGGCCGAGGGCAACAGCCGCAAGCACGCGTGGCGCGCGCTGCGCGCGAACAGATGGATGCGCCGCCTGCTGTGGATCGGCTTCGGTCTCGCTGCGGTGCAGCAGGCGACCGGCGTCAACACGGTCAACTACTACGCGCCCAGCATCCTCACCCGCTCGGGTCTCGGCGACCAGGCGGCCCTCATCGCCACGATCGGCGTGGGTGTCACGAGCGTGACGATGACGATCCTCGGCATCTGGCTGCTCGGCTTCGTCGGTCGCCGCGTCATGCTCATGATCGGCTTCGGCGGCGTCGTCGGGTCGCAGCTCGCACTGTCCCTCGTCTTCACGCTGCCGCCGTCGGACGCGACCAGCTATACGATCCTGGCGTTCATGATGCTGTTCGTCGCCTTCGTGCAGGCGTTCATCGGCACGTGCGTGTGGCTGCTGCTGAGTGAGATCTTCCCGCTCGCGATCCGAGGCCTCGCAATGGGACTCGCCGTGTTCGTGCTCTGGACGGTCAATGCCGCGATCTCGTTCGTGTTCCCGATCATCGTCGAGGGTCTCGGATCGACCCCCACGTTCCTCCTGTTCGCCGCGGTGAACTTCATCTCGCTGATCTTCGTGTGGCGCGCCGTTCCCGAGACGAAGGGGCGTTCGCTGGAGACCCTCGAGGAGGACTTCCGCACCCAGGCGATCCGCACGGTCCCCCGCCGCGAGCGACTGACCCACTGATGCGATGACGGATGTCCGGGCCGCACCCACCGGCCCGGACATCCGTGTTCCCCGCGGGGAGTCAATCGCGCAGGATCGCGACGCCCTGTGCCGGCAGCCGCATCCCTCGCCCCGGGGCGCCGGTGAGCAGGTCTGTGCCCTCGAGGCTGATCTCCGCGACATCGGCGCCGTGATTGATGACGAACGTCGCGTCGCCGCGCCGGACCACCTCCACGTCCGCGCCGTGGTCGACGCCGCCCGGAAGATCCAGCCCGGCCGAATCGGCCAGGCTCCGCGCCAGCCGCGCGAGCGGCTCAGGATCGGGCAGCGTCGCGACGTACCATGCCGCGCCACGGCCGCCGGCTGCCGCTCGGCACGTCACCGCCGGCCACCCGGCGAGCACGCCATCGTCGAACACACCGACCACGTCGGCGTCCGCCACGCGCACGAACTCGCCCCACGTCGAGGCCGAGACGGCGCCGCCCAGCACGTCGCCCGACAGCGCGAGCGGCGGCGGCGGCGCCTCCCCGGTCGCGGCGAGGTCGGGCCCCGCGGGCGGAGCGAACTCCTCGATCCACACGCCGAGCGCGGCACGCAGCGGCTCGCCGAGGTAGCCCCCGAGCCGGATGTGCAGGTTCTCATCGGTGAGGGCACTGGCGAACCCGACGGCGAGCGTGCCGCCGTCGCGCGCGTATGCCGCGAGGTTCTCGCCCTGGGCCTCGGTCGTCACGGCGTGGGCCGGAACGACGACCACTCCGTACCCGGACAGGTCGTCTCCCGCTCTTACGAAGTCGACGACCAGCCCCAGTGACGACAGGGCGCGGTGCCACGCGAACACGACCTCGACGTATGAGATCCGCACCGGCGCCGCCTCCTGCTCGACGGCCCACCAGCTGTCCCAGTCGAACGCGATGGCCACGCGGGCCGGCACCTCTCGGCCCTCGATCCCCGCTCCGGGCCCCGAGAGCGCGGCGAGCTCGCCTCCGAGCCGCTCGGTCTCACGCCACACCCGCGTGTCGGTGCCCCCGTGCGGAAGCATGCCGGAGTGGAACTTCTCGGCTCCCGCCGCGGACTGCCGCCACTGGAAGTACAGGATGCCGTCAGCACCGCGCGCGACCGCCTGGTACGACCACGCCCTCATCTGACCGGGCGCTTTGGGGGCGTTCCGAGTGCGCCAGTTCACGGCGCTCGGCGCCTGCTCCATCAGCAGCCATGGCGCTCCGCGCCCGAGCGATCGCATCAGATCGCGCACCATGGCGGCGTAGGCGGTGGAGGTCGGGTCGGCAGGATCGGGATAGGCGTCGTCAGAGACGATGTCGACCCTCGAAGCCCACTTCCAGTAGTCCACGGGCTTGAAGAACCCCATGAAGTTCGTCGTGATCGGCAGGTCCGAGTGCTCCCGGATGATCGCCGCCTCGGCGTCGTAGCACGCCATGAGCTCGTCGCTCGAGAATCTGTCGAAGTCGAGCAGCTGCGTGGGGTTGCGGAACGACGGCGCGGCGCGCGGCGGCGAGACCTCGTCGAACGAGTCGTAGCGCTGCGACCAGAACGCCGTGCCCCACGCGGCGTTGAGCGCCCCGACGGACCCGTACTTGGCCTCCAGCCACGCCCGGAACGCCGCTGCGGAAACATCGCAGTAGCAGCGGCTCACGTGGCACCCGTACTCGTTGTTCACGTGCCACAGCTCGAGGGCCGGATGCTGCGCGTAGCGTTCGACGAGACGCTCCACGAGCATCCGCGCCCGCTCGCGGTAGACCGGCGAACTGGGGCAGTACTGCTGCCTGCTCCCGACCGCGAGGACGACGCCCTCCTCGGTGACCGGCAGCGTCTCGGGGTGCCGCGCGGCCAGCCACGGTGGCGGAGACGCCGTCGCGGTGGCGAGGTCAACGCGGACCCCGCCGTCGTGGAGCAGGTCGAGAAGCTCGTCCAGCCAGGCGAAGTCGTACTCCCCCGGGCGCGGCTCGAGGCGCGCCCAGGAGAACACGCCGACCGTGGCCGTCGTGACGCCCGCGCGCCGCATGAGGGCGACGTCCTCGTCCCACACCTCGCGGGGCCACTGCTCCGGGTTGTAGTCGCCGCCGAATCGGATGACCATCGCTACTCCTTCACGCTGCCGGTCGCGAGCCCGCTCTGCCAGTACCGCTGCAGGAACAGGAACGCGATGATCAGCGGCAGGATCGAGACGAACGCCCCGGTGATGACCGTCGAGAAGAGCGCCTGGGCGCCGCCGCCGGCGGTCGCCGCCGACTGGATCTGCGCGAGCCCGACCGTGATCGGGTACAGATCAGAGCTGTTGAGCATGATCAGCGGCAGGAAGTAGTTGTTCCACGTCGCCACCAGCGAGAACAGGAAGACGGTCACGAGCCCGGGACCGAGCAGCCGCAGCCCCACCTGCCAGAAGATGCGGAACTCGCCGGCGCCGTCCACGCGTGCCGCCTCGATGAGGCCGTCCGGGATCGCATCCGCCGCGTACACGCGCATGAGGTAGACGCCGAACGGGCTGACCAGCGACGGGATGATGATCGCCCACGGGGTGTCGGTCAGGCCCATCCGCGAGAACAGCAGGTACGTGGGCAGGGCCAGCGCCGTGAGCGGGATCATGATCGCCCCGAGTGTGACGCTGAAGAGGACCTTGTCGCCGGGGAACTTGTACTTCGCGAAGGCGTAGCCGGCCATCGCGGCGAGCATCGTCGCTCCCGTGGCCGAGACGACCGCGTACACCACGGTGTTCAGCAGCCAGCGCAGGAAGATCCCGCCGCGGACGGTGAACAGGGTCTGCAGGTTCTCCCACAGCGACAGATCACCGCCGAACCACAGCCCGAAGGTGGAGAACAGCGCCGCGTTGTCCTTGGTCGACGACACCAGCAGCCACCACAGCGGCAGCACGAAGTACAGCACGCACAGCCAGAGCAGGACGGTCAGCAGCCAGTTGCGCCGCTTCGCAGGGTTGTATGCCCGCGCCTTGCGGCGGGCGGCGCCGCGAGCGCCCTTGATGACGACCTCACGGGTCTCGGTGGCGCTCATGCGGCGCTCCTCTCACGGCGCTCGCGGCGTTGCGAGCCGAGCTGGACGATGTACGACACGATCGCGATGACCAGTCCCAGGATGAACGCGATCGCCGCCGCGTAGTTGAGCTCCTGGTTGATGAAGGCGAGGTTGTAGGCGTAGTAGTTCGGTGTGAACGAGTTGGTGATCGCCGCCGGCGCGATCGCATTCAGCAGGCTGGGCTCGTTGAACAGCTGGAACGTGCCGATCACCGAGAAGATCACGGTCAGCATGATCGCCGGCCGGATCGCGGGGATCTTGATGTTCCACGCGATGCGGAACTGGCCGGCGCCGTCGATCTCCGCCGCTTCGTACAGCTCCGACGGGATCGACCGCAGGGCGGCGTACATGATGATCATGTTGTAGCCGACGAACTCCCACGTGACGATATTCATCATCGATCCGAGGATGTTCTCGGGCGACAGGAACTCCGGCGTGCCGAAGCCGACCGCCCGCGCCATCTGCGCGATCGGTCCGAAGTCCGGGCCGTACAGGTATCCCCACATCAGCGTGGCGACGACGGCGGGCACGGCGTAGGGCATGAAGATGAACAGTCGTGCGCCCTTGGACCAGCGGGCCCGGCCGCTGTCGAGGGCGAGGGCGAACGCGAGGGCGAGACCGAGCATGATCGGCACCTGGACGACGAAGAACAGCGCCATGCGGCCGATGCTCGCCAGGAAGGCCGAGTCGGTGAGCGCGCGCACGTAGTTGTCGAAGCCGGCGAACACCTCACCGCCGATGAGCTTGCTCTGGAACAGGCTGAGGTAGCCGGAGTACACGAGCGGGATGACCAGCATCGTGATGAACACGACGAAGAACGGGAGGATGAAGAGGTACGCCGCGAGGTACTGCTTCTTCTTGACCGGGGTCAGTCGCTGCTTGTGGCGCACGGACCTGCCGGTCCCCCCTGCCGTCGTGATGGCTTCTGTGTGGGTCACGATCGATCCTTTCGGGTGTGAGCCGGGTGGGCGCCCGCCCGTGGGACGGGCGCCCACGGGAGCATCACTGGACAGTGAAGCCCTGGCTCTCGGCGTAGCTCACCAGCTGGTCCTGCCAGCTGTCGAGCGCCACCGAGATGTCGCCCTTGTCGGCGATGACGGCGCCGAGGGTCTCCTCGTAGCTGGAGTAGACGAACTCCATGAACGGCAGCCACTCGAAGTCGGTGTCGACCGTCTCGGAGATCTCGGCGAAGAGCTCGTTGACCTGCTGGCCACCGTAGAACTCCAGCTCCTGGTCGGCGAACGCCGGGTCCTCGAGCACCGACAGCTGCGGCGGGAACAGGAACTGCTCCGTCGCGAGCTTGAACGCCGACTCCTCGTCGTGGTTGATGAACCGCGCCAGCTCGGCCGCGGCGATCGGGTTCTCGGTCGTCGCGAGAACGGCGTCCGACGATCCGCCCCAGTTTCCCGAGACGGACTCGCCGGCAGACCACTGCGGCAGCGGTGCGGCGCGCCACAGGCCCGACGTGTCCGCCGCGGTGCCCTGGAGGAAGATCGGACCCCATGCCGCGGTCAGCCAGCCCGCGTACTTGCCGTTGGCCAGGCCCTGGTACCACTGGTCGTTGAAGTCGACGTCGACCGAGATCAGATCCTGCTGGATCAGGTCGGTCCAGTACGAGGCGACCTCCTTGGCCTCGGCGCTGTTGACGCTGATCCCGACGGTCTCCTCGCCGTCGTACGAGAACGGCTTGACACCGGCCTGCCACATGAAGCCGATCATCTGTCCGGCCTGCGTGGCGCCGAGGTTGGAGATGTACGCACCCGTCTCGTCCTTGACGGCCTTGGCCGCGGCGGCGTAGTCGTCCCACGTCGCAGGCGCTTCGTCGATGCCGGCCTCGGCGAGGATGTCCTCGCGGTAGAGGTTCCCCATCGGTCCGACGTCCTGTGGGATCGCCCACACCTCATCGCCGGGCGAGACCTGGTTCCACGCCCAGCCGACGAAGTCGTCCGCGATGTCCTCGGCTCCGTAGGGCCGCAGATCCAGCAACGACTGGGTCAGCACGAACGACGGGATGTACTGGTATTCGATCTGCGCGACGTCAGGGGCGCCCTGACCTGCCTCCAGCGCGCTGCGGAGCTTCTGGTAGTGCTCGAGGCCCTGTCCGACGTTCTCGACGGTGACATTCATCGCGGGGTAGGCCGCCTCGAAGAGGGCGACCTCGTTCTCGATGTCGGGGACCCACGTCCAGAAGGTCAGATCGGTGGGCGTGCTCATCGCCTCGTCGAACTGATCCTGGGTCGTATCGTCGCCGGTCGACGTGTCCTCGTCGCCGCCGCCGCCGGCGCAGCCGGACAGCGCGAGCGCGGATGTGATGGCGATGGCGCCGAACGCCAGTGCTGCTCTTGGTGCGTTCCTCATGTCCTTCTTCCTTCTTCTTTGATGGGGACCGGAATCTCCGGCCGTTTCACTCGTCGATCAGGGTCAGCGTCGACCACGCCGCGAGCGAGAGGTCTGTGTCTGCGGGATGCGCGGCGCCGGTGACCGCGTCGCGCACAGGACGGGCGAGGCGCACGGACTGCTCGTCCCATCCCCAGTTGAAGACGAACCACGCGCGCCGGCCATCAGGGAGCTTCCCCGACGACACCGTCACCGGCAGGATCCGATCCGGAGCGAGTTCGTCCGCGGTCGCCGTGGGCAGCAGCCAGCGGACGAGGTCGGCGGCCAGCGCCGACGACGGCACGGTGCCCACCGTGGTGACCCGCCCACGGCCGTGGTCCTTGGTGGCGACGGTCGCGAAGTCGCCGAAACGGGGGTGCTGGTAGCGCACCAGCGTCTCGGCGTCCTCGGCAATGAGCCCGTCCGCCCACAGCAGCGCGGTCGCGCGCTCGGAGACCGGCATCGATCCAACCGCGACGACAGACACGGCGCCCGCCAGGTTCGAGAACTCCTCGTACCGGACGCCCGCGGCACTGCGCAGCCGGGACGGAGCGACCTCGACGCGGGCGCGCGCCTCCTCGTCGCCGTAGCCGGTCCGGATGCCGACCACGAGGTGGCCGCCCGCGGCCGCATATGCGGCCAGCAGGTCGAGGTCGTCGTCGGTCGCGACGTATAGAGCGGGCGCGACCAGAACCGGGAACCGCCGTGCGAGTTCGTCCGCGCCGAGCTCGTGAGCCTGCAATGGGTGGACGATGCGCGACTGCGCGCCCGCATCGATCACGCCCCGGTGGAAGGCGTCGAAGATCCGGTGGTAGGCGGCGGGGTCGTTCTCGCCGTCCGGCGTCCTCAGCGGCGAGAAGAACTCCAGGGCGAAGCGGCTGTCATTCGACCACAGGATCGCCACGTCGGCGTCGGGCTCGAAGCCGTCGAGCCGATCGCCGATCGCGGCGAGGTCGGAGCCGACGCCCGAGAGCTCTTCGTAGACACGACCGGGCACGAGGCTGTGCGGGATGACGCCGCCCCAGTAGGTCTCGGTGCCGTACGGCAGGGTGTGCCAGTGCCAGTACTCGATCATCGCCGCGCCGCGAGAGATGAACGCCATCGCCGCCTGCCGCAGCTGACCCGGGTACGGGGGGAGATTGAAGGCGGAGTCGCCGATCGACTGGGCATCCGTCTCGGTGACGAGGAACCGGGACTGCTTGGAGGAGTACAGCCGGTCTGCCTGGCGGAACAGGCCGCCGACGCCCGAGGTGGTCCACGGGGTGAGCGGTTCGAGGTCCTTCGTCGCGTCAAGGTGGTCCTGCATCGCGTAGTACGGGTTTCCGGCCGTGATGTCCAGAGCCTCGGTGAGCTTCTCGTCGGCCTGCGCAGGTCGCGGGTAGGCGATGCAGGTGGTCACGAACTGCCCTTCGGTCGCGTACTCGCGCACGATGTCCGCCTGCCACGCGATGAACTCGGCCGTGAGGTCCGCCTGGTAGCGGCGCCACGCCAGGTCGTACTGCGGCAGGGTGTTGCCCTCGGGGGTCCACAGGTCGGACCAGTCCGACAGCCGGTGCGACCAGTACGTCAGGCCCCACTCGCGGTTGAGCGTGTCGACGTCTCCGTAGGCCGCCTTCAGCCGCCGCACGAAGCGGGCGAACGTCCCCCGGTTGTGGAACAGGTGCAGCCCCGGCTCGTTGTCGACCTGGAACCCGATGACGCTCGGGTGATCGGCGTAGCGCGCGACGACGGCGCGGATGACACGCTCAGCGTGGAACCGGAAGGCCGGGTGCGAGTAGTCGACCTCCTGGCGTCCGCCCCAGGGAACGGGCTGCCCGTTCGCCTGCTGAGCGGCGATCTCGGGATAGGCGGTCTGCAGCCACGGCGGAACCGCGTAGGTCGGCGTGCCGAGGATGACGCGGATGCCGCGAGCATGGGCCTCGTCGAGCACCGGCTGCAGCCAGTCGAGGTCGAACTCGCCGTCGCGCGGCTCCCACGTGGACCACACCGATTCGCCGACGCGGATGACGTTCATCCCGGCCGCGACCATGAGATCGAGATCGACCGTGAGTCGCTCTTCGCGGTGGTACTCGTGATAGTACGCAACCCCGAACAGCAATCCGCTGGGCTCGTAGGTCTGCGTCGTTGCATCCATGTGCTGACTCACTCCGTCGTCGTCGCCGGGACCGGATTCAAACTTTTACCGGTAACAGTGTTGATACGGGGTATTGTTACCGGTAAAAGTTGGGTCCACAACCCCCTAGATCAGATTGTGACCTTGGGTACGCAGGGACGGAGACGGATGTGGCGACCGAGGCCTCGACGGCAGCGAGTGGCGCTGCTCGCACCCCGCGACGCTCGGCCACCATCTACGACATCGCCCGCCTCGCGGACGTCTCGCACCAGTCGGTGAGCCGGTACCTGCGGGGTCTTCCCATGCGCGATTCGACGCGGGAGCGCATCGAGAAGGCGCTCACCGAGGTCGAGTACAAGCCGAACCTCACAGCGCGCGCCCTCACGACGGGCCGCTCGCATCGGATCGGCGCATTGACCCATGAGATCGATCAGGTCGGTCCCAGCCAGATCGTCCAGGGCGCCAGCCAGGCTGCCCGCGCGGCCGGCTACCTGCTCGACATCGTGTCGCTGGACATGACCGATCCGGCCGCGGTCGAGGAAGCCGTCGCCCTGTTGAGGCAGCATGACCTCGCGGGCATCCTGGCCCTCTCCTCGACCGACGAGATGCGTCGCGCCTTCGAGCACGCATCGTTCGACGTCCCGACGGTGATCGTGACCGAGTCTGACGATCCGGACGACGATGACCTTCTGTCTTTCGCCATCCCCGCCCTGATCGACCATCTGGCCGATCTCGGCCACGAACGCTTCCTTCACGTCGCGGGCCCCGACGCCTGGGCAGCCGCGCGCAACCGGAGGCTCGCCTACGAGCGCGCAGTCACGGCGCGCGGCCTGACATCGGTGGGAACACTCATGGGTGACTGGTCGGCGAAATCGGGGCACGACGCGATCGCGAGCCTTCCGGACGCCCGGACCGCGACGGCGATCGTCGCCGCCAACGACCAGATGGCACTGGGGGCACTCCGCGCGCTGGCGGAGCGCGGCATCCGCGTCCCGGACGACGTCAGCGTGACGGGCGTCGATGACATTCCCGAAGCCGCATACTTCACGCCACCCCTCACGACGGTGCGAATCGACTTTCGCACGCAGGGACGGGATGCCGTCCACGAACTGCTGGCCGAAGTCGACGGGGTCGAGCGCGAGCGCGCGACCACGATGAAGTCGGGGCTGATCCTGCGGTCGTCCTGCGGCCCCGCTCCGCGACTGCTCGGCGCCTGAGCGAGTCGATTCACACAGCCGCTATACGCCAGGAAGCCTCGGCCGTCTCCCCTGGTGCGAGCTCGATGAGCGCGGTGTCGAAGTCGTAGTTCGCGTCGTTGTAGGCATCCGGCGCACACGTCATCGGCTCGACGGCGAGTCCGATCCGATGGCCCGCTTGCGCCGGTCCGTCCGGCAGGTCCGCCGTGTGGATCTGAACCCACGGGCAGGCGGAATCCCACGCCATCACGACACCTGACCCATCGGTCGCGGTGAGCGTCACCTCCGCCGCCCCGCTGTCACTCCGGATCAGGCCGGTGTACGCGTGATCGATCCGCGCGCGTCCGATCGGGCGTGGCGCGCGGTAGTCGAACCGCCCGGCTGGCTCCCCGTCCACGGGGCGCAGCGCGCTCGGGATCAGGCGATCATCGGAGACCAGCAGGACCTGGGATGCGGGCAAGTCCAGCGTGCACTCGTCCAGCGAGGATGCCCCAGTGGACAGGTACGGGTGGGGAGCCGTTCCCCAAGGGGCCGGGCTCTCGCTGCGGTTGCGACCTCGGACGGATTGGGTGAGCCCGTCAGGGCCGAGAGAGAAGGTCGTTTCGACGTCCACGCGCCACGGGTAGCCGGCTTGCGGCTCGATCGTGGCGGTGAGCGTGACGCGGTCGGGCTTCGCGCCGGTCACATGGAAGTCGAGCCACGACGCCAGCCCGTGCAGAGCATGACCCCTGCCCCGCTCGGTGAGCGGCAGCTCGTAGGTCTGCCCCCGGAATGAATAGCGCCCGTCGACGACGCGGTTCGGCCACGGCGCGAGGGTCGCGCCGCGGTAATCGGGACGCAGCTCGTCGACGTCGAACGAGACGACGAGGCCTCGTCCGTCGTGCTGCAGGCTGCGAAGCGATGCGCCGACGCTTGCGATGACAGCCTCGTAGGGACCTGCTCGCAGCGTGTGCTGAACACCGGAGGCGGGAATGCGCGGCATGGGAAGAACCTCTCTGAAGCAGCCGGCCCGACGCTCGTGCGCCGTCGGAGGAGTCGGGAGCCCCGGCATCGAGCGTCGGGCGCGCTCGATGCCGGGGTTCCCGTCGCCTCTACTTCTGCTTCTTGCCGATCGTGAACTCGATCGTCGTGGTGTTGCCGAGCACATCGGTCGCCTCCACGACGTTCACACCGCGCACGACGCCGGGGAAGTCGGGCGTCAGCTTGTCGAGGTCGAAGCTCGCACCGACGACACCGTCCTGCTCGATGCCGTTCACCGTGACCGAAGCGAGCCAGAACGACGGTGCGTGAACCGTGTACGAGACCTTCCGATACACGCCGTCCTCGCCCACGGTCCACTGCGCCCCGTCCTTGACGGTGAACGTCGGACCGTGGACTTCGCCCACCGGAATGAGCGACCAGTCCTGGGTTCCATCGTCGGCGGACGCGCGCAGCGCCACATCACCGTCGGCTCCGCCGGCGAGATAGAGGTCGTCGAAGCCATGCGCGCGGAATCGGAGATAGCCGTCTTCGGTGGCCTCGAGGTCCCAGCGTCCGCCGTCGGCCTCATCGACCCACTGCACGATTTCCTGTCCGTCGAACCCGGGGGCTCCCCACGTCGAGACCGAGCGCCCTCCCGACTGGTTGAGCAGTTCCATCGTCCCCTCGCCCTCATCGACCACGTGCCACGCCTGCGTGTCGGCCCGGAATGCTCCCGCATCCTCGAGCTGGACGTCGTCGTGGCGAGGCACGTTCCATGATGCCTGCGCATCGGCGATGTTCCCGTCCGTGCCGAGGACCTGACCCGTCGCACGGTTCACAACGGTGTAGTAGTCGCCGACACTGTGACCGAGGTCGACGTCGCCGTACCGGATCACGGCACCGACGTCGGGTCCGCCCCACGTCCCCTGCAGGATGACCACGCGGCCGGTCCCCTCGACGTACTGGAGGTTGCGGCTGTACCCGCCGTCCAGGGTCGTGTTGAGCTGCGTCCAGACTCCGTCGCTCGCACCGGACTCGTTCATCCACACGTCGCCGCTGCCCGAGGCGTTGTAGAGCAGCCGGCCGTCCGGCAGGGCGACGAGCACCGGGCTGCCGCCCCACGACAGTCCCTGGGAGTACTCGTCGAACGGCAGGCCCACGGTCTGCGCGTCATCGATGTCCCCCACCGGGATGCCGTCGACGTCGCCGTCGCTGAAGTAGTCGACCGGGCTGTCCGAGATCTTGTAGCGGTTGTTGGCCATCCACCACGGGTCGCCCCAATACTCGAATGTCATCAGCCACTTGCCATCGGTGGTGGGTACCACCGTCGTCATGCCGGGTCGGCCGCCTCCGATGAGGTCCTTGCCGAGATCGAGCTCGACCCACTGCTCAGCGTCGTCGTCCCACGCCCAGCGCGTGCTGAACGTCTGCCCGGCGACGTCGACGACGGGCTCACTCCACGCCGAACCGCTGGTGCCGTCCCACGTGCGGTGCACGAGGATCTGCCCGCCCCCATCGATCGCGGTGTCGTTGTCGGGGTCGATGGCAGGGATGCCGGTCGCGGCGTCATAGCCGAGGTACTCGTTCTCGTCCGAGTAGTACGCGACCAGCTGGCCGTCGTGGACCATCAGGTGCGGCTCCCACAGCGGGTCGACCTGGCCGTACTCGTTGGCCTCTGCGACGTGCGAGAAGGAGGCGCCGGCGCTGCCGCCCTGCCAGCCACCCGCGGCGATCATGTCGACGAGGCCCCATGAGGCGCCGTCGTCGGCGCTCGAGAACAGCGCGATCGACACGTCGCGGCGGTCTCCGTCGTTGTCCGGAACCCAGGTCGCATCCGCGGCCTTCTGCTCCCGGTAGTACTCGTCCTCGCCCGACACGACGCTCGCGAGCAAGAGGGTGCCCGCGGCGAGGTCACCCACGTCCTCCGGGAGGACGTAGAGGTAGGGGTTGGTCCAGTTGCTCGTGTACGGGTCGTATTGAGGGTCGTCCGACAGGAATGCGGGCGCCTGGACCTCCGTGAGCGGCTGCCACGTGTCGCCGTCGTCGTCGCTCTTGTAGATGGGCATGGTCTGGCCCACCGCGCCGGTCGTCCCGTCGGCATAGGTGACGACGGTGGACCGCTCGAATGCGGCGACGATCCGCCCGCTCGGCAGCTGCGCGGACTTCGGGTAGACGGCGCAGTTGCCGAGGCCCTTCAGGCAGTCCTGTTCGCCGACCTCGTACAGGATTCCGCCGTCCGGGTCGTAGGCCTGCGCGGGGGCCAGCGGGGCGAACAGCAGCGCGAGAGCGGCCCCGGTGGCCGCAACCCCTTTCGTCTTCCACGACGACATGAGCTCTCCTTCGACTCGTGATGTGGGCGTCATCGACGTCCACGGCAGTTGCGCGTCCTCGATGACGTCCCCCGACCGTAGCATCAATGTTGCCGGAAACATACACTCGGCCCGAAAAAATGTTTCCGATAACATCCCCGTGATTCCGGCAAAGACGAGGGGACCCGGCGGTACCGGGTCCCCTCGCGCGGCGGACAGTCGGGTCTGCCCGCTAGGGGACGGTGATCGCCCCCACCGCAGAGACGTTGCCGGCTCCGTCGGTCGCTCGATACTCGAGGTCGATGGACTTCTTTCCGTTGAAGGTCACCGGGCCCGCGTACGACGTCCAGCCGCCGGCCCCCGCCTTGCGGTACTCGATCGAAGCGATACCGGACGCGTCATCGGTCGCGGTGAGCGTGAGCGTGCGCCCGGCGACCGACGCCGACACGTCCGGCGCCGTCGTATCCGACGGGGGCGTGGCGCCCTCGGCGTACAGCTGCCACTCCTGGGTGCCGTCGTCGACGAAGGCCGCGAGCGTCAGCGCCGCACCGCCGGATGCGCCGGTGAGATAGAGCGACTCGTCCGCAGCCGACTGCAGCCGGACGTAGTCCCCGGTCGTCGGCACGATGTTCCACAGGCCCGACGACGTGTCGTCGACCCACTGCCCGATCTGCGCCCCCGCATACGCGTTGCCGCCCCAGATCGCCGCGGCGCGCCCGCCGGACTTGTTCAGCAGCGTCGCCGCGCCGTCGGCCTTGGTGACCACGTGCCAGTACTGGGTGTCGGCGACAGGGGATGCGCCGAAGCCCTCGAGACGGACGTCGGCCACGTCGCCGTTTCCGATGTTGGCGTCGGTGATGTTCCCGCCCGTCCCGATCACCTGCCCCGTGGCACGGTTGACGACGCTGTAGTAGGCGTCCGTCGTGTGGCCGAGGTCCACGTGGCCGAACCGGACGGTCGACGGCGTCGTCGCACCCTCCCATGCGGCCTGGAGGATCAGGATCTGGCCGGTGACCGCGTCGTACTGGAGGTTGCGTGAGTACCCGCCCGGCATCGCGGTCTGGAACTGCGTCCACACGCCGTCGCTGGCGCCGGACTCGTTCACCCAGATGTCTCCGCTGCCCGCGGCGTTGTAGACCAGCCGGCCGTCGGGCAGCGCCTTGACCACGGGGCTGCCTCCCCACGTCAGACCCCGTGACCCGGGCGCGAAGGGCAGGTCGCCCTGCTGGCCGCTGGCGAGGCTGATCTCGCGGCCGTTCGGGTCGCCGTCGGAGGAGAAGGCCAGCGGGTCGCCGACCATCTTGAAGCGCACGTTCGCGCCGCCTCCGAAGTACTCGAACGTCAGCATCCACTGGCCGTCCGTGGTCGGGGCCACGTACGCCATGCCCGGACGGCCGCCGCCGATCTGCTGCCCGCCGTTCCAGCTGAAGGTATCGCCCGAGACGTCGACGATCGGTCCGCTCCACGCCGCGCTGGTGCCGTCCCACGTGCGGTGCGCGAGGATCTGCGCACCCGAGTCCGGAGCCGTCGCGTTGTTCGGGTCGACCGTGGGCACGCCCGTGCTCGGGTCGAACGCGAGATAGTCGTTCTCGTCGGAGTAGTAGGCGACGAGCTCGCCGTTTCGCGCCATGAGATGCGGTTCCCACACCGGGTCGATCTGGGCGAACTGGTTGGCATCGGCGATGTTGACGCCCGTGGCGCCGGCCGACCCGCCCTGCCATCCGCCGGTGGCGATGATGTTCTCGAAGCTCCAGCTGGCGCCCTCGTCGGTGCTCGAGTAGAGCGCGATCGCGATGTCCGAACGGTCGCCGTCATTGTTCGGCGTCCAATTCGGGTCCGCGGCCTTGTGCTCGAGGTAGTAGTGATCGTCACCCGACACGACGCTCGCGAGCAGCAGGGTGCCGGCCGCGAGGTTCCCGACGGCCTCCGGAAGCACATAGAGGTTGGGGTTCGTCCAGTTGCTGATGTACGCGCCGTACGCCGGGTCGCCCGACATGTAGGCCGGCGCCTCGACCTCGGCCAGGTGCTGCCAGTTGTCGCCGCCGTCGTCGCTGACGTAGATCGGCAGCGTCTGCCCATCGGCACTGCCCGATGCCCCGACGACGGAGCGCTCGAACGACGCGACGATGCGCCCGCTCGGAAGCTGGACCGACTTGGGGTAGATGGCACAGTTCCCCAGGCCCTTGAGGCAGTCGGCGTCGGCCGGGAGCTCGTACAGGACGTCCGGCGTGGGCGTGTACGCGTGGGCGGCCCCCACGGGGAGCAGCAGGAGCGCGGATGCCATCGCCCCCGTCACCAGCAGTCGTTTCGTCTTCGATGACATGAACTCTCCTTCGAGTCGTCGGCGGGCCCGACGGGTGTTTCGGCACGAGGTGCGCGACCCGTTGCGGTTCGGGAACGATAGCATCGATGTTGCCGGAAACATAGGTCTCGCCGAAGGTGAATGTTGCCGACCACATAGCCGTCATGTCGCGTCAGCCGTTTCGCCCCGATCGGCCGCGACCGCACGCGGGGGTACGGTGGGTGGACACACCACGAGTGGCGGTGGGAGGAGGCTGATGGTCGAGCAGCAGCCCGCGGGCGCTCCCGGCGCGGCGCTCGAGGGCGAGCCGGTGCCGCGACGAGTCGCGCTGTCGACACAGCGCCGCGCCTCGACCGGGCGCACCGGACGTCCCGCCACGATCTACGACGTGGCCCTCGCGGCCGGCGTGTCGCATCAGACGGTGACGCGCTACCTCAAGGGCTTCGAAGGCATTCGCCCCGCGACCCGCGGGCGGGTCGAGAAGGCGCTCAGGGACCTGGACTATCGCCCCAACCTCGCAGCGCGCGCGCTGACGTCGGGGCGCTCGCTCCGCGTCGGCCTGGTCACCCACGAGCTCGATCAGTTCGGGCCGGGCAAGATCGTGCAGGGCGCCACCGAGGCCGCACGCGATGCCGGGTACGTCCTCGACCTCATCACGGCCGATCTGACGCGACCGGACGTTCTGGATCGCTCGTTCGACCTGCTCCGACGCCACGACCTGGCCGGCGTCATGGTGCTCTCATCCACCGATGCGATGTCCGAGGCGCTCTCGCAGGCGGATTTCGGCGTGCCGGTCCACCTCGCGGCCGAGCCCGATGACACGAGCGGCGAGGTGCCCTCCGAGCTGACCGAGTTCGGCTTCCCCGCCCTCTTCGATCACCTCGTCGAGCTGGGCCATCGCACCTTCCTCCACATCGCTGGTCCCCGCGACTGGTCGGCGGCACGGAACCGGTCGCGCGCCTATTCCCGAGCACTCGAGGCCCGTGGACTCGCGTCCGCCGACGTGCTCTACGGCGACTGGTCGGCGCGTTCGGGCTACGACGCGGTCGCGTCGGCCGCCGATCTCGGCGGAGCGACGGCGATAATCGCCGCGAACGACCAGATGGCACTGGGCGCGATGCTCGCGCTGCACGACCGCGGTCTGAGCGTCCCCACCGACATCAGCGTCGCCGGCGTCGACGACATCCCCGAGGCCGCGTACTTCTCACCGCCGCTGACGACGCTGCGCGTCGACTTCGCCGCGCAGGGCCGAGCCGCCTTCAACGCCCTGCTCGCGAAGATCGCCGGTGAGCCGGCGGCGAACGAGCCCGCGCTGCATGCCGATCTCGTCGTCCGGCGCTCGACGGCATCCGCTGCGGCATCCGTCTGACCACCGGGCGCCCGAAGGCCCGCTCCCCGTCACGGAGTCGGCCCTCTCGCCGCGCGCGTCCGGCGCTACTCGATCGCGGGTTCGGTCACCGAGGAGAGCCCTTCGACGAGCACAGCCACCGACCAGGGCGCGAGCTCGACGCGCGTCCCGGCCGACACCGTCTCACCGCCCTGGACCATCGTGCGCGGTGCGGTGACGACCGCGGCCTCGCCCGACCAGTTCGACGCGAACCACACGCGGCCCGCGGCCGTGGTGCCGGACGCGAGGGCGACCGTCGGGTCGGCCGCCCACGCGCCGCCGAGCGGCTCGGGCACCGCCCACCCGAGCACGGCCCGCGCGAGGGCCGCATCGGGAACCGTGCCGACATAGGTGACACGCCCGTCTCCGAATTCGTGGGTCGTCACGGCGGGAAGCCCTTGGTACACGCCGGCGCGGTACGTCATGAGCGACTCGGCGCCGGCGAGCTCGAGGCGATCCGCCCACGCCGTGCCCGAGCCCGCCGAGACGGCGTCACCGGCCACCGGGAGGGGCTCGTCGAGCGAGCTGTACTCCTCGTACGTGATGCCGGCGGCCTGCGCGAGCGGTCCGGGGGCGACCTCGGCCCGCGCCCGGGCCAGCTCGTCGCCGTAGCCGCTCCGGATGCCCACCACGAGGTGACCTCCCGCCTTCGCGTACTCGACGAGCAGCGCGAGCTCGTCGTCGTCTGCGATGTAGAGCGACGGCGCCACGAGCACCGGATGCCGCGAGGCGAGCGACCGCGGATCGAGCCCGGCCAGCTGCGAGTCGTGGAGGATGCGCGTCTGCAGCCCGCTCTCGAAGGCGCCCCGATAGAACGCATCGAAGATCCGCAGGTAGGACAGGCGGTCCGGGCCGCCGTCGGCGTCGGCGAGTGGCGGGTAGAACTCGAAGGCACGCTTGGTGTCCGTCGAGTAGAGCAGCGTCACATCGGCATCCGGCTCATACCCGCCGAGCACGGGCTCGATCTCGCGGATGCGCGCGCCGAGCGCCGCGATCTCGCGGTAGATGCGCCCGGGACGTCCGCTGTGCGGAAGGATGCCGCCCCAGTAGGTCTCGACGCCGGTCGACATCGTCTGCCACTGCCAGTACTCGATCATGCGGGCGCCGCGCGAGATGAGCGCGAACGCGCACAGCTCGATCTGTCCGGGATACGGCGGATGGTTCTGCCAGTGCGACTGACCGATCGACTGTGCGTTGGTCTCGGTCACGAGGAACGGCGCCTGCGCGGAGGAGTACATCCGGTCGCCCTGCTCGTACAGGCCCCAGACGCCCGACGACCACCAGATCTCGGGGCGCGGAACCTCGACGCCGATGCGCAGGGCTTCCTGCATCTTGTAGTAGGCGTTTCCCGAAGGGATGTCGAGGGCACGCGACATCCCGACGTCCTCCACGGCGGGCCGCTCGTAGGAGATGCACGTCGTCACCCACTGCTGCGGGGAGGCGTACTCGCGGACGATGCCGGCCTGCCACGCGATGAAGTCGTTCACCACTTCGGCCTGGTAGCGGCGCCACTCGAGGTCGTACTGCGGGAACGAGTTGCCGTCGGGAAGCCACAGGTCACCCCAGTCGCTCAGCAGATGCGACCAGTAGGTCAGACCCCACGCGCGGTTGATCTCGTCGACGGTGCCGTACTTCGCGCGGAGGTGGGCGACGAACCCCTCGAACACATCCCGGTTGTGCAGCAGGTGCAGCCCGGGCTCGTTGTCGACCTGGAACCCGATCACGGCGGGATGATCCGCGTAGCGGCCGACGACGGCACGGATGACGCGCTCGGCGTGACGGCGGAAGTCGACGTTCATGTAGTCGATCTCCTGGCGGTATCCCCAGGGGACCCGACGCCCGGTGGCGTCCTCCGCGGCGATCTCGGGATGCATCCGCTGCAGCCACTGCGGAATCGCGTAGGTGGGGGTGCCGAGCACGACGTCGATGCCTCGGGCGGCGGCCCCGTCGAGGACGGGCTCGAGCCAATCGAGCTCGAACCGCCCGGGCTCGGGCTCCCACGTCGACCAGACCGACTCCCCGACGCGGATGGCGGAGAACCCCGCCTCTGCCATGAGGTCCAGATCGCGGTCGAGGGTGCCGCTGACGCGGTACTCGTCGTAGAAGGCGGCTCCGAAGAGAATGCGGCTGTTGAGGTCGGACGGCGTCGTCACGTGATCTCCAGGGTTCGGGGGTGTGCGGGAAGCGTGAAGTCGGAGCCCGGAGGCGGCGGACCGGTGGAGCCGCGCACGACGAGGTGCGGCGGTGTTGCAGGCGCGGGCGACGGCGCTCGCTCCTCGATCTGCGCCAGCAGGGCGTCCATCGCCACGCGCCCCTGCTCCTCGTAGTGCGCGTCGATCGTGGTCACCTCGGGGCGCCCGAAGGCGGAGTCGGGGGTTGCGTCGAAGCCGATCACCGAGACGTCCTCGGGAACGCGGATGCCGCGAGCCAGCAGTCCGTGGGTGAGGCCGATCGCGCCGGCGTCGTTCGCGGCGAATATCGCGGTGATGCCGTCGGCAGGATCGAGGTCGCGTGCGGCGCGATCGCCCGACTCGGCCGACCAGTCGCCACGCCATACGCGGACGCACTCGGCGGGCCCATCGGCGAGCTCGGCGACGAAACCCTCACGGCGCTGGCGAGCGGGCAGCCAGTGTTCGGGGCCGGTCAGCATGGCCACACGCCGGTGCCCGAGCGCGACCAGGTGGCGCGCGGCCAGCGCGGCGCCCGCTTCATTGAACGACGCCCCCTCCCGGACGACCTCGGCCGGGTCGACGAGGATCGGGACGCCGGTGGACCGCGCGTCGACGGCATGGCGGACGCTGTCCGTCAGCGTGACGGCCATGATGCCCGCCGCCTGCTCTTCTTCGAAGGCCGCGAAGGCGGAGGCCACGGCGACCTCGTCCTCGCTGTCGACGCCCACGATCGTCAGTGTGTAGCCGTCCTCGCGAGCACGCCGGGTCGCGCCCCGCAGGAGGCCGGCGGGCCCGAAGGCGAACATCTCGTGGATCACGACGCCGATGCGCCGGGAACGCCGGGTCCGCAGGGCCTGAGCGACGCGGTTCGGTCGGTAATCCAGCCGTGCCAGGGCCGCCTCCACCTTGGCGCGGGTGACCGGCCGGATGCCCTCGTAGCCCGACAGGAATCGGGATACGGTCTGGGCGGATACACCGGCCGCCTCCGCGACGTCGTAGACCGTCGCCGGCCTGCGCCGATCGGGAGTGCTCGGGGTCATCGCGGCCCCTACAGCGTAGGATCCAGCGCCACGGCGACCGTCGACGGAAGACCGCGCACGACGCGGGCGACACCGGTGACGGCCACGGGGATCTCGATTCCGGGATCCGCCGCCGACGAGGCGACCGTGAGCATGACGGCTCCCGGTTCGACGACCCGCTCGAGATCGCGACCGATGTACGACAGGGCATCGGCCGGCACGTCGAAGGTCACCCGGCGCGTGGCGCCCGGGTCGACGGGCACTCGGGCGAAGCCGATGAGCCTGCGCACCGGCTGGACGACCGTCGACACGTCGTACGACACGTACAGCTGCGGGATGTCGGCACCCGGCACGTCGCCGGCGTTCTCGATGTCGACCTCGATCCTGACCGAGCCATCGCTCGGCATCGAGGCGGCGATAGGACCGGTCAGCGCGCGCTCGAACGTCGTAAAGGACAGGCCGTAACCGAAGGGGAACCGCGGCGTGGGGTCCAGAGAACTGATCCCGTCGGAGTGCCGACCGAGTCTGGGCGCCAGATACGTCCCCGGCTGCGGCGCATCGGGCTGCGGCACCTGGACCGGCAGTCGCCCGGACGGATTCACTGCTCCGGTGAGGATGCCGGCGAGCGCGCGACCTCCTTCCTGCCCCGGCTGGAACGCCTGGATCACCGCTCGCGCGGAATCGATCGAGTCGGCGAGGGCGTAGGGCCGGCCCGAGCTGACCACCACGATGGTCGGCGTGCCGGTCGCGATGACGCTGTCGACGAGCTGCTGCTGACTGCCCGGCAGGCGCAGATCGGCGACATCGCATCCTTCGCCAGACGTGCCGAGCCCGAACATGCCGGAGCGGTCGCCGACGAAGACCACCGCGATGTCCGCGCCGCACGCCGCGGCGATCGCCACGTCGAGGTCACCGGCCCCGTCGTCGAACAGGGATGCGCCGGGGGCGGCCGTGATCTGGGCATCGGGGACGGCGTCGCGGATCGCATCGATGTACGACCGCGCGTCGACGCCGATCTCCAGCCCCGGGTGATGGGGAAGAACGTGGTTGGGGAACGAATAGCAGCCGAACAGGCAGTTGACGTCCTCGGCGATCGGGCCGAGGACCGCGATCCGACCGAGCCCGCCGGCCAGCGGCAAGATGCCGTCGTTGCGGAGCACGACGATCGATTCCTCGGCGAGACGCCGGGCGACGTCGCGGTTCTCCGGCGAGTCCGGATCCAGGCCCGTGACATCGAGGTCTGCGGACCACCCGGGCTCGAGGAGACCGAGCTCAGCCTTCTGAGTGAGCACGCGCAACACGGCGCGGTCGATCATCGCCTCGTCTACACGGCCGGCGGCCACGGCATCCGCAAGGCGGGCGAACGTGCTGGTGTGGGGCAGCTCCACGTCGCATCCGGCTGCGAGAGCCATCTCCCCCGCGCTGAACCCATCGCCGGCCACCCCGTGCATCGTCGCGACGAAGGGGATCGCCCAGTAGTCGGTGACGACGGTCCCCTCGAATCCCCAGCTCTCACGTAGTGTGCGGTCGAGAAGCTCCCGGTCGATCGTCGCCGGAACCCCGTCGCGATCGGTGTAGGCGGTCATGACCGAGCGGGCGACGCCGAGTGCGTGCTGGAACGGCGGCAGGCAGACCTCGGCGAACTCGCGCGGCCCCATCGACACCGGCGCGTGGTTTCGGCCCGCACGGGATGCCGCGTACCCGGCGAAGTGCTTCGGCGTTGCCACGATGCCCGCAGACTCGATGCCCGAGACGTATGCGGTGCCGACCGTCGCGACGAGATGGGGGTCCTCCCCCATCGTCTCCTCGACCCGCCCCCATCGGTAGTCACGGGCGACATCGAGCACGGGCGCGAGCCCCTGGTGGACGCCGAGCGCCCGGAGATCGCCCGCGATCCGGGCGCCCATCTCCTCGACGAGCGCAGGATCGAAACTCGCACCCCACGCGAGGGGGGTCGGGTAGACGGTGCACCCCCACGCGGTGACGCCGGTGAGGCATTCCTCGTGCGCCATCGCGGGGATGCCGAAGCGGTTCGCGGCGACGACCCGGCGCTGGCGCTCGGCCAGCGCGGCCGCACCATCGGCCGCCGATATCGGGGCGGTGCCGTACGTGCGGGTCAGCTGGCCGAGGCCGTCGCGGATCGCGTCGGCGAAGGACTCCGCTGCGCGGTGGACGTCCTGCATCGGGGCGACATCGCCGGTCGCCTCCTCGGCGCCCGGCCACGTGCTGCCGAGCTGCGCGATCTTCTCCTCGAGCGTCATCTGAGCGAGGAGCACGGCCGCCCGTTCGCCAGCGGTCCGAGACGGGTGAGGTCGCGTTGCTGCATCCCTCACTTGCCGCCCACTCCCATGAGGCCGCGGACCAGGGCTCGACGGGCGAAGATGTAGATCAGCATCATCGGGATGATCGTCAGGACGACCGCGGACATGAGCCCGGGAACGTTCAAGGCGTACTCCTTGCGGAAGATGCCGAGCCCGAGCGTCGCGACGCGGATGTCCTCCGACCGGGTCAGGGTCAGCGGGATCAAGTAGTTGTTCCACGCCTGCAGCGCCGCGTAGACGACGATCGCGGCGATGCCGCCCTTCGACAGGGGAAGGACCATGGTCAAGAACGTGCGGAGCGGTCCGGCGCCGTCGATCGACATGGCCTCGTAGAGCTCGGGTGAGATCTCGCGCATGCTGCTGGACAGCACGAGCGTGCACAGCGGGATCGCGAAGGCGACGGTCGGCAGGATCACACCGAGCAGGGTGTCGTACAGCCCCACCTGGACGATGAGGAAGTACAGCGGGATCACGACCACCTGCGCGGGGATCGCCAGGCCGAACAGCATGACCTGGAACACCATCCGCACCCAGCGGCTGTTGCCGCGCACGATGACGTAGGCCAGGGGCGGGACGAGGATCGCGATGACGATCATCGTGCCGACGGTGACGATGCCCGAGTTGAGCAGGTACTTTCCGAAGCCGCTCTCGAACGAGTACACGAAGTTCTCGAAGGTGAGGGGATTGAACCAGCCGATCGGCCCGGTGGCGCCGTAGTCCTCCTGGCTGGAGAACGCGGCACGGACCATGACGTAGACAGGGATCAGGACGACCAGCAGCCAGACGGCTGCGAAGATGCCGGCGACCCAGGCGGGACGAGTACGCATCAGATTCCCTCCAGAGTGCTCTGCATCTTGTCGTAGCCGGTGACCCGGACCATGACGATCGAGACGAACATCGCGATGACGATCAGGAGCACGGCGACGGCGCTTCCATAGCCGAAGTCCAGCGACGTGATGCCCTTGTCGTACATGAAGTAGGGCAGGTTCGACGTGCCGCCGCTGGGACCGCCACGGGTCAGCAGCAGGATGATGTCGAACGAGGTGAAGGTGCCGACGACCATGATGATCGTCGAGGTGATGATCGTGTTCTTCAGCTGCGGGATCGTGATGCTGAAGAACTGACGGACCTTGCCGGCACCGTCGAGCGAGGCCGCCTGGTAGAGGACCTCGGGAATGGCTCGCGCGCCGCCCTGGTAGAGCAGGGTGTGCAGCGGTGAGGAGCCCCACAGGTAGATGAACGCGATCACGCCGATCGCCGTCCACTGGTTGCCCAGCAGATTCGAGAACATGTTGTCGGGCGGGAGGTTGAACACCTCGGTCAGGACGGCGGGGATGCCGAAGTTCGGATCGACCAAGGACGCGAACAGCACCGTGATCGCCGCGGACGACATCAGCAGCGGGATGAAGTACAGCGAGACCACGATCGCCCGAGACTTCTGGAAGCCGGCCGCCCATACTCCGATCAGGAGCGAGATCGGCACCTGGGTGAGGACGGCGAGGACGATGAGGACGATGGTGACCACCAGGCTGCGGTACATGGCCGGATCGCTGAACAGCCGGGTCCAGTTGTCCAGGCCCGTCCACTGCGGCGGGATCACGGGGATGCCCTGGTAATCCGTGAAGGAGAGGTAGATGGCCACCGCCAGGGGCGCGAGCGCGAACAGTGCGAAGAAGAGGAACGCGGGCAGCGACCAGACGAAGCCGGGGCGGCCTGCACCGTGCAGGCCGCCCCGCTTCCTGGTGTCCGCGTCCTGTGCGAGAGGACGGGTCATGATGTTGCTTTCTGGATCGATGGGTGGCTGGTGGCGGAGATCCGCGGGCTAGCCGCCCGTCACCACCGAGTTCATCGCGTCGACGAAGCCCTGCGCGTCGATCACTCCGTTGAAGAAGTCCGCAGCGGCGTCCTGGCTGGCCGGTGCCTGCGATGCGGGAACCGTCTGGTCCCAGGACAGCTGGAACGTCGGGGCGTCGGCGACCAGGTTCACCACGAAGGTGAGGTGCTCCTTGGTCTTGTCGTCGAGGCTGGTGTCGGCCGCGATGAGGTCCGCCGCGTTCGTGGTCGGAGGCGTGTTGCCGAAGCTCAGCTGACCGTTCAGGAAGTCGTCGCTGTACAGCTCCTTCAGGAAGTCGCGCACGGTCTCGGGGTACTTGGTGTCCGCGACGACGTTGTAGAAGTTGCTGAGGTTTCCGGCGATCTCACCATCCTGGCCGTCGCCACCCGACACCGACGGGAACGGAGCCCAGCCCAGGTTCGCGGTGTCGCCGATCGTGCCGAAGTGCCACGATCCCATCAGGTCGTATGCGGCCTTGCCGGTGCGCAGCAGCGCGGCGGTGCCATCAGCGCCGTACGAGACCGAGGCGTAGTTCGACCCGAAGGCGCCGGCGTCGATGAGCTCGCTGATCATGTCGAGCGCCTCGTAGGAGCCGTCCGACTCCCACACCGACGTGTCGCCGGCGAGGCCCTTCGCGACCTCGTCGTTGCCGATCATGCGGGCGTAGAGGAACTGGAACCAGATCTGCTCGGGCCACTTGTCGGCACCGGCAAGCGCGAACGGGATCACACCGGCGTCCTGCAGAACGGGGATCTGAGCGAGCAGCTCGTCCCACGACGCCGGCGGCTCGAGACCCGCGTCGGCGAGCACCTCGGTGTTGTAGTAGAGGAACTCCGGGGCCACGCCTCGCATCGGGATGCCGTACGCCTTGCCGTCGATGACCTCCTCTTCGAACACAGAGGGCAGGAACGAGTCGCGCAGCGCCGGGTCCTCCTCGATGAACCCGTCGAGGGGAAGCAGCGCCTGGGCGTCGACGAGAGGCTGGATGCCCGCCGAGCCCCAGCTCATGAAGATGTCAGGGCCGGTCGCGGTGCCGATCTGCGTGCGGACCTGGGTGTTGTACTCGACGCCGGCGGTGGGTCCGGTGTCGATGATGACCTTGATGTCCGACGTCTCGTTGAAACGGTCGGCGGCGGCCTGCTCGACCTCTGCGACCGAGTCGCCGAGGACAAGCACGTGGATCTCGTCGTCGGGCCGGGCGTCGTTGGGCTTCCAGTTCTCGTAGCCGAGCCCGCTGTCGGTGGTCTCGTCCGAGCCGGAACTCGCCGACGAGCAGCCGCCGAGGACCGCGGCGACGGACAGTGCCGTCCCCGCGGCGAGCAGCCTCATGGTGCGTGACTTCATCGTTGATTCGCCTCCCCGCCGCGTCCTCGCGGCGTTTCGAGTGGATTGCAGCGAGGGGCGGGTAGTCCCTCGTGCTTCTTGGCATCGATAACATTTGCTATCGATAACATTGGACTATAGGGGTGAGACCGCTGGTGCGCAAGCCACGTTTCCTGCCGTCGCCGAACCGAGATCCTCACCCCGGGGTTGCACGTGCAGGACTCCACGACGGTGCCCTCACGCTTGAAGGCGACCGTGGGAAGGGAAACGGCGAGCGCGGTGCCCCCGTCGCCGGGCTCAGGATCGGGCCGCGGTCGATTCGCGCACGACGAGCCGCGGCGGTGCCGGAGCCGTCACCGCTGCCGCGTCGGTGAGCTCACCGACGTCGAAGAGAAGCTGCTCGACGAGGCCCGCGCCCTCGCCCTCGAAGTCGAGCGCGATGGTGGTCAGCGCTGGGAGGTGGAAGCGCGCTTCCGGCACGTCGTCCGCGCCGATCACGCTGAGATCCTCCGGCGCCGAGAGGCCGTGCGCCGCCATCGCCGAAATGGCGCCGACCGCCGTCGCGTCGTTCGCCGTCGCGAGAGCCGTCGCTCCGGAATCGGTGCCGAGCAGCGACTCCGTTGCGGCGTAGCCCGCAGCCGCGGACCAGTCCGCGGAGACCGACCAGACCACACGGGCACCCAGCCGCTCGGCACGAGCGGTGAATCCGCGGGCCCGCTCATTCGCGGGGTCCCACGACGCGGGTCCGCCGAGGTAGGCGAGATCACGATGCCCGAGAGAGGCGAGGTGCTCTGCCGCGAGCGCACCGATCGCCTCATCGTGGGTCATGTCGAAGCCCTCGGGCGTGGTGGTCGCGCCGACCACGACGGGAAGTGAACCCGCTTGCCGCGCGAGGGTCGCGCGGACCGCATCCGTGTGCGCGGTCGCGATGATCCCGACGATCTGGTGTTCTGCCGCGAGCGCGAAGGCCATCGCGATCGATGCCGGATCGTCCCCGTCCATGGGGACGATATCCAGCACGTAGCCGTGACGACGGGCCGCGAGGGCGGCGCCTTCGAGAGTCCTGCCGGGTCCGGTCGAACTGACGGCGTGAACCAGCGCGCCGATTCGGTTGACCCGGCGCGTTCGCAGAGTGCGCGCGGCCTCATTCGGCTTGTAGTCGAGCTTGTCGAGCGCCTTCATCACGCGATCGCGGGTCACCGGCCGGACACCCTCGACTCCGCGGAGGACACGGCTCACCGTCTGCGCCGACACTCCGGCCACGTCGGCGACGTCGTAGATCGTCGCGCTCCGGGATGCCCCGCCACGCGTCGGCCCGGCCGTGGCGGCGGCCTCCGAGACCTCCTCCGGGGGTATCATCCGGCGACCACCTCCGCCGTCATGCTACCGGCGCGGGCCGCCCGTCAGCCGATGAGCTCGCGCAGGCGCTGCAGCTGGTAGCGGGACACCTCGTCGGCTGTCTCGTCCTCGGCGAAGACGTTCGAGACGACGAGGGCGTCCTCGCGGGCGAGGTAGCCGATCGAGCGCAGGGTGCCGAACAGCTCGTCCCAGTCGACGTCGCCGTCGCCGATCCTCAGGTGCTGGTGCACGCGGGCGGTGTTGCCGGGCGGGTTCGAGATGTAGCGCAGACCGTGCGAACGGGTGTGGTCGAAGGTGTCGGCGGTGTAGACGGTGCCGAGACGCTCGCCGATCTCGGGGAGGAGCGTCGTGGCGCGGTCGCCGTAGTGGAACGTATGCGACGCGACGTATACGAAGCCGACGGCCGGCGAGTTGAGCCCGCGCAGCACGCGCCACGCCTCGAGGCCGTCCTCGACGAAGTCGTCGGGGTGCGGGTCGATGTTGAGCTTCAGGCCCTCGAATTCGATGATCGGCAGCAGCTCCTCCATCGACCGGTAGAACGCGGCCTCGGACTCCTCGGAGCGCTCCGGGCGCCCCGAGAACTCGGTGTTGATGACCGGGATGCCGAGCTCGACCGCGAGCTGGATCACGCGGCGGAAGTTGCGCACCGCGGCCTCGCGCTGCGGCTCGTCGGGCCACGAGATGCGGTGGACGGGCAGGATCGCCGGAATCGAGACGCCCGCGTCGGACACCCCCTTCTTCAGCTTCGCGACGAGGTCGTCGTCGGCCTTCGGGTATCGGAAGAACGGCGTGAAGTCGACGTGCGGCGTCAGCTGGAAGTGCTCGTAGCCGAGGCGTGCGGTGACCTCGGGGAACTCCAGCAGCGAGAAGTCGTGGTGGTACGGGGTCGGGTCGAGCGCGATGCGGACCATGGGGCTCCTCCTTCGGAGCGATCGGGCTTCTGCGGTGTCAGGCGTAGAACGCGGGGCGTGCGGTGGATTCGACGGGGACGACACCGCCGCCCTCGAGGGCCTTCACGCCGGCCTCGCACGCGAGCGCGACGCGGTAGCCGTCGTAGGCGTTCGGTCCGTCGATGAGGCTGCCGTCCTGCACGGCGTCGACCCAGCGCTGGATCTGGGCGTCGTACGCGGGCGCGAAGCGGGTCACGAAGCTCGTGTGGTCGGCGATGCTGAACCGGCCGTCGCGCCACTGCTGCAGGCCCGACGGCTGACCGATGCGGGCGAGGCCCTTCTCGAACACCGCCTCGGTGGCGACCTGATACCCGAACTGCACGCTGACGTTCATCTCGACGTCGACGTGGACGCCGTTCTCGAGCTGCATCAGCACGAGGATCGGCTCGCGCAGGTGGACGGGCGACAGCGAGTTGCGGCGGGGGAACTTCACCTCGACCGAGGCGACCGGCGACCCGGCGAGCCACGGCACGACGTCGAACTCGTGCACGACCGAGTCGTTGATGAGCATCTGCTGCGTGTACGAGTCGGGCACCGACGGGTTGCGGTGGACGCAGCGGAGCATCATGAGCTCACCCGGCTCGCCCGAGGCGATGAGGTCGCGCAGAGCCTGGTACTCGTCGTCGAAGCGGCGCATGAAGCCGACCTGGATGTGCGGCCGGTCGAGCTTCTGCTCGAGCTCGAGGATGCGCAGCGCCGATGCCGAGTCCGGCGTCAGCGGCTTCTCGCACAGGATCGGCAGCCTCGCCTCGAGCGACGGCACGATGACCGGCTCGTGGAACCTCCCCGGCGTCGCGATCAGGACGGCGTCGACGGCATCCGCCGCGATCGCGTCCTCGATGCTCGCGAACGCCTGCGAGCCAGGCGCGTCGGCCGCCGCGGCGGCGGCTCGGCCGGCATCCGGCTCGACGACCGCCGAGACGACGGCGCCGTTGATGCGCCGCGTGATGCGGGTGATGTGGTCGGCGCCCATGAGGCCGGCGCCGACGACGCCGATGCGAAGGTCGTTGGTCATTGTTCTCTCTCCGATGAGATGTGGGTCAGTGGACGCGGGCCAGATGCGTGCATCCGAAGATGTGCTCGCGGGTCCGCTTGGCGATGGGGAACGGGGAGTCGACGGCGCAGCCGTACATGTCCTGCTCGACGATCGCGAAGATGTCGGGATCGATCGCGGCGACGGCCTCGATGATCGGGGCGAGGTCGGGCACGCCGTGGGGCGGTTCGATCATGATGCCCTGGCTCACGGCATCCGCGAACGGCACGTCGTTCTTGAGCACGTCGAACAGCAGCGATGTATCGACCTGCTTCAGGTGGAGGTAGCCGATGCGGTCGGGGCGATCCTGGATGAGCGCCACGTTGTCGCCGCCGTAGTAGGCGAAGTGGCCGGTGTCCAGGCACAGGTTGGTGTAGCGCGGGTCGGTCTCGTCGAGGAAGCGCAGGACCTCGCGGGTCGTCCCGACGTGGCTGTCGGCGTGCGAGTGGAACTGCTGCCTGACGCCGAACTCCTCCCGCAGCGCCTTGCCGAGCCGGTCGTGCCCGGCGGCGAGCTTCGCCCATTGCTCGTCGGTCAGGGTGCGCGCTTCGAGCACCTCGCTCGTGGCGTCGCTGCGCCACAGGTCGGGGATGACCACCAGGTGCTCGGCGCCGAGCTTCGAGGCGAGCCCCGCGACCGCGAGAGCCTGATCCCACGCGCGCTGCCACTGGTCGTCGCCCTTGTGGAAGCCTGTGAACACGGTGCCGGCCGAGAGCTTCAGGCCGCGCGAGCCCAGCTCGTCCTCGAGTTCGTGCGGATCGGTGGGCAGGTATCCGTACGGTCCGAGCTCGATCCACGAGTAGCCCGCCGCGACGACCTCGTCGAGGAACCGCTGCCACCGAACCTGCTTCGGGTCGTCGGGGAACCACACGCCCCACGAGTCCGGGGCGGTGCCTATGCGCAGCCCGGGGTTCTCGCCCGCGAGCGACGAGGCGGCCGTGAGGGCGGTGTCGGTCATGAGGCTCTCTCTGGTGAGGAGTGTCGGATGGCGGGTCAGCCGAGCAGGGGCCGCTGGGCCGCCTGCTGCTCGAGGTACTCGGTGCGGGCGCGCTGGGTCGATTCCAGCGTCGAGGTCGCGGGGACCGGGACGTCCCACCACCCCGCGCCGTCGGGCGCGTAGATGAGCGGGTCGCTGTTGATGTGGATGAAGGTCGAGCGGTCGGACGCCTTGGCCGCCGCGACGGCCTCGGACAGCTCGACGATCGCCATGGGGCTCGGCTCGATCTCGACGACGTCCATGCCGTAGCTGCGGGCGTTCATCGCGAGATCCACCGGGAGGATCTGCTCACCCTGGAAGTTGCGCTTGTCGGGGTCGTATTCGCGGTACCACGTGCCGAACCGCTCGGAGCCGACCGTCTCGGACAGGTGCCCGATCGACGCGTAGCCGTGGTTCTGGATGAGCACGACGATGAGCTTGATGCCCTCGGCGACCGCCGTGACCAGCTCGGAGTTGAGCATGAGGTACGAGCCGTCGCCCACCATGACGATCACGTCGCGGTCGTCGCCCTCGGCGATCAGGCCGCGCTTGGCGCCGAGACCCCCGGCGATCTCGTAGCCCATGCACGAGAAGGCGTACTCCACGTGGTAGCCGAGCGGGTCGCGCACGCGCCACAGCTTGTGGAGGTCGCCCGGGAGGGAGCCCGCTGCCTGCACGACGACGTCCTCCGGGGCGCTGGCGGCCTGCACAGCGCCGATGATCTCGGGCTGCCCGGGCAGCTCGAGGCTCGACGGGGCGAACGCCTCGTCGACTGCGGCGTCCCACGTCGCCTTCTCGCGCGCGATCTGCTCGGCGTGATCGGGCGAGACCTCGAAGCCCTCGAGCTCGATGATGAGCTCGGCCAGCGTCTCGCGGGCGTCCGCGATGACCGGCAGCTGCGAGCCGTGCTTGTAGGCGTCGAACGAGGCGATGTTGATGTTGACGAACGTCACGTCCGGGTTCTGGAACGCTGTGCGCGACGCGGTGGTGAAGTCGCTGTAGCGCGTGCCGATGCCGATGATGACGTCGGCCTCGGCCGCGAGGCGGTTCGCCGCGAGCGTGCCGGTGGCCCCGACGCCGCCCAGGTTCTGCGGGTGATCCCAGTCGAGGACGCCGCCGCCGGCCTGGGAGGTGCCGACCGGGATGCCGGTGGCCTCGACGAGTTCGCGCAGCTGCTCCTCGGCGCCCGAGTAGAGCACGCCACCGCCCGCGACGATGAACGGTCGCTTCGCGGCGCGGATCGCGGCGACCGCGCGGGCGAGGGGTCCGCGTTCGGGCAGCGGCCGACGGATGTGCCATTCCCGGTCCTGCAGGAATTCCACCGGCACGTCGAGCGCCTCGGCCTGCACGTCCTCGGGGAGCGCGATCGTGACGGCACCGGTCTCGGCGGGGTCGGTGAGCACGCGCATCGCGGCGAGCGCGATCGAGTACAGCTGCTCGGGCCGCTGCACGCGGTCGAAGAACTTCGACACCGGGCGGAACGCATCCGTCACCTGGAGGCCCGTATCCCACGGCTGCTCCACCTGCTGCAGCACGGGGTCGGCGACCCGCGTGGCGAACGTATCGCTCGGCAGCAGCAGGGCCGGCATCCGGTTGGTCGTCGCCAGTGCCGCGCCGGTGAGCATGTTGGCCGCGCCCGGGCCGACCGAGGCGGCCGACGCGAGCGTGCCGCGACGGCGGTGCATGCGGGCGTACCCGACGGACTGGTGCACCATCGCCTGCTCGTTGCGCGCCTGGTAGTACGGCATCGCATCGGGCTGCTCGACGTTCAACTGCTTGAGGGCCTGTCCGATGCCGGCGACGTTGCCGTGGCCGAAGATGCCGAACATGCCCGCGACGGTCCGCTCCCGGAGGTCGCCGTCGACGGTCCATTGATGGGCCAGGAACTCCACGAGCGCCTGGCTGACCGTCATCCGCTTCGTCGCCGCCATCAGTGCCGGCCTTCCTTGTCGCTGGTGTACGGGAGTCTGGTATCGAACTCCTGGCCTGTCCAGGAGTCGCGCACCCACGCGTGGGCGGGGTCGTCGCTGATGAGCCACGCCCGCTCGGGGTCGGGGCCGGCCATGACGTTGAGGTAGTAGAGGTCGTACCCGGGGGCCGCGACGGCGGGGCCGTGGTAGCCGTAGGGGACGAGAGCGATGTCGCCGGTGCGCACCATCGCGTTGATGTCGATATCGCCCGCGGGCGAGGAGTAGGTGCTGAACATGCCGAACGCGTCCTCGTCGGATCCCGCGTCCGCGCCGCGCGCGCGAGCGGTCTCAAAGTAGTAGATCTCCTCGAGGCGCGACTCGTGGCCCGGGTGGTGCTCGTCGTGCTTGTGGGGAGGATAGGACGACCAGTTCTCGGCCGGCGTGATGACCTCGCACACGATGAGTTTGTCGGCGTCGAGCGCCTGCGGCGTGCCGAAGTTGTGGACCTGCCGGCTCGAGCGCCCGGCTCCCCGCAGTTCGACGGGGGTGTCTGCGGCGGGGATGTAGCGGACCTGGCCGCCGGCGGTGCTCGGCGCCTCGGCGACGGCGACGCGGCCGAGTCCGCGGATCTCGGCGGCAGTGCCGCTGGGGAGGTAGAGCACGTCGGTCGGTCCGTCGAAGACGGACGCACGCCCCTGCAGGACCGTCTCAGACTCCCCGGGGAAGTGGTGGTGCGTGACGGCGAACGAGCCGGCGAGCGGGACGACGATGCGCTCGACGTCGCGGGCCGTCAGCGAGACCTGATCGCCCTCGGCGAGTTCGGCCACGCGGATGCCCGTGTGCTGCCAGCCGGGGATCGACCCGTCGACGACGGACTCCCACCCGTCGTCCGCCAGGGTCCCCTTGCGGCGGAACCAGCCCTCGTCACCAGCCATGTTGCTTCTCCAGATCGGATGCCGCGCCCCTCGTCATCGAGGAGCGCGGGACGCGGCATCCGTCGTATCGGTTCGTCGTACGTCAGTGGTTCTGCGGGAACCCGAGGTTGATACCGCCGTGCGTGGCCGGGTCGAGCCAGCGGCTCGTGATCGCCTTCTCGCGCGTGAAGAAGTCGAAGCCGTGCACGCCGTAGGCCTTGCTGTCGCCGAACAGCGACTGCTTCCACCCGCCGAACGAGTGGTAGGCGACCGGTACCGGGATCGGGACATTGATTCCGATCATGCCGACCTGCACCTCGTTCTGGAAGCGCCTGGCCGCGCCGCCGTCGTTGGTGAAGATGGCGGTGCCGTTGCCGAACTGGCCCGAGTTGATGAGGTCGAGACCCTGCTCGTACGTCTCGACGCGCACGACCGAGAGCACCGGGCCGAAGATCTCCTCGGTGTAGGCGCGGCTGGTCGTGGGGACGTTGTCGAGCAGCGTCGGGCCGAAGAAGAACCCGTCCTCGTGGCCGTCGACGGTGAAACCGCGGCCGTCGACGACGATGGTCGCCCCGTCGGCCTCGGCGATGTCGACGTAGCCCGAGACCTTGTCGCGGTGCACGTCGGTGATCAGCGGCCCCATGTCCGGCTCCACGCCGTCGACGCCCGCGCCGTTGCCGATGCGCAGCTTCGCGATGCGCTCGGAGATCTTGGCCACCAGCTCGTCGGCGACGGGCTCGACGGCGAGGACGACCGAGATCGCCATGCAGCGCTCACCCGCGGCGCCGTAGCCGGCGTTGACGGCCTGGTCGGCGACGAGGTCGAGATCGGCATCCGGCAGCACGAGCATGTGGTTCTTGGCGCCCCCCAGGGCCTGAACGCGCTTGCCGTGGCGGGATGCCGTCTCGTAGATGTACTGGGCGATCGGCGTCGACCCGACGAACGAGATCGACTGCACCGTGGGGCTCGTCAGCAGCCCGTCGACGGCGAGCTTGTCGCCCTGCAGGACCGTGAAGACGCCGTCGGGGAGCCCTGCCTCCTTCCACAGCTGCGCCATCCACAGCGACGCCGACGGGTCCTTCTCACTCGGCTTGACGACGACGGCGTTGCCGGCGGCGATCGCGATGGGGAAGAACCACATCGGCACCATCGCCGGGAAGTTGAACGGGCTGATGACGCCCACGACGCCCAGCGGCTGCTTGAGCGAGTACACATCGACACCGGTCGAGGCGTTCTCGCTGAACGCGCCCTTGATCAGGTGCGGGAAGCCGGTCGCGAGCTCGACGACCTCCTGACCGCGCAGGATCTCGCCCATCGCGTCCGAGACGACCTTGCCGTGCTCGGCGGTGATGATCTCGGCGAGCTCCTTCTTGCGGGAGTTCAGCAGCTCGCGGAACGCGAACAGCACGGTCTGTCGCTTCGCGATCGAGAAGCCGCTCCAGACCTCGAAGCCGCGCTGCGCCGAGGCGATCGCCTCGTCGATCTCGGCCTGGTCGGCCAGGGCGACGTTCGCCTGGACCGCGCCGGTCGCAGGGTTGTACACGGGAGCGGTGCGACCGCTCGTCGACGGGCGCTCGGCCCCATCGATCCAGTGCGAGATCACACGGACGTCGGTGTCGGCGCCCGCGGTGGCGGGAGTGGTGTCGGTGATGCTCATCAGACGGTTTCCTTCGTGGTCGAGCTCAGAAGCTGGGAGTGGACGAGACCGGCGGCGATGTCTACGGCTGCCGCGACATCGCCGTCCGGCGGATAGAGGAGGGTGCGCCCGACGGTCAGACCACGGACGCCGGGGAGGGCCAGCGCGTCCTCCCACGAGGCGAACGTCTCGTCGGGGTCTGCGCCGGAGTCCCCCCCGAGCAGGAGGGTCGGCATGGTGGTGGCTTCCATGACGCGCTCCATGTCGGGGACGACGGGGAGCTTCATCCAGGTGTAGGCGCTGCTGGCGCCCAGGCCCGAAGCGATCCCGATCGAGAGGATCACGGCATCCGTGGAGAGGTCGTTGACGATCCGGCCGTCGACCCAGCGGCTCATGAACGGCTCGAGCATGATCGGCAGGCCCGCGGCCGCCGCCTCGTTCACCGCCTTCGTGGTGGCCTCGAGCGTGGGAGCGGTCGCCGGATCCGCGAGATTCACGCGGATGAGCGTCTTGGCGAAGTCGAGCCCTGCGGAGACCATCGACGCGACGTCGTACCCGGTGTAGCGGTCGTCCATCTCGAAGGACGCGCCCCGCAGCCCTCCGCGGTTCATCGAGCCCACGACGATCTTGTCGTCGAGCAGGCCCAGCGCCGCGAGGTCGTCGATGATGTCGGGCGTGCCGAGCACGCCGTCGACACCGGGTCGGCTCAGGGCGACGGCCATGCGCTCGAGCAGGTCGTACCGGTTCGCCATGGCGGTCGGGTTGGACCCGACCGCGAGCGCGCCGCGCGCCGGGTGGTCGGCCGCAACGATGAACAGACGTCCGTCGCCGTTGAGGATGTCGCGCCGACGGCGCTGGGCGTAGATCGCGGCGAGCTGCTCGGGACGCCGGGCGCGCAGTTCGCGCAGGCCTTCGAAGTCGGCCGGGGCGAGGATCGGAGCACCCATGTCAGCGCACTCCGCTCAGGATGGCCTCGACCTCGTCCGAGGTGGGCATGGCGGTCGAGCACTCGCGGCGCGATGCGACGAGGGCGCCGGCGACGTTGGCGAAGCGGAGGATGCGCTCGAGGTCCCAGCCCGACAGCAGGCCGTGGCAGAGGGCGCCGCCGAACGCGTCGCCGGCGCCGAGGCCGTTGACGACGTCGACCCAGTACGGCGGGACCTCGACGGACTCGCTGCGGGTCTTGGCGAGAACGCCCTTGGGGCCCTGCTTGACGATGGCGAGCTCGACGCCGCGGTCCAGCAGCGCGTCGGCCGCGCGCTGGGGATCGGTCTCGCCGACGGCCACCTCACACTCCTCACGGTTGCCGACCGCGACCGTCGCGTGCTGGAGGACCGCGTCGACCTCGGCATGCGCCTCACGCGGATCGGTCCAGAACATCGGGCGGTAGTCAAGGTCGAAGATCGTGGTGCCCCCGGTGCGGGCGGCGAGCGCGTAGTGGTGGGCCGCGCGGCTCGGCTCCTCGCTGAGGCCGGTGGTGGTGAACCAGAAGATGCGGGCCTGACGAACGGCGTCGAGGTCGATGTCGTCGATGCCGACGTTGAGGTCAGGCGCCTTCGGCTCGCGGTAGAAGTACAGCGGGAAGTCGTCGGGCGGGAAGATCTCGCAGAACGTGACGGGAGTCTTCAGATCGGCGTCACGGCGCACATACTCGTTGCCGACGCCGAGCCGGTCGAGCTCCCCCAGCAGGTACCCGCCGAAGGGGTCGTCCCCGACGCGGGAGATGAGCGATGCGCGGTGACCGTAGCGGGCGGCGGCGACGGTGACGTTTGCCGCCGTGCCCCCGAGGTACTTGCCGAAGGTCTCGACCTCCGCGAGCCCCACGCCGTCCTGCAGAGGGTAGATGTCGACGCCGAGCCGGCCGATGGCCAGGACGTCGAGGGGGGTGGTGTTCTCGGTCATACTCCGCTGTACAACTCTCTGATCGGGGTGCTCGTACCGTGGACTATTTGTCCTGACATTAGCACATGTAGGGAAGTTCGTCGAGTCCCAAGGGACTGGGTTCCCGCCGGGCCGCGTGCACGAGACACGGCCCGGCGGGAGGTCGGGTCAGGGCAGCTTGGTGGGAGCCGTCAGCTCGGCGAGCTCGGCCTCGAGCTCCGCCATCGCCTCGCCACCGGCCATGAGGTCGGTGATCTGCTCGCGCGTGCGCTCGCCCTTGCGGAAGTCGTCGGCCTTCTTGCCGTGGATGAGCACGGCGAACCGGTCGCCGACCGCCATCGCGTGCGTGACGTTGTGCGTCACGAACACGACCGCGATACCCTGCGCACGCGCGTGCATGATGATGCGCAGCACGTGCGTGGACTGCTTGACGCCGAGCGCCGACGTGGGCTCGTCGAGGATCAGCACGCGCGCCCCGAAGTACACCGCGCGGGCGATCGCGAGCGACTGACGCTCGCCGCCCGACAGAGCTCCGGTGAGGCGGTTGCCGTCGGTGACGCGCGTGATGCCGAGCTTCTGCATCTCGCGGACCGTGATCTCGCCGGCGGACTTCTTGTCGAAGTACTTGAACGGCCACACGCCCTTGGTGGGCTCGTGCCCGACGAAGAAGCAGCGGGCGACCGACATGAGAGGGAACGTGCCGCCGTACTGGTGTACGGTCGCGATGCCGACGTCGCTGGCGTCCTTCGGGCTGTCGAAGACGACCGGCTTGCCGTCGACCTCGACCGTCCCCGACGAGGGCTTGTGAACCCCCGAGAGCACCTTGATGAGCGTCGACTTGCCGGCGCCGTTGTCGCCGAGCAGGCACAGCACCTCACCGGGGTTCACCTCGAGCGAGATGTCCGAGAGGGCCTGGTTCGTACCGAAGCTCTTCGAGACGTTCGACAGTTTGAGCAGTGGAGTGGACATGTCAGGCTCCCTTCGCAGCCGCAGGCTTCTTCTTGCCGCCGCCGCTGAGCGCGAGGCGTCGGAAGGTGTTGTTCATGAGCACGGCGACCAGGAGGAGGACGCCGAGGATCAGCTGGGCCCAGTCCGAGTTCCAGCCGGTGTAGTAGATGCCCTGGTTGACGATCGCGAACGTGAGGCAGCCGAGGATCACGCCGGGCACCGAGCCGTAGCCGCCCGTGAGGAGCACACCACCGACGACGACCGCGACGATCGAGTTGAAGACGAACGACTGGCCGGAACCCGTCTGGGCCCCGTTGTAGAGCATCGTCTGGATGATGCCGACCAGCGAAGCGCCGATGGCCGTGGACATGAAGAGCGCGATCTTGACCTTGGGCACGGGGATGCCGGCCGCGCGGGCGCTCTGCGAGTCGCCGCCGATCGCGAAGATCCAGTTGCCGGCGCGCGTCATCTGGAGCAGCCACACGACGATGAGCGCCGCGCCGATCGCCCAGAAGATCGCCACTTCGAACTGACCGTTGATCAGGGTGCCGAACATGGCCTTGAAGATGGGGTCCGGCGTGATCGGGACGCTCGTCGAGCCGGCGATGACGCGGGCGAGACCGAGGGTGAGGCCGGCGAGCGCGAACTGCATGGCGAGGGTCACGATGAACGACGGGACGTTCGTCCGCGCCACGATGATCCCGTTGATGAAGCCCGTGAGCGCGCCCACAGCGAGGGCGGCGATGATGCCGACGATCTGAGGCATCCCGTACACGCCCGAGACGACCGCGAGGGTGACCGAACTGCTCGCGACGACCGAGCCGACCGACAGATCGAATTCGCCGGCGATCATCAGGAGCGCGACGGGCAGGGCGATCAGCGCGAGCTCCGAGGCGATGTTCAGCCAGCTGGCGGTGCCGCCGGTGGTGAGGAACTGCGCGCCGCCGAAGATGGCGAAGAAGATGAAGACCGTCACCGTGCCGACGAGGGCACCGGTCTCGGGTCGACGGAAGAGGTCGCCGATGGTCCGCTGGGAGTGGACACCGGGGAGGACGACGTTCGTCTCGGTGGGGTTGAGGGAGGACGAGCCGCGTGACGGCGGCGCCCCCTGGGGTGTTTGCGTGGTCATGTCTGCTCTTTCGCTCGTGCTTCGTTGCAGTGAGGTGGTGTCCCGGGGGCGGCGCAGTCCCGCCGCCCCCGGGATGGTGATCAGCGGACGCCGAGGTCGACGCCGGCCAAAGCCGACTCGACGTTGTCCGCATCGATGACCGCCGGTCCCGTCAGGAACGGGTCGACGGCGAGCTGGATGCCGTACGCGGCGAGCTGGAACGCCGCCGAGACGCCGTAGTAGCCCTGGGCATAGCCCTGCTGGTCGATGGCGAACAGCTGAGTGCCATCCTGGATGCGGGTCAGCGACTCGGAGTCGAAGTTCTGGCCGCCGAGGAACACGCTTCCGGTGGCGCCGGCCTGGTCGATGCCGCTGGCCGCCGCGTTGGTGTCCGACTGGCCCGGGGTGAAGATGGCGTCGATCGTCGGGTCCTGGATGATGGCGCCCTTGATCGCCTGCGCGACCGCGGTCGGGTCACCGAACTGCGAGGTCGGCAGCGCCAGCTCCTCGTAGTCCACTCCCGTCGCCCCGTCGCTCACGCCCTGGCAGCGGGCGTCGGCGTTGGTCGTGCCGGGGAGGGTGTTGACGCACACGACGTGCTGGGCGCCGGCCTCGACGAACGTCTCACCGGCGAGCTTGCCGGAGGCGTAGTCGTCCGAGCCGATGTAGCCCTCGGCGCCGACATTCTCGACCTCGTCGATGCCGGTGTTGTACAGGAAGACCGGCGTGCCGCCGCTGGTGATCGAGATGATGTTCTCGTTCTGCGCGTCGGGCGCCCAGTCGGGGATGACGGCGGCGCTCGGGTTGAGCGACTGGATGTTGGCGACGAGCTTGGCGGCGTCGGCGTTGAAGTTGTCGTAGTTGGGCATGGCAAGGAAGGTGACACTCCCGCCGGCCGCCTCGACGGCCTTGGCGGCCGCCTCGCCGCCGCGCTTCACGGTCGACCAGAACGGGTCGTCGGTTGCGCCGCCCATGACGACGATCGAGATGCCCTCGGCACCGCCGTCGGACGAGGTGCTGCCCCCGTCGGTGCTGGTGGCCTCTCCGCCGCCGCCAGAGCATCCGGCGAGAACGACGCTGGCGAGGGCGGCGGTCGCGATGGCGGCGCCGACGACGATCCGACGCTTCGGGTGAGAGCTCAGCGATTCGAGCAGCGTGGAATTCATCCCGCGACTCCCTTCATTGGGGTGTAGTGCCGCACAGGGCGGCAGGATCGGCTTTGATCTGACGGATAGACTGAAGTATGTCCGCACATAAGGACAACCGTTTGTATACTTCCGTTACCGTTTCGTTACAGTCATCGCACCGGCGCGACGAGAGGACAAACCCATGGCACTGCGCATCGGACTGGTCGGCTACGGAGTCGGCGGCAGGATGTTCCACGCCCCCTACATCCGCGCCTCGCAAGCGTGCGAACTCGTCGGCATCGTCGCCCGCGCGCCGGGAACGGTGGCCTCGGCAGCGACCGACCACCCTGAGGCCGCCATCCACTCGTCCCTGCCCGAGATGGTCAACGCCGGCATCGACGCCGTCGTCATCTCCACTCCACCGGCAACCCGGCGCGCGCTCGTCCTGGAGGCCGTCGGCCGCGGCGTGCCTGTCATCGCCGACAAGCCATTCGCACCATCTGCTGCCGCGGGGCGCAAGCTCGTGGCCGCCGCGAACGAGGCCGGCGTGCTCCTGAACGTCTTCCACAACCGCCGCTTCGACTCCGACATCGTCACCGCGAAGGCGGTGACGGCATCGGGAGCCCTCGGCCGGATCACGCGACTCGACCTCCGCTGCGATCAAGACGACCGGGCGACGCTCGAGGCCGGACCCGACGGCGGCCTGCTCCGAGATCTGGGGAGCCACGTCGTCGACCAGGCCCTCTTCCTGCGGGGCCCGGCACGCGCGGTCAGCGCCCACATGGACTGGGTCGACCTGCCTGCCGGTCGGACCGACAGCGGGTTCGTGATCACGATCACCCATGCCGACGGCTCGCACTCGCACGTGTCGTCGAGCAAGATCAACCACCTGGTCTCGCGCGAACTCCGGCTCCACGGCGACCGCGGATCCTACGCATCGGACTACAGCGACGTGCAGTTCGAGGCGCTGCGCGCGGGCCGCACACCAGCGGAGGACCGCGAGCATTGGGGATACGAATCCGCAGAACGCTGGGGAACGCTGGCGGTCGACGGCGAGCGCCGCGCCGTGCCCTCGCTCCAGGGAGACTACGCCGCGTTCTACGACGCCTTCGCCGCTGCCGCTATCGACGGGGGCGAAGGACCGGTGCCCGGCCGCGAGGGCGTCGCCGTCCTCGAGGTGCTCGACGCCGCACGCGCGAGCGCGATGGAGGGTCGAGTCGTTGAACTTTGATCTGACCTATTGACAGGACATATCGACAACTATAGAGTCCCCACGGAGCGCTCCTCATGGAGTCTCTCACCGCACCGGCGCCGTGAGGGGCCGGGTTTCCCCTACCTGGAGGACCGTTGTCCACGACTAGCCTCGGCGTCGCCGTCATCGGAGCCGGCATGGCCGGCAAGGCGCATGCCGCCGCGTACCGCACGGCTCCGACCTTGTATCAGAGCATCCTTCCCCCGATCCGGCTGGCGTCGATCGCGGACGTGTACCAGCCGGCTGCTGAGGCAGCGGCCACTCGCTACGGGTACGAGCGGCATGACACGTCCTGGCAGGCGATCGTCGAGGCGGAAGACATCGACGTGGTCAGCGTCGTCGTCGCCAACGCCCTCCACCGCGAGATCGTCGAGGCACTGCTGGATGCCGGCAAGCACGTCCTGTGTGAGAAGCCGCTCTCGGACACGATCGAGAACGCGCGCGCCATGGCCGATGCCGCCCGCACCGCGTCGAGCATCGCCCGCGTCGGCTTCACCTACCGTCGCTCCCCCGGCATCGCCTCGATCCGCGCCCTCATCCAGTCGGGGGTGCTGGGGTCGGTCTATCACGTGAGCGGCCGCTACTGGACCGATTACGCCGCCGACCCGCGCTCGGCGATGAGCTGGCGCTTCCGCGGCGCACCGGGCACCGGCGCGCTCGCCGACGTCGGAAGCCACGTCTCGTACCTCATGGAGTTCCTCGGCGGAGACATCACCTCGGTCGGCGGCGGCCGGTTCAGTACGGTCATCCCGCAGCGCCCGAAGCCCCTCGGTGCCGTCTCGGGGCACGGCAACGCGTCGGCCAGCGATGAGTACGAGGCCGTCGAGAACGATGACTACGCCACATTCAACCTGTCGTACGCCAGCGGCGCCGCGGGTACCGTCGAGGTGTCGCGCGTGGCGGCCGGCCACCCGAACGCCCTCATCCTCGAGGTATTCGGCGAGAAGGGCTCGGCACGCTGGGACCAGGACCGTCCGTCCGAACTGCAGCTCCACCTCAGCGAGGGGCCGGCCGATCAGCGCGGCTTCCGTCGCGTCCTGCTCGGCCATGACCACCCGTATGTCGCCGGCGGTGCGCCGATCGACGTGTCGGGCGTCGGCTTCGGCCAGAACGAGGGCTTCGCCTATCAGGCGCGCGCCTTCCTCGAAGAGGTCGCGGGCATCCCCGAGTCCGACTCGCTCCCGCGCAACGCCTCGTTCGACGAGGGCGTCCACAACATGCTGCTCCTCGATGCCGTCGCCCAGTCGGCGGCGCAGGGCGGCGCCTCGGTCCAGATCCAGCAGCACCAGCTCCAGCACTGAAAGACACCATCATGCGACTCGGTCTCTACAACGCCATCCTCCACGACCGCTCTCTCCCGGAAGCCATCAAGGTCGTCGCCGACCTCGGCCTCACCGGGCTGGAGATCAACACCGGCGGGTTCCTGCCGGCCGTCCACGTTCCGACGATGGATGACATCCTCGTCAGCGACGCCGCGCGCGACGACTTCCTCGGCATCTTCGAGGGCACCGGTGTCGAGATCGCCGGCCTCAACTGCAACGGCAACCCGCTGCATCCGAACGCCGTCATCGGCGACAAGCACGCCGAAGACGTGCGCCGAGCGATCCGCCTCGCGCAGCGCCTGGGCCAGCACCGCGTGGTCACCATGTCGGGTCTCCCCGGGGGCGAGCCGGGCACCGTCCACCCCAACTGGATCGTGAACGCCTGGAACTCGGCGGCGCTCGACGTGCTCGACTACCAGTGGGGCATCACCGCCGACTTCTGGCGCGAGACCGACCGGCTGGCGCGCGACCACGACGTCAAGGTCGCGCTCGAGCTGCACCCGCAGAACCTGATCTTCAACTCGGCGGACGTGCACAAGCTGATCGACCTGACAGGCGCGACGAACGTCGGCGTCGAGCTGGACGCGTCACACCTGTTCTGGCAGCAGATGGACCCGGTCGCCGTCGTCCGCCACCTCGGCTCGCTGGTCTTCCACGCCGCGGCCAAGGACGTTCGGATCAACCCCGAGTGGGCCGCGCTCAACGGCGTGCTCGACAACAGCTTCCGCCGCCTGTCGCCCGACGAGCCGCGCGTGAACCTCGGCGGTGACGAGTGGGCCAACGAGTGGCCGAAGAACTCCGCGTGGGACTTCGTCGCCCTGGGCAAGGGACACGACGTCGCGTACTGGACCGAGTTCCTGCGGGCGCTGCACGAGGTCGACCCCGAGATGATGGTGAACATCGAGCACGAGGATGTCGAGCTCGGCCGCATCGAGGGCATCCAGGTCGCCGCCGAGGTCCTGAGGGCCGCGGATGCAGCACTCGAGGCCTCGCTGGTCTCCTAAACCCGGAAGTCCGTATCCGGGCGGGTGCTCGGGGCCGCATTCGGCTTCGAGCACCCTGTCTCCATACACATGCGAGCGGGTCGCTCCGCCCGCATCCGATCGCCGCGTGTAACATTGTCCCGACAATGTGACGTGTGGAAGGAATGCAATGGCGCAGGACGAGAGCAAGCTGCCGAGCGACTTCTTCCTCGAGCTTGACCGCTCCAGCCCCATCCCGCTCTACTTCCAGATCGCCAAGCGACTGGAGACCGCGATCGCGGATGACGAGCTGCCGGCGGGGTCGCGACTCGAGAATGAGATCTCGATCGGGCAGAGATTCGGACTCTCCCGGCCTACCGTGCGACGCGCGATCCAGGAGCTCGTCGACAAGGGCCTTCTGGTGCGCCGTCGGGGCATCGGCACCCAGGTCGTCCACGGGCAGGTCACGCGCGGCGTCGAGCTCACGAGCCTCCATGACGACCTCGCCCGCAGCGGACAGCGCCCGGAGACCCGGGTGATCCACTTCGAGAACACGACCGCGGATGAGCAGGCGGCCGCCGCGCTCGGCGTCGAGGAAGGCGCGCCCGTGGTGCGCATCGTGCGCCTTCGCCTCGCCGACGGCGTCCCCATCGCCGTGCTCGACAACACGCTCCCCGCTGAGTTCACTGACCTCACCGAGCAGGACTTCGCCCAGTACGGGCTCTACCAGCTCATGCGGTCGCGAGGCATCACCCTGCGGGTCGCCAAGCAGCGCATCGGCGCGCGCACCGCGACGGCCGAGGAGAGCCGCCTGCTGTCGCTGCCCAAGGGAGCAGCGGTGCTGACGATGTCGCGCACAGCGTTCGACAACTCCGGTCGTGCCGTCGAGTTCGGCCAGCACTGCTACTCGCCCGACCTCTACTCCTTCGAGATGACCCTGGTCGAGAAGTGACGCGGCGCGGCTCAGCCTGCGCCGATGGCGTGCCGCGAACCCCAGGTCCTCACGGGAGCCGGGGGTAGACGGTGCCGTCCAAGCCCGGGACGACAACGCGCGACGGATCGTTGTCGTTCTCGACGAGCTGCGCCACGGCGTAGTCCGTGACGCAGCCCGAGAGCAGCTGGCGCGGGTCCTCGAGCACCACCCGCAGGCGCGTGCCGAGCGCATCCCAGTCGTCGGGCCCGTGGATCACCGGCAGCTCACCCACCTCGCGCACCTCGCCCGCGTCGAGATCGGGGAGGACCTCCGTCCGAGCCCGGAACCGCGGATGCTGCGGGAACATGAGCCCGCCGAGCCGGACGGTGCCGGCGATGTTCGCCCACAACTCGCGCATGGGCCCCTCGAGGCCGGCGACGTCGCCTTGGGCGGCAGCGGTCGGGGCATGCGGCGCGAGCAGGATGCGCGCGGGATCGAGCTCGTATCGCGATGCGCCGCGCACGAGTGCCGCGACACTCGACGTGTCGAGGGTGACACCGGCCGTCGGGCGTCCCTGCTGCCCGGCGATCACGACCATCGCGCGATCCCAGTCGATCCGGTGCTGGTCGAACCAGCGGAGCACCCTGAATCCGGTGTCGAGGCCGACCAGGAAGAACGTCGCGATCATCACCTTCTCGAAGGGGACGGGCAGCCGGTCGTCGCCGCCGGCGAGCACGTCCCGATGCAGCGTGTCAGCGCTCAGGGACGCGGGATCCGACAGACCGTGCTCCAGGTACCGGATCGCCACCGCGCATGAATAGTCGATCATCGCCGCGATCGCCGGCTCGCGACCGAGGAACGCCTCGACCCTGATGCGCTCCCGCCACAGCTCGACCGAGTTCGCCGCGCGTGCCGCCTTCGTGCGATCGCGCAGGCGCGCCGCCTGCTCCCGCCACGCGTCGTCACCGTAGGTCTCGCGCAGTTCGACGATGCTCGCCAACGCAGGTCCGAGGTGCGATACGGCGGCAAGCTCCGTGAATCCGCGCGCCCCGAGGCGAAAGCTCTCGACCGTGGGAGGGCGTCCGCGCCCCGGGAACAGCACCAGATCCGAGGCGGTGGCGAGCAGCAGAGGGTCGTCGACGCTCGTCGCCGCACCCGCACGGCTGACTCGCGCACCGATGCTGTCCGCGCTCGCGGTGTAGGTCGTGAACAGCTCGACCAGCTCGGGGCTCTCGTACGGTGTCGGCTCGTCGCTGGCCATGGTCCCGTCTCCTCGCGCAGGTATCGGACGTCAGCACGATATCGCGCGCCGGACGTCACGGCCCGGGTAGCGAGCCGCCACCGCCCACCCGCTGTCACGAGCATCCTCAGCGCGCGCGTCGGAAACGGATCCCGTGTCACGCTCGGTATGTTGGTCCGGATGAGCCGGAAGAAGACGATCGTCGCCGTCGCCGCGCCGGCCCTGATCGTCGTCGGACTCGTCGCGCTCACGCTGCCGGTCATCGCTCCCCGGCTCCCCGTCGTGCAGGGGCTCGGCATCGGCACGATCGATACGGTGCCTGCATCGGTGGATGAGTTCCTCGCCCGGACCGACAGCGACCGCTACGGAGTTGGGAGCGGCTCGCTTCCCCACGACTCGGCACAGGCTCACTAGGCTGAGGGCGACCGCGGGATCCGCTGGTGGATCAGCGCCGCGAAACGGAAGGCGAAGATGCCCGAGTCCACTGATGCCGCCGAGTCCACCACCTCCCCCGGCACTCCCTCCGCGGCGGGCGCCCGAGGCCCGGTCACTCCGTCGTGGGACGCACCGCCCGGGGCGACCGCCTCGATGACCTGGTCGCCCGACGGCCATGAGCCGCTCACCCTGACCGCGACCGCCGACTGGACCGTGCTGCGCCGCGAGGAGTCGCCGGCCGCCGAGGTGTTCGCGGTCTCGTACCTCGCGGCCGACGCACCCGCGGACCGCCCCGTGACCTTCGTCTTCAACGGCGGACCGGGCGCCTCCTCCGCCTACCTCCACGTCGGAGCCGTCGGGCCCCGACGCGTGGTCCTGCCGGACGACGGCTCCACCGCACGGATGCCCGTCCGTCTGGTCGACAACGAGGCCTCGTGGATCGCCGACACCGACCTGGTGTTCGTCGACCCGGTCGGCACCGGGTTCTCGCGGGCGATCCCGCCCGAGCCGAACGCGGGCAAGGATGCGCCGACCTACTGGAGCTATGACCGCGACCTCGCGGCGATGCGCGAGTTCATCAGCCGCTGGCTGTCGCGCAACGGGCGCTGGTCGGCGCCGGTCTTCATCGCGGGCGAGAGCTACGGCGGCTACCGCGTCGGGCGCCTCGCGTGGTCGCTCCCGAAGGACGAGGGCGTCGGGCTCGCCGGCGCCATCCTCATCTCTCCGGCGCTCGAGATCGCACCGCTCACCTTCACCGACTACGCGACCGACCCGTACGTCGACACGGTCCAGACCATGGCCGCCGGCGCGTTCCATCATGGGCGATGCCGGGCGGCCGAGGCGACCGACGGCGCCGAGGCCGTGGCGGCGGCGGCCTCTGCGTTCGCGACGACCGACTACGCGATGTTCCTGATGCGGGGCGCCGCCGTTCCCGCCGATGAGCGCGCGGGCGTGCTCACGCGCCTGGCCGACCTGATCGGCCTGCCCGTCCCGCTGGTCGAGCAGCTGCAGGGTCGCATCGGCATCGACCGCTGGGTCCGCGAGATCCTTCGCGACCGCGGCGAGGTTGCGGGGCTCTACGACGTCACCCAGACCGTCGTCGACCCGTTCCCGGATCGCGTGTCGTTCCAGGGCGGGGATCACACCCTGGCCGGATCGACGGCCGCGTTCACGATGGCCGTCAATCACCTGCTGCGCACCGAGATCGGCGTGAAGACCGACCGGCAGTACGCCGTGCTGAGCCTGGAGGTGAACACGAAGTGGGTCGCCGATGACGACCACCACGCGCTGGAGGCTCCTCCCGGGTCGGTCGACGATCTGCGTCGTGGGCTCACGCTGAACCCGCACCTGGAGGCACTGATCGTTCACGGGCGCCACGATCTCGTGACGCCGTCGCACAGCTCACGCCGGATCATCGATCTGATGCGACTGGCTCCTGCGACCGGCAATCGCGTACGTCTGCGCGAGTACGACGGCGGGCACATGTTCTACACACTCGCCGGAAGCCGCACCACGTTCACCTCCGACGTTCGGGAGTTCTTCGCCCTGTGCCTCGCAAGCTGAGAACTCTCCCTTTTTTGCTAGCTAAACTAGCGATATAGTGACGGCATGCCTGACGCATCCGCTCTCGCCACCCAGCCGTCCACGGGTTCGACTCTCGCCCCCGACGAGCTGCGCCGGTTCGTCGCGCACTCCGAGGCGATGATCTCCCCCAAGGCGGTCGCGGCGCTCTTCGGCCGAGCCGAGATGCTCGCGCGGATGCCGCTGCGCGTGCAGCGCTGGATCGTGTCCCACGCACGGGGCGCGGACCACATGGGCTTCGTCGTCGAGCCGCACTGTGTGTTCCTCTCTTACGAGATCACCGATCACCCGGCCGCCCAGCGGATGCTGCCGCCCGGCTATCGGCTCATCCCCTCCTCGATGTTCGCCGACGGCGAGCCACGGTACTGCGCCATCGTGGGCGCCTTCAACGTGCGCGCATCCTTCATGTGGGGCGTCCGGATCGAGCTGTACCTGATCGCCGAGGACACCCGCACCGGGATGCTGACCTGGGTGATCTGCGACTACGAGTCGAACACGATCAACTACGACCCGGGCCAGGGCTTCTCGCGCCCGACCACCACCCGTGCCATCGTCACGACCTCGCACGCCGGCGAGATCCTCGTCGACGTGCAGGCCGCAGAGCGCGAGAACGCCCTGCGGCTCGCGGCGTCGCTGCGTTCGGGCGAGATGCGTTCGCTCGATGAGCGCCTGTGGATCGACGGCAATCTCAGCGTCGACTACGGCGGCAGGCTCGCCCATGAGGGCTCGGAGCCGTTCGGCCTCATCTTCGATCCCGGCGAGATGACGCAGGCACTCGCCATCCCCCTCGACGACGTCGATGCCGAGCTCACCTCGTTCGGCGCCGACTTCCTCGCGCCCTCTCCCTTCGAAGCCGCCAGCTTCCCGTACGCGCAGCACTTCGTGACGACCAGCTACCCGAAGGCCAGCGCGGTCCGCGACCGGCGATCGCTGACGGATGCCGCACGCGAGCGTGCCGCATCCACCCCGTAGTGCTGATGCGCGCGGGCGCAGGAGTGAACTCCTGGCGAAACGACAAAACCCCCGGAATTCCGGGGGTTTCAATCTGTAGCAGGAGCGGGGCTTGAACCCGCGACCTCACGATTATGAGTCGTGCGCTCTCACCAACTGAGCTACCCTGCCGCATGCATCCTCGGTCGCGAAACCGGATGCTGCGAGCCCCGAGTCAGGATTGAACTGACGACCCCTTCCTTACCATGGAAGTGCTCTGCCACTGAGCTATCGGGGCGTGCCGCCTTCGTGAAGGCAACTAGAAGAGGATACCAGAGGCCGGACCCTCTTCTGAAACCGAGGTCACCCTCCGGCGTGCTGGCGCAACCATGGGATCGGGTCGATCGCCGTGGTGCCGTTCATGAGGATCTCGAAGTGCGTGTGCGCACCGTACGAGCGGCCGGTGTTGCCGGTGTTGCCGAGGACCTGACCGACCTCCACCTGCTGACCGGGGACGACGGTGATCGATCCGTAGACCATGTGGGCGTAGTGGCTCGAGACGAGCTGCCCGTCGATCTCGTGGTCGATGATGACGTGCACGCCGTATGCTCCGCCGGCGTTCGTGGCCACGCGGACGGTGCCGTCGGCGATCGCCTGGATCGGTGCGCCATACCCGGGGACGAAGTCGACGCCCTCGTGCATGCGACCCGAGCGCATGCCGAACCCGTAGCTGATCGGCACGCCGACCGCGAAGGGCCACTGGATCTCGGAGTTCGGGTCGTTGACGAAGAAACTCGAGTAGTTCGAGATGCCCGACTCGGACGCGATCTCGGCCATCGTCACCGTGTCGTAGTTCTCGTCGCGCAGCAGATCGGCGTTCTCATTGTCGGCCGGGGCGACGTAGGCCTGGATCTCATCGACGTCGATACCGGCCTCAGTGTCCGACGCAGCGAGCACCGACAGGTTGGTCTCGACGGCGGAGGATGCGGCGACCGCCTCGACCGGAGTGGTCATGCCGACCGTCATCAGGCCGACGATGCCCATGACGCCGACCGAGAAGCCGGTGGCGGCGATGCGGCGCAGCGAGGTGCGGGTGCGCGGGACACGCGGCGACGGCGCCTTCGCGGGCTGTTCGGCGGTCTTCCCGTCGGCGGTGTCGTCCGCGGCGGGATTTTCCACGGGCTTCTCGGCCTGGACCGGCGTCTCACCGGTGAACGAGAAGAGCGCGGCCGCGGCGGCGAACTCGTCGACACCGGATGCCGCGCCCTGACGGGCCTGCTCCTCGGGGAGCGCATGCGCGTCGGGCAATGACTCCGGCTCAGTGGCGGCGTGCTCGACGACCTCGACGGGCTCGAGCACGACGTCGGCCGCGGGAAGGACGACCGGACCGTCGGGCACCGGCTCGGCGACGATGGCCTGCTCGGGGGCGACGACCGGCTCGGGAGCCGCTGCCGGCGGGAGCAGCTCGAAGGGCTCGGCCGGCCGGAGAACGGCCTCGGGCAGCTCGGTCGGCTGGTCCGCCTTCAGGCGGGCGCGACGAGCCCGGCGGCCGGCGGTGTGGGACGTCGGGGCGAAGGGCGTCTCGGCCGGGCTCGGCGACGCGGCGTCGAGCCGGGGCTCCACCGAAGCCTGGTCGGTAAGGGGCTGAGGCTCCTCGGGCGCTGCGGCGACAGGCTCGGGCAGGGCGACGGGCGTCTCGGGCAGGGCGATCGCGGACGACTCGGGAGCGGCTGCGGCTTCGGGCTGCACCGGGGGCTGCTCGTCGCGCGAGCGGCGCGAGCGACGCGAGGAGGCAGGCGACGCCGCGTGCTTGGGCGTCGTGTCGACGACCGGAGCGGCGGGCTCGACCGCCGCGATGCGCTGCTCCGCCGTGGTCGGCTGGGCCGGGGCGGCGTCCTCGCGTCCCCACACGATCGCGGGACGCGTGTCGATGCTCGTCGTCGCGCGCCGCCGAAGTTCGGCGCGCGACGCCCCCGCGCTGGCCGCAGCGGGCGCTGCTGCGGCACGGCTCGAGCGTCGCGTGCGCGTCGGCTCGGCCTGGGGGGCTTCAGATGACAACCAGAACTGCTCTCGTGCGGTCGCTCGGGCGCGACGGTATGACTCGGGGGGCTACGTCCCTTCGACTTCGGGTGCCGAAGGTAACGATCCCGTAAACCCTACCCAAACCGGCCTGGGAATGCCATGAACGAAACCCGATCGAAACGTGGATTTGTGCGTCGGCGGGGTCGGGACTCAGACCACGGGGTCGATCGCCGCCGCGAGCAGGCGATCGAACAGGCCCGGCCCCGCAGCCACGGTCAGATCCGGCCCCGGAACCCCGTCGTAGCCGCCGATCCGTCCCCCCGCTTCGGTGACGAGCAGGCCGCCGGCGGCATGGTCCCACGGATGCAGCCCGCGCTCGAAGTATCCGTCGAGCCGGCCCGCAGCGACGAACGCGAGGTCGAGCGACGCCGCCCCCGCACGCCGCAGATCGCGCGCCATCGGCATGACCCGCGCGGCACGCGCGAGGTCGCCGGCGTGGGTCGCGGGGTCGTAGCCGAAGCCCGTCGCCAGGAGCGCGCCGGCGGGCGACGGCTCCGCGTTGACCTGGAGCCGTTCGCCCTCGAGCCACGCGCCCTCCCCGCGGGCGGCGTGGAACAGCTCGCCGGTGACGGGATTGAAGACGACACCCGCCACCGCCTGCCACGATCGCGGCTCGGGTTCGCCCGCCACGGCGGCGACGCTCACGGCGTACGACGGGATCCCGTAGGCGTAGTTCACGGTGCCGTCGATCGGATCCACGACCCACGTGATGCCGGACGAGCCGGGCTGGTGACCGGACTCCTCGCCGAGCAGGCCGTCCTCGGGGCGGGCTGCACGCAGCCGATCGAACACGAGCATCTCGACCTCGCGGTCGGCCTCGGTGACGATGTCGGCGATCGCCGACTTGGTCGCGGCGATCGAGACGCCCTCCGTCCGCCGGCGCCGGGCCAGCTCACCCGCCTCGCGGGCGATCTCGATGGCCAGGGTCTGCAGTTCGGCGGGAGCGGTCACGCTTCCACGCTACGCCGCCCGCGCGCGACCGTTCGCCGTCGCGCGGCTCGCGCCGCATCCCGTTCCCCGGTCGTTCGGCGGGCCGCCATGGATTGTTACCGTGAAGCATGCCGACCGCCGCCTCATCCGTGTTCGACGTGGTCATCGTCGGAGGCGGTCACAACGCCCTCGTCGCCGCCGCCTACCTCGCCCGCGCGGGCCGCTCGGTCGTGGTGCTCGAACGCCTCGACGCCGTCGGCGGAGCCGCGGTGTCGGAGCGGCCGTGGGCGGGGATCGACGCGCGACTGTCGCGCTACAGCTACCTCGTGAGCCTGCTCCCCCGCACGATCATCGACGAGCTCGGACTCGACATCCGCCTGCGCCGACGACGCTACTCGTCCTACACACCCGATCCCGCAGCGCCGGAGCGTGGCATCCTCGTCGACACCCACGACGCCGCCGTGACGACGGATTCGTTCGCCCGCACCACGGGCGACCCGGCCGAGGCCGCCCGCTTCGCCTCGTTCTCCGAGCGCATCGCGCCCGTCGCCCGCCAGCTGTTCCCGACCGTGACGTCGCCGCTCGCGCGTCGCGCGGACATCCGGCGCATGCTCGCGGACGACGCCCTGTGGTCCGACCTGTTCGAGCGGCCCCTGGGAGAAGTGGTCCGCTCGACGCTGCGGACCGACCTCGCGCGCGGCATCGCGCTCACCGACGGGCTCATCGGCACGTTCGCCACGGCCGACGATGCGAGCCTGCGGCAGAACCGGTGCTTCCTGTACCACGTCATCGGCGGCGGAACCGGCGCCTGGGACGTCCCCGTCGGGGGCATGGGCGCCGTGACGGCCGAGCTCGCCCGCGCGGCGCGGGATGCCGGCGCCGTCCTCCGCACGGGAGCCGAGGTCGCCTCCGTCGATCCCGACGGCGAGGTCGTGCTCACCACCGGCGAGCGCGTCCATGCCCGCATCATCCTCAGCGGCGTGGGACCGGCGGTGCACGACGATCTGCTCGTGGACGGTGCACGCGGCGGCACCGACGCGCACGCGGAGCGCCCCGAAGGCGCACAGGTCAAGGTCAACATGCTGCTGCGCCGCCTGCCGCGACTGCGCGACACCGAGGTCGCCCCCGAGGCCGCATTCGCGGGGACCTTCCACATCAATGAGACGATGACCCAGCTCGATGCCGCCCACGCCGCGGCCGCGGCCGGCGGCATCCCGAATCCGCTCCCGGCCGAGATCTACTGCCACTCGCTCACCGACCCGTCGATCCTCGGACCCGACCTGCGCGCCGAGGGAGCGCAGACCCTCACGCTGTTCGGCCTGCAGGTGCCCCACGCGCTGACCCGGAACGCCGACCCCGAGCGACTCCGCGCCGACCTTCTGGCTGCGGCGACGCGTTCGCTCGACGCGGTGCTGGCCGAGCCGATCGCCGACTGCCTCTACGAAGCGCCCGACGGTACACCGTGCATCGAGGCGCGCACGACCGCCGATCTGGAGGCGTCGCTGGCAATGCGGGCAGGCGACATCTTCCACGGGCCGCTGTCGTGGCCCTGGGCGGACGACGACGAGCCGCTCGGCACCCCCGCGCAGCGCTGGGGCGTGGCGACCGCGCATCCGAACGTCCTGGTCTGCGGTTCGGGCGCGCGACGCGGCGGAGCGGTCAGCGGGATCGGCGGCCACAACGCCGCCATGGCGGCACTCGAGATGCTGGCGGGCTGAGCGTCCCGCGCGACTACGGCCGCGGCGGAAGGGGCGGCGGCGGCGGATAGCCCTCGTAGCCCGACGGCGCGGGAGGCTGGGCCCCGGGCTCGTCCTGCTCAGGCGCTGAAGCGGCAGGGGCCGGCGGCTCGGAGGCGGGCTCGGGCCGCGTGAACACGTGTGCACCCTCGCTCGGGTAGCCGGTGTAGTACGCACCCCAGTCGGGCGAGCCGTCCGGCATCATCGGCAGCGGCGTGACGCCGTCGACGAACGTCGGCCAGGGCAGCAGCTCCTGCTGCGCTGTCGGCTGGGGCGCTGACCCGTACGGCACAGGCGGCCCGCCGTACGGTGCCGGCCGCGCGGTGACCGGGCGCTGCTTCTTGGGCGCGAACAGGACGTTCACGAGCGGGATGAGCGCCGTCCCGACCGCGGCGAGGATCGCCGTGGCGACCGTGATGCGCCAGTAGATGTCGGCGAAGCGCACCCATTCGGTGACCATCAGCGGAATGATCAGCAGCGCGGCGAGCCCGACGACGAGGGCGATCGTCACGATCACGACGGTCTGCGTGAAGGCGGTGACGTAGCGCCGGAACGCCTTCATGTAGAGGCGGATGTGCAGAACCGCCAGCTGCAGGATCAGCACGATGAGCAGGAACGACACGAACCGGCCCACGCCCGACCACGGGTGACGCTCGGGCATCCAGATCATCACGGCTCCGATCAGGAGCGCGATGATCCACGACGCCATGCTCGTCAGGGCGAACCACACCGGCCGTCGCGGGGCGAGGTGGGCGTCGAGGATCGAGACGCCGGCGAAACCGACCAGCAGCAGGATCGTGAGGAACGCGCGCGCGACGATGCCGTTCTGCGACCCGATCAGCACCCACACGACACAGACGATCGCGGCGGCGATGAGCGCTCCGATCGCAACCCAGATGGCCGCTCGCAGCAGCTTCGCGGCACTCGGGTCGCTGTGCTCCGACTGCGGATGCTGCGGTGCGGGAGCGGTCATGGCGGTCCTCTCTTCCACGGGGGCACGAGCCCCGCGCTTCATCCTGTCACGCGGGGCCCGTGCACGCGCGGGAGCGGGTCCGCGAGACACGCAGTCCGATCCCGGCAGCCCTCTGGTCCCCGGCCCGGAGCGCACGCGTCCTACGATGGGCCCGTGCACAGGTCACCCGCGACAGGCGCCGCAGCGGCGCGCGACGCGGAAGCGCGGGGACGCGACACGCCCCCGGCCGCGCACGGACGGCACCGCATGAGAGCGACACACGACGACCCGTGACCATCACGTCGTTCCCGGTGGCCGGCATCGCGCTCGCGGTGCTCTCTGCCGCGCTGCTCACGGTCGGCAACTTCCTCCAGTCCCGGGGCGTCGCCCAGCGCGCCTCGGCCGACACCGACGGACTGAAAGCGTCGCAGCTGTGGGCCCTGCTACGCACGCCGGTGTGGCTGGCAGGGTCCGCGCTGTTCGGGCTGGCGATCGCGGCGCAGCTGGTCGCGCTCGCGTTCGCACCGCTGATCGTCGTCCAGCCGGTCGGCGTCATCGCGCTGGTGTTCGCGTCGATCCTGACCGCGGTCATCCTCCGGCGCCGTCCCGCTCGCCGAGAGGTCCTCAGCATTCTCGTGTGCGTCGTCAGTCTCGGTGTCTTCGTCGGAGCGGCGGCGTCGGTGAGCGAGCAGACGACGATCACCGACAGGCAGCTGGTCGTCGTCCTGGCGGTCCTTGCCGTGATCCTGGCCGCCACCGCGGCCGCCCTGATGCTCCGCCGGGGGCGGGGGATCCCGCCGGTGATGTACGTCGCGCTCGGCGGGCTGTACGCCGGCTTCGTCGCCACGCTCGGCAAGACCGTGATCCTGCGGATCCAGACGGCCATCGTCACGGGAGACGAGGCCCTCGACGCCGCCAACCTGCTCACTCTGGCGTGCGTCGCCAGCATCGCAGCCGCCGGTGCGCTCTCGATCTACTTCGTCCAGACGGCGCATGCCGTGAACGCGCCCCAAGTGGTCGTCGCCGGTCTCACCGTCGTCGATCCGTTCGTCGCCGTCGTCATGGGCCTCACCGTGCTGCAAGAGGCGGTCGGCGCGCCGCTGTGGAGCTACGGCGTCTTCGTCGTTGCCGGCGCCGGTGCACTGTGGGGCGTGTGGTCGCTCGCGTCGGTGCAGCGCGCGGATGCGGGGACGAGCGAGCCCGCGAGCTGAAACGGGCAGTCACCGACCGGCGCGATACACCCGCGCCTCCCACGGGCCCAGGTCCAGGCGGCGGTCCGTCCGCCCGTCGACGGAAACGTTCGCCAGCACCAGCCCAGAGCCGTCGACCTCGGGCACGTCGACCTCGTACCGCTCCCCCGACAGGTTGGCGATCACGACGACGCGCCCGCCGTCCCCTTCGCGCGCATACGCGAACACGTCCGGATGCTCGGGCAGCAGCATCCGGAAGGTCCCGTCGACGACGACCGGGTCGGAATGGCGCAGCGCGATGAGCCGCCGGTAGTAGGCCAGCACCGAGCCGGGGTCGTCCGCCTGGGCGGCGACGTTCAGCCACGTGTGGTTCGGGTTCACCGGAATCCACGGCTCCCCCTCGGTGAAGCCCGCGTGCGGCGACGCATCCCACTGCATCGGGGTGCGTGCGTTGTCGCGGCCGATGTGGCGGATGGCCGCCAGCACGGCGTTTGGGTCCTCGCCACGGGCGACGGCGGCGTCGAAGTGGTTGAGCGACTCGATGTCGCGCAGGTCGGCGCGCGAGGCGAACGGGTAGCTCGTCATCCCGATCTCCTCGCCCTGGTAGACGTACGGCGTCCCGCGCATCAGGTGCAGCACGGTCGCGAACGCGGTCGCCGACGCACGCCAGTGCTCGCCGTCGTCGCCCCAGCGCGAGACGACCCGCGGCTGGTCGTGGTTCTCGAAGTACAGGCTGTTCCAGCCGTGCTCCGCGAGCGCCTCCTGCCAGCGCCCGAAGCTGCGCTTGAGGTCGATCGCCCGCACCGGCTGGTGCCGCCACTTGCCGCCGACGTGATCGAGATCGACGTGCTCGAACTGGAAGACCATGCTCAGCGGACCGGACGCGAGATCGGTGAACCGGCTCCCCTGCTCCGGGGTCGCGCCCGGCATCTCGCCGACCGTCAGGTAGACCTCGTCGCGACCGGCGAAGACACGATCGTGCATCTCGACGAGGAACTCCTCCAGCCGCGGGCCGCCCATCGCGAACGGTGCGCCGTTCCCGAGCCCGTCCTCGCCGACCTCGCCGTCGGGCAGACCCGGGACCTTCGAGATGAGGTTGATGACGTCCATGCGGAATCCGCCGATCCCCCGGTCGAGCCACCACGACATCATGTCGTGGACGGCGGCGCGCACGTCGGGGTTCTCCCAGTTGAGGTCGGGCTGCTTCCGCGAGAACAGGTGCAGGTAGTACTGACCGCGCCCGGCATCCCACTCCCACGCGGGGCCGCCGAAGAAGGACCGCCAGTTGTTCGGCTCCGCACCCGGCGTCCCGGGCTCGTGGCCGTCGCGTGCGTCGCGCCAGATGTACCAGTCGTCCTTGCCGCCCCGCCGGGCCCGCGAGGCCTCGAACCAGGCGTGCTCGTCGGAGGTGTGATTCACGACGAGGTCGAGCACGATGCGGATGCCGCGCTCGTCCGCGGCGGCGATCAACTCGTCGAGGTCGCCGAGCGTGCCGAACATCGGATCGACGTCGCGATAGTCGCTGATGTCGTAGCCGTTGTCGTCCTGGGGCGACCGGTAGAACGGCGAGATCCACAGCGCGTCGATGCCGAGGTCGCGCAGGTGGTCGAGGTGGGAGCGGATGCCGCGCAGGTCGCCGATGCCGTCTCCGTCCGAATCGGCGAAGCTGCGGGGGTAGACCTGGTAGACGACCGCGGACTTCCACCACGGCGCAGATTCGGTTGTCATCGGGGACCTCCTCGTCGCGACCTGCCCCTCAATCTACGACCCGGCGGCGGCGCGGTCACCCGGCCCGGGCGGAGCGCCCGCCGGACAGCGTGCGAGACGAAGAAGCCCCCGCCGGAATCGGCAGGGGCTGTTCGTCGATTTCCCGCGGAATTCCGCGGTTCTCGGAGAGTGGCGAGTGAGGTGTGTGGGTTCATGACATAGGTGACGGGTGATGGGTGACACGTGAGTCGCGTCATCGGCGACAGTCACGTGCATGTCGAAGCATCGGGTCGTGGTGTTGAAGGTCGTCTCGGGCGAGCTGTCGGTCTCGGCCGCGGCCGCGGAGTACGGGATGAGCCGTCAGCATCTGCACCGTCTGCTCGTCCGCTACCGGGAGGGCGGGCTCGATGCGCTCGAGCCGCGGTCGCGGGCCCCGCTGTCCAGCCCGCATCGCACGACCGACCGGGTGCGGGAACGCATCATCGTGCTGCGGCTGAGCCTGTCGGCATCCGGGCTGGATGCCGGACCGGTCACCATCGCCTGGCACCTCACCCAGGAAGGACTGCGGGCACCATCGACCTCCACGATCCGGCGGATCCTGACCGACGCGAACCTGATCACCCCCGAACCACGCAAACGCCCCCGGTCCTCCTACATCCGGTTCGAAGCCGCGCAGCCGAACGAGACCTGGCAATCCGACTTCACACACTGGCGACTCGCGGACGGCACCGACGTCGAGATCCTGAACTGGCTCGACGACCACTCCCGCTGCCTGCTGTCCTGCACCGCGCACATCCCGGTCACCGGCGATGATGTCGTCCACACCTTCCTCACCACCATCGACGTCCACGGCATCCCCGCCTCGACCCTCACCGACAACGGCCGCGTCTACACCGCCCGCTCCGGTGGCGGCCGCAACGCGTTCGAATACGTCCTCCCCGTCCTCGGCGTCCGGCAGAAGAACGGCTCCCCGAACCACCCGCAGACCCAGGGGAAGATCGAACGCTTCCACCAGACCCTGAAACGCTGGCTCGCCCGGCAGCCCGCCCCCACCACGCTCCCCGACCTGCAGCACCAGCTCGACCGGTTCCGCGAGTACTACAACCACCACCGGCCGCACCGCGCCCTCGACGGACACACCCCCGCGACCGCCTACAACGCCACACCGAAAGCCGTTCCCGCCGGCTCCCGAAACCCGGTCCACTACCGGCTCCGCTACGACAAAGTCGGCGACGGCGGCAAGATCAGCTTCCGACGCGCCGGCCGCATGCACCACCTCGGCATCGGAACCAGCCACGCCGGCAAACGCGTCCTCGCCCTCGCCGACGACCACACCATCACCGTCGTCCACCTCGACACCGGCGAGATCATCGCGACCAACACCATCGACCCCACACGCGGCTACTGGCGCAACACACAAAAAGAGCCCGGCCGATGGCCGGGCTCTCTCACTTGATGTCTCCCATGTCGCGACTCAGATGTCATCTATGTCGCGACTCATCACAGAGTGGCGAGTGAGGGATTCGAACCCCCGAAGTCTAAGACGGCTGATTTACAGTCAGATCCCTTTGGCCGCTTGGGTAACTCGCCAATGCGCACCCGCCCAGCTTGTACAGTCGACCGGAGGCGCGATCAGCAATCTTACCCGGTCTTGGGCGGAGTCAGAAATCGGTGCGCACCCGGGCGGTTCAGGTGCCGATCAGGTCCATGTCGATCGACTTCAGCGCCGACGGCTGCCGCAGCAGAGCGCCCTCGAAGCGGCACGTCGCCGCCGCGATGTCCATGGCGCCGTGGAGCACCGTCGACCACGCGTCGGCATCGGCCGGCGTCCCATCGACCATGGCGGCGACGGTCGCCGCGAAGGCCGCATCCCCCGCGCCCATCGTGTCGACGATGCGGCCCGGCAGATCCGAGATCGGCGCGGTCACGTCCTCACCCCCGGCCTCGATGGTCGCACCGCCTGCGCCGGCCGTCGCCAGCACGGCCTGCGCGCCCAGATCGACCAGCCGCGCGCGGACCGCGGCGAGGTCGGAGTCGTACAGCACCTCGGCATCCTCCTCGCCGACCTTGACGAGCGATGCTGCCGTGACGAGCCCCTCGAGCCCCTGCACGAACCGGTCCCGGTCGGCCATCATGCCCGTGCGTGGGTTGGGGTCGATCGCGAACCGGGTGCCCGCGGCGCTCAGCGCCTCGCCGAGTTCGGCGGTCTGCTCGACGTCGTCGAGCGCGATGCAGCTGATCGCGATGAACGGGGCCTCCGCCATCGCGACGCGTTCGGCCTCGCCGTAGCGGATGCGGCGAGCGCGCGACGCCTCGTTGAAGACGTACTCGGGCTCTCCGTACTTGTTGCGCGTGCTGACCGCGCGCGCCGAGCCGTGCTCGGAGGGCGTCGCGATCAGCTCCACGCCGTAGTCGGACAGGAACGCGCGGATGTGCGCCCCCGCCTCGTCATCGCCGACCATCGCGATCAGGGTCGTCGGGACGCCGAGCCTGGACAGCCCGACCGCGACGTTCAGCGCCGCCCCTCCCACGAATTCCCGCACATCCGTGTCGTCGCGCAGCTCGTCGATGAGCGCGTCGCCGATCACCACCACTCGCCCGGTCATGCCGACCTCCCCGTCGTCTCGAATACCCGTCCTACGAAAGCCTCTGTCCGGCGCTTCGTGCCGTCGATGCGCATGTCGACGCTCGCGCGGATCTCGTTGGGCGCGAGCGGCGCCGCGAGGCGCACGTTCTCATGGCACGACAGATCCGCGCAGATGTAGGTGCCGACGCTGTCGCCGTGTTCGCCGGCGCTGCCGGCCTTGCGGGCGCTGAACATCCGCACCTGGTCGGCCGGCTGCATCGTGTGGCACAGATTGCACATCGCGGCGCGGGCACGCGGGTTCCCCGATGCCGCGCGCAACACGATGCCGCGCGGCTCGCCGTCGACCTCGGCGACGAGGTACCCGCGGTCGCGGTACTTCGGGTCGCGCCACGCGAGGAAGTCGAGGGGGTCCCAGTCGGTCATCACGACCTTGAGCGGAACCTCGATGGCTCTCAGCTCGTCGGGCGCGGCGTTCACGAACGACGCACGGAGTTCGTCTGCGGTGAGCGATCGCATGCCACCTCCTGCGGCCAGTCTACGAACCGCTCGCGTCGCTGTCTCGTCCCCACCCCAGACGCGTCGCCACCGCGTCGGCTGCGCGGCTCGGGAACTCCGGCCATCCCGGCTCGAGCCGCCGCAGCAGCCGGTAGAGCTCGCGCGCCGCCGGCTCGACCTCCTGCGCGACCGCGTGCGCGATGACCTCGCCCCACTCGGGGAAGTCGCGCTCGAACCGGCGCGCCGGATCGATGCGGTCGCGCTCCGAGCCCGAGCGCTCGGGATGGCGACCGCGCACCGCTCGGATGAGATGCTGCGCGGCCCACGTTCGCACGAACTGACCGGCGACGAGCACCTCGCCACGACGGGCCCGCCCGACGCCGATGAGCAGCTTCACGAGCACGAGCCGCGCATCGTTGACGGGGTCGAAGCGGTCGGCGGCGGCCGCGCGCTCGCGCGAGCGGTCGATCAGGGCGGACACCGTGCGGAGGTCGTCGTCGACGACGATCGTCGCCTCGCCCGCGAGCGCACCCGACAGCTCGGATGCCTCCGCGAACGCGAACTCCATGACGTGCCCGTCGTCGTAGACGGCGACGAACCCCAGCTCGCCTTCGCGCGCTGTGAGGGCGAGCGAGGCCTGGTCGGGAAGCCACGACAGGTCCGGCCGCACGGCATCCGCCCGTCCGTCGGCGATGATCGCGAAGAAGTCGTGATCCGACCATTCGTCGCGCCGCGCCGCGGCGTCGTCGGACGCCGAGCCGAGCAGTGCCAGGCCGATGAGGTCCGGATGCTGCGCGACGCCCTGTGCGAGGCCGCGGCTGAGAGAGGCGAAGCGCTCAGGATCCGCCATCGGCGCGCCCTCCCGCAGGCGGAGCGGAGACGCCCGGGAGCGCCCAGGCGGCGAACGCCGGCCCGAGGGCCGAGACGAGCACCGCCCCGTCGTCGGCGACCGCCAGGGTCGCGTCCCCGGTCAGGGGGACGGCGGCGGCCGCATGCGGGACGGCTGCCGCCGGGATCTCGGCATCGACATCGGCCGAGGACGCGAGGACGAGCACGCACTCGTCCTCGGACTCGCGCACGAAGACGAGCGCGTCGTCGCCGACGTGGACCCATCTCATGCCGCCCGTGCGCAGAGCCGCATGGCCGTTGTGCAGCGCGATCATCTCGCGGTAAAGCGCGAGCCGCCCGGCGACCTCGGGGTCCTCGCTCCCCCACGGCATCGGCGTGCGGCTCATCTCGCCGTCGACACCCGATTCTCCGAACTCGTCTCCGGCGAAGACCACCGGCATGCCGGGCAGGGTCATCGACAGGCCGACGGCGACCGGGACCGTGCCCGGGCGGGCGTAGGTGGCGAACCGCGCGGTGTCGTGGCTGTCGAGCGCCTGCATGCATCCCTGGCGCACGCGCCACGGGATCTGGCCGGTGAAGCGGTCGAGCTGCGCGGCGAACTCGCGGGCCGAATAGCGCGGCGAGCCGGTCGGGATGCCGAAGTACCACGGCGGCGCGGTCACCTCGCCGCGCGGCGTCCGGTAGGTCACTTCGCGCGACTCCCCCAGCCACGCCCACACGGCGCGCGTGAACGCGGGGTAGGTCATCGCGCCGTGCCACGCGTCGCCCTGCAGGTCGGTCGCGGCGTCGTTGGTCGACTCGGCGATGAGCAGCGTGTCGGGCGAGACCTCCTCCATCGTGCGACGCAGCGTCTGGCGCACCTCGGCATTGAGGTCGGTCTCGCCGAGCCGGCCGGTCATGTTCGCGACGTCGATGCGCCAGCCGTCGATGCCGAACGGCTCGGCGAGCCAGCGGCCGACGACCGAGTCGGGGCCCTCGATGAAGCGCGTGCGCAGCTCGTGCGACGACCAGTCGAACTTCGGCAACGACGGCTCGCCGTACCAGGCCTCGTAGGTGAGGTTGTCGGGGTCGCGGAAGTAGTAGAACGCGCTCTCGGGGGCCTCCGGGTGGCGGAACGCCGCCCGGAACCACTCGTGGCGGTCGCCCGAGTGGTTCGTGGTGAGGTCTCCCATGATGCGCATGCCGCGCGCGTGCACCGCGTCGATGAGGCGCAGGTAGGCCTCGTCGCCGCCCAGCAGCGGGTCGACGTGCGCGAAGCTCCAGGCGTCGTAGCGATGGCTGGATGCCGCCGGGAACACCGGCGTCAGGTAGACGAGGTTCGCGCCGAGGTCCTCGATGTGGTCGAGCCGGTCGACGATGCCGTCGAGGTCGCCGCCGTACAGCTGACCGCTGCGCCCGGGCATCTCGGGATCCACCGGGGTGTCCCAGCCGGCGGGGATGGCCCAGTCGGGGACCTCGCGATCGTCGGCCGCGGCGGACCGCGCGAACCGGTCGGGGAAGATCTGGTACATGACGGCACTGTCGGCCCAGGACGGCGGCGGATTGCCCGCGACGAGCGCGAAGTCGAAGCCGTCGAGAGCGTCGATGGTGCTCAGGCCCGCCTGGCTCAGCACGCGCACACCGCCGTCTTCGAGCACGAGGTACCAGCGGTAGCCATGGCGGGGGTTCGCGACGACGATGCGGGCGGACCACCATCGCCACCCATCGGTCTCGCCGTCGAGAGAGGCGTCGACGTACGAATGCTCGCGGTCGGGGTTCGACCGCACGATCACCCGCGCCACAGGCCCGAAGCCGGCGGGCACGCGCAGGCGCACCGTCACCTCGTCGCCCAGCCGAGGGTTCTGGGTCGATACGTACAGGGGCGAGCCGTCGTGATGGGGCTCGAGTGCCATGTCATCCTCCTTCGCCGTCATGTGCGCCACCGCCGTCAGGGGCGGGAGCCGACGTGGATCGCCACCGCGCCGAGGGCCGGCACCGTCGCGGTGACCTGCGCGTCGGCGACCGTCACGGTCGCGCCGCGGCATCCGCCTTCCTCTGCGGCCCCACGACCAGCCGAGATCACGTCGCAGTACTCGCCCGACGGCAGACCGGCGTCGACCGTGACCGAGGCCTCTGCATCGGTCGGGTTGACCAGCAGCAGAGCGCGACCCTCGCGCTCGAAGCCCGAGACCGGGCCGTCGCCGACCCCGGGCAGCCGCGGCGCGTCGCCCGTGTACGCGCGGAACTCCAGCATGCCGCCGATCGCCGTCCATGCCTCGGTGCAGACGCCGTCGCCGTCGCCGTACGAGTCCTGCGGCCCGGTCACGCCGTCGCAGGTCCAGCCGATGACCCGGCCATCGGCGTCCTGCGGCGGACCGGTGTCGCGGTCGCTGAACGCGTACCCCGAATAGACCACCGGCGTGCCGTAGTCGTCCGCGAGCATGATGGCGTTGGCGATCAGATAGAGCCCGCCGTCGACGTAGGTGAGCCCTGCCTCGCCTCGCTCGGTGTCGTGGTTGTCGATGAACACGATCGCAGACTCCGACGGGACGTGGAGGGGACGCTCGTCGCCGAGCTGGGGCTCCGGTGGGAAGCCCACGGCGAGGCCCGGGGACAGATCGCGGGCGTACTGGAACTCGAAGACGTCGCCGAAGCCGGTGTACTCCTCGGGCTGGATCGGCTCGCCGGCCGACCCGCGGATCACCTCGCTCATGATCACGGTGTCCTCGGGCAGTGTGGAGACGATCGCGGCGACGTCATCGGCGGCCATGTGCTTCGCCGCATCGATGCGGAACCCCGCGACTCCGAGGTCGAGCAGGTGCGACAGGTATCCCGTGAGCGTCCCCTGCACGCCCAGCGCCCCGGTGTCGAGGTCGGCGAGGTTCAGCAGCTCGCACGTCTGCACCTGCTCACGGGACGTGTAGTCGGCGATGTCGTCGTCGGGTGTCAGCCCGCAGTGGTGGAAGTCCCCCTCGCTGTAGAGGCCGGGGTAGGAATAGTGCGTGAATGCGGTGCCCGCGACACCGAGGCCGCTCTCGATGCCGGCCATGTGGTTGACCACGGCATCCGCGATGACGTCGACACCGGATGCCGCGCACCGCGCGACCATGTCGGCGAACTCGTCCTCGGAGCCGAGCTTGGACTCCAGCAGGTAGCTCACCGGCTGATACGACGTCCACCACTCGGTCCCCGCGATGTGCTCCTGCGGCGGAGAGGTCAGCACCCAGCCGAACCCCGCCGGACCGATCGTGGTCTCGCATTCCTCGGCGATCGAGGTCCAGGGCCGCTCGAACAGCTGCACCCCGGCATCCGGCGCCGCGGGCACGGGCACGCCCTCGGCCGCCGTGCACCCTCCCAGGAGGAGAGCGCCGGCGACGAGGACGGCCGCGGGGCCCGCGACGAGTGAAACGCGTCGCGACATCCGCTTACTTCACGGAGCCTGCCGTGAGGCCACCCGCGATGTAGCGCTGGATCGAGAGGAACAGCGCCATCGGCAGGATCGCGGCCAGCACGGCGCCGGCCGAGAACAGGCTCCAGTTCTTCGACTGCTCCTCCGAGACGAACTGATACAGGCCGACGGCGAGCGTCTGCTTGTCGGGCTCGACGAGGATGACGCTGGCGATCATGAAGTCGTTCGTCGTGGCGATGAACGACAGCAGGCCCACGACCGCGAGGATCGGCGCGACGAGGCGCAGGATGATCGTGAAGAAGATCCTCGCGTGCCCGGCGCCGTCGATCTTCGCCGCCTCGTCGATCGACGCCGGCACCGTGTTGAAGAACCCGTACATGAGGTACGTGTTCACACCGAGCGCACCGCCGAGGTACACCATGATCAGGCCGATCTGCGAGTTCAGTCCGAGGGCCGGGAAGATGTCGGAGATCGCCGACATCAGGAGGAAGATCGCGACGAGCGCCAGGATCTGCGGGAACATCTGCACGAGGAGCAGCGTCAGCAGGCCCGAGCGGCGGCCGAGGAACCGCATGCGCGAGAACGCGTACGCCGCCAGGGCGCCGAGGAACACGGTGCCGATGGCCGTGGCCAGCCCGATGAAGATCGTGTTCCCGAGCCAGGCACCGAACGGACGGAACGGGTCTCCGAACAGGTCGATGTAGCTCTGGAAGCTGATGACCTGGAAGAAGCCGTTCGCGGTCAGCAGGCTTCCGCCGGGATTCAGCGACGCCGACAGGATGTACACCAGCGGGAAGCCGGCGAACACCAGCATCACGATGCCGATGAGGTGGCGCCAGCCGGTCTCGCGGAAGTACTTGCCGAACGGGCGGCGCGGTTCCTTGGCGCCGCGCTCGCCGGCGCTGGCCGATGGGGTGACCACTTCTTCGGTGGACGCGCCCTCTGCGCGGGTCACCGTGTCTGAGATACCGTGGGGCGCCGGCCGGCTGCCCGGGGTGATGGGGTCTTCGAAGCTCATGTCAGTAACTCCTCCGCCGGCTCAGTTCAGATCCTCGAGCACCTTCGTCTGACGGAATCCGATATAGGAGACCGCGGCGACGATGATGAAGATGATGATCGAGAACGCGCTCGCCAGACCGTAGTCGCGCATCGATCCCACGAAGGCCGTCTTGTAGACCATCGAGATCATGATGTCCGTCTGCCCGATGTTGATCGGTGCGTCGGGGAACCTCGGCCCACCTCCGGTGAGCATGTAGATGAGGTTGAAGTTGTTGAAGTTGAACGCGAACGACGAGATCAGCAGAGGCGCGAGCGACACCAGCAGCAGCGGGAACTTGATGAGCCGGAAGACCTGCCACACCCCCGCGCCGTCGACCTTGCCGGCCTCCTGGATGTCCTCGGGGATCGACTGCAGGGCACCCGTCGCCACCAGGAACATGTACGGATAGCCGAGCCACAGGTTCACGACGAGGATGGAGAATTTCGCCAGCCAGGGATCCTGCAGCCACGCGATGTCGGCGCCGCCGAGCAGCACCTGGTTGATGTAGCCGAAGTCCTGGTTGAACATACCCGCCCACACCAGCGCCGACAGGAACGACGGGAACGCGTACGGAAGGATCATGATGATCCGGTAGTACTTCTTGCTGCGCATCCGTGGATCGTTGAAGACGATCGCGAGGAACAGACCGAGGATGAAGGTCGTCGCCACCGAGAGGATCGCGAAAGCGAACGTCCAGAGCGTGACCGCGATGAACGGGCCGCGGATGTCCTGGTTCGTGAAGGCTCGCGCGAAGTTGTCGAATCCGACGGTGACGACCCATCCGGGCAGGATCTCGGTGCCGTCGTCGGCGGTGAACGCACCGGTGCCGATGTCGCGGTAGACCACTCCGGTGGTCTTGTTGGTCATGGTGTCGGCGACCGGGTCCCACTCCATGTTGGAGATGAAGACGTATGACGTCGATCCATCGGTTGTCTTGAGATAGCCGTCATTGGGATCGTCCGTGAGCGGCACGCTCAGGTCGGCGATCGCGCCCTGGTTGGCGATGATGCCGCTGAAGTCGAGCGAGGTATAGCCGGGCGCGGCGACCGCCTTGCTGCCGTCGAACTCGGCATCCGCGACGGGCTCGAGCGGCTGCTCCTCGCCGCCGATGAGGGCTTCGCCGGTGTCGGGGTCGGTGACGAGCAGGAAGAAGCTGCCGAAGTTCTCGACGATCGTCGTCGGGTAGGCCGCCGATTCCTCGACGCGCGTCTGCGACTGCAGCAGCAGCGCGTTGACGGCGTCCTCCTTGTCGGAGTTGTGGCCGGAGCCGTAGTTGGTGAACGCGATGTACACCGTGTAGAGGACGACGAAGATCTGGAAGACGAAGAGGAAGATGAGCCCCGGGGTGAGGTACTTCGCGGGAAGCAGCCCGGGACGCAGGTAGATGTAGTTGACCGCGATGGTGACCAGAGCGACGATCGCGCCGACGAGCCATTCGCCGGATGCCGCGAGTACGAAGATCGCGTAGACCGACGCGGCGTCGATGATGCCGAGCATCACGATCTTCGCCAGCCAGACCTTCCAGCCCGCTCCTGCCGCTTCGGCGTAAGCCTGCGCCCGTGCTCTGCGCTTGGCCGCTCGAGGGTCCTCCTGCTGCTTCGGATCCTCAGTGGTGGCCCCGGTCATCCTCGACTCCTGTCTGCCTGTCGGTCACGGTAGTGGACGAGGGGGCGGCCTGTCAGCCACCCCCTCGCACTCACTGTCAGCCGTCGATGCTGGCCTGGATGTCGTCGGCCATCTTGGTCCAGGTCGACTCCGGGTCCTGACCATTGATGATGTTCGCCTCGGCGACACCCCAGAACTCCCAGACGTTGCCCATCTCGGGGATGCTGGGCATCGGAGCACCTTCGGCGCCCACGGCGCCGAAGCCCTCGATGATCGGGTCGGACGAGGCCGCCTCGTACGCCGCGGTCAGTGCCGGGGGACGGTTGCCCGCCTCGTACAGCGCGTACTGGACGTCCTCGGTGCCGAGGTAGTTGACCATGAACTCGTTCGCGAGGATCGTGTTCTCGCTCTTGGCGCTCAGGTAGAAGCCCTGCACGCCCACGAACGGACGGGCGGTGTCGCCACCGGCCGACGGGATCGGGTCGACGGCGATGTTGATGCCGGCGGCCTGCGAGTCGGCCACGTTCCACGGACCGGTGATGATGAAGGGCGACTCACCCGCGTTGAAGGCCTCCTTGGAGAGGTCCTGCGTCAGGTTGAGGTTGATCGTGCCGGCAGCACCCTGCTCGCCCAGCCACGTCGCGAAGTCCTGGCCCGCGGCGTCGGCGATCGTCAGGGTCGACGTGTACGAGCCGTCGGCGTTCTGCTCGAACACCGAGTTCCCGAACGACGTCTGGAAGGGGTACAGGTGGTACGGGTCGGCGTTGGCCGGATCGAGGCCGACGACGAACGCGTACTGGGTGCCTGCGTCGTTGCCCATCTGGATCATCTCGTCGAAGTCCGCGGGCGCTTCGGCGGCGAGGTCGACGTTGCGCATGAGCGCGACGTTCTCGGTCGCGTACGGCAGGCCGTAGACCTGGCCGTCGTAGGTGAACGCCTGGATCGCGACGTCCTCGAACTCCGAGACCTTGTCGCCGAGCTCGAGCGGGGCGACGAGGCCGTCCTGCACGAGCGAGCCGAGCCAGTCGTGCGCGCCGATCGTGATGTCGGGGCCGTTGCCGGCCGGAACCGCCTGCGTGAAGTCGTCGCGGATCTTGGAGTTGTCCTTGATGACGAGGTTCACGGTCGAGCCGGTCTCCTCCTCGAACGTGGCCACGACGTCCTGGAGCGCCTCCGCGCGGTCCGAGTCGACCCAGACCGTCAGCTCGCCGCCGTCGACGGGGGCGGTGGTCTCATCGCTCGACGAGCCTGACGAGCAGCCCGCGAGGACGAGGATGCTTCCTGCCGCGAGAGCCGCGATCGCGGCGCTCTTCCTGATCACCATCATGGTGTCTCTAGCCTCTCTGCTGGATGAGGCGGGGCCGGCCAGCTTGAGCGGCTTCTTCGACCCCGTCGCATGTTTTTTGCAAGCGCTTACATTCTTACCCCGGGTTGCGCTCAACGCAAAACAGTTTCTCGTGTTTGATATCGGGACGTGATGTTTCCGCGACATTTCCGGAACCTCCACGGGACCAAGGTCCCATGTAAGCGTTTGCACACAGGCCGAGGACGAGCTCGGGACGCATCCGCCCGCGGCGACTAGGATCTCCCCATGGCTGATTCTTCGTTCGACATCGTCAGCAAGGTCGACCACCAGGAGGCCGACAACGCGCTCAACCAGGCGCGCAAGGAGGTCGAGCAGCGGTACGACTTCCGTGGCACGGAGACCTCCATCGCGTGGAGCGGCGAGGCGATCCTCATCAAGGCGAACAGCGAGGAGCGCGCGAAGGCGGCGCTGGACGTGTTCCAGTCCAAACTCATCAAGCGCGGCATCTCGCTCAAGAGCCTCGAGTCTGGCGACCCCGTCGCCAGCGGCAAGGAGTACCGCATCGTCTCCTCGCTCAAGGAGGGCATCTCGCAGGAGAATGCCAAGAAGATCGGCAAGCTGATCCGAGACGAGGGCCCGAAGTCGGTCAAGTCGCAGATCCAGGGCGACGAGCTGCGCGTCCAGTCGAAGTCCCGCGACGACCTGCAGGAGGTCATCCGGATGCTCAAGGCGGCCGACCTCGACGTCGACCTGCAGTTCGTCAACTACCGGTAGCGCGCCCTCGCGGTCACCCCGCTCAGAACGTCAGACCGCCCCGCCGTTCGGCGAATCGCCATCCCTCATCGGTCCGCTCGAATCGATCGAGGAAGTAGCCGACCAGCGGCGGCTTGTCGGGCGCGGTGAACAGCAGCATCGTCGACTCCCCGGTCGCGTGCCGGGCATCCGTGACGTCGATCACCACGTTGCTGCACACGTGCCGGGTGGTTCGCGGCGGCCGCGACAGGAACGCCTCCAGAATCGCCGCTCTTCCGGTGATCCAGGCATCCGGCGCGGTCGGTCTCGCCATGCGCCCCGCCGGCGTGTAGAGCTGCGCGACCTCCTGCCAGCGCCCCGCATCGTTGAGGTTCGCATAGAGCGAGACCAGACGGGCGCACTCGTGCTCGATGGCGTGGCGTTCTGCTTCGGTCATACCCGATTGTCCGTCACTCAAGCGCCCGGCCGCATCCTGCTGCCGAGCGTCAGTCGCACGCGGACGCGCGCGACGCGCTCGCCAGCGACGGCACGCGCTCCGCGAGGGCGCACTCGAACGCGGCGACCTCGCCCCCGAGAGGCTCGAGGTCGGCCGGGCCGAGCACCAGTTCGAGTCCCGCGTCCGTGCGCATCAGCACCGCCGGCGTGCCGTGGGGTTCGAGGGCGTCGCGGATGTCGTCGTCGAGCTCGTTCAGGTGACGCAGCTCGAACGGCACGCCCAGGCGCGAGACCATCGCATCCCACGCGGGCTTGCGCCGCCACGTGTGCGTGATGTCGCACAGCGCGCAGTGCGCGATGCCGAGCATATGGCCGACGACGTACTTGAGCTCGCCGATCGGCCCGCCGTCGGCGTGATAGACCCCGACGAACCCGGTGACGGTCGCTTCTTCCACACCTCGATCCTCGCACCGTCTGCGGCCACGGGCTCCGCAGATGGGGGAAGCCCCCGCGCGGCATCGGGCGCCGGGGTCGCCCGCTACCGCAGGACGTGCGGGGAGATGATCATCCGACTCTCGCGAGATTCTCCGACTCTCGGGTGGGGAAGCCGGAGCCCGATACGGTGAACCTCATGACCGATACTCCGGCATCCGTTGAGGTCGCCCTCTGCTCGCACGGTGTCCGGACGAACCGATCAGGACGGGCACGGCCGTGAGGATTCGGGGAGTGCTGCGGCGTCTGCCCGCGACCGGGGTGTTCCTCGCGCTGATCCTCGCGTGCGGCGTCGTGTGGCATGGTCTGTGGACGCCGTTCGAGGACAGCGCGGCCTTCGAAGTCGTCGCATACGGCCTGCCCGCGTTCGAGGCCGGGCGCTGGTGGACGCCGGTGACGGGGACGTTCTTCGTCGTGCAGCCATGGGTGTACGTCGCGACGGTGCTCGGCCTGTGGGGCTTCGCCGTCCTCGAGTACCTGCGCGGATCCAGGGCCGCGCTCGCCTACTACGCGGTCGGCCAGCTCTTCGCGATCTTCGGCGCCGCCCTGCTGCTCTGGATCTTCTCGCTCGTCCCCGGATGGTCCTGGGCGGCGGAGCAGGCGGCGACGCTCGACGTCGGCCCGAGCGGAGGCGCGTTCGCGTGCATGGCCGCGGCCGCCGGGCTCTTCGCGTCGCCGTGGCGGGTGCGGGTGCTCCTGGTGGTCATCGCCGCCGCGTTGGTCGGCCTGCTGTTCCTCGGGACCGTCGCGGATCTCGAGCACGCTCTGGCACTCGTCCTCGTGCTCGTGGTGGACCGGTCGCTGCACGTGCAGCGCTCGACCGTGCGCGAGCAGCGACTGATCGCGTTCATCGGACTGCTGACCTTCGCCGCCGTCGAGGTCTTGTTCGCGCTCGTGCCGACCGACGGCCCGTTCGGCACCTCCGAGCCGCTCGCCGGCTCGCTGTGGACGACCGCGCTCGACGTGCTGGTGATCGCCCTGATCGCGGACGGCCTCCGCCGCGCCCGGCGGTGGGCGTGGGTGGTCGCTGTCACGCTGCTCGGTCTCAATGTGCTCATCGCCGTCGCCCTCTCGGCGCTTCTGGCGACCGTGGGCATGTTCGATCTCCACACCCTCTTCGACGAGAGCTTCGCGCTCGAACTGGCCTCCGCGGGCCTCGCGCTGGTCCTGCTGACCTATCTCGTCTGGGTCCGTGCAGCCTTCCCCTCCCGCCGCAAGCGCACGCTCGTCGCGGGCACGCCACCGACCGCCGAGGAGGCGCGGGGCCTCCTCCGCGCCTCCGGCGGAGGCACGCTGTCGTGGATGACGACGTGGGACGGCATGAGCTACGCGCGGACGTCGACGGGCCTCGTCGCATACCAGCGACGTGCCGGCGTCGCACTCGCCCTCGCGGACCCGCTCGGCCCGGCCGCCGGACGTGCGGCATCCGTCGCCGAGTTCGTCGCCGCAGCGGAGCGCGCCGGGCTCACCCCGTGCTTCTTCAGCGCGAGCGACGCCACCCGTGCCGCGGTCCCGCCGACCTGGCGCAGTCTCGTCGTCGCCGACGACACCATCGTGGACCTCCCCGGACTGACCTACACCGGCAAGCGCTGGGCGTCCATCCGCACCTCGATGAACCGGGCAGGACGCGAGGACATGACGTTCCGCATGACCCGGCTGCACGACGAGCCCTGGGGCGTGCGCGCACAGCTGCACGCGATCTCGGCGATGTGGGTCGGAGACAAGGGGCTGCCCGAGATGGGCTTCACCCTCGGATCGCTCGAGCAGGCCGAGGACCCCGAGGTGCGGATCGCGCTGGCGATCGCCCCGAACGGCGACGTGGACGGGTTCCTCTCGTGGCTGCCCGTCTACGGCGAGGGGTCGGTGCGCGGCTGGACGCTCGATCTCATGCGTCGCCGCGACGGCGGATTCCCGCCCGTGATGGAGTACCTGATCGGCAAGTCGGCCGCGCACTTCCGCGACGAAGGAGCCGATCTCCTCTCGCTGTCGGGAGCGCCGCTCGCCCACGAGTACCCGCCGGATGCCCGCGTCATCGCCGACCTCAGCGACAGGCTCGCCGACGCCCTCGAGCCGGTCTACGGCTTCCGGTCGCTTCACCGGTTCAAAGAGAAGTTCCACCCGCGGTACGAGACGATGCACCTGCTCTACCGCGACGAGACCGATCTGCCGCGGATCGGCGCAGCCCTCACGCGCGCCTTCCTCCCCGACGCGACGCTCCGCCAGTTCGCGGGGGCCGGTCTCGAACTCGTCGGGCGCGGCGGGTCCGACGAGCGCTAGTCCGACCGGCGCGCGCGAACCCTCGCCTCGGGCGGCATCCGAACGTCGGACCAGCGCGCTTTCGCCGGATGATTCGGGGCAGAATCATCCGACATTTGCGCGATTCTCCGACGTTCGCGGGTGCGGGGCGGGTGCCGCGGGAGCGGAGCGGCGGGAGCGGCGGGAGCGGGTGCCGTCAGCCGCGCTCGTGCGGCACGGGGCATCCGGTGGGGAACGTGCCGAGGTCGTCGACGCGGTAGCCGTCGGGGTAGCTGCGGATCCACGGCAGGTCCTCGACACGGGTCGGCTCGGAGTTCGGCGGCAGCAGGCCGTCGATGCGCCCGCGCAGCCGCACCCCGGCCCGCGACAGCGCCACCACCGCGCGCGACGGTTTGTCGTACCCGAACGCATCGAGGAGCGCATCGTCCATGAGCGCGCGGCTGAAGGCGTGCATCACCTTCTTCGGCGCTCGAGGACGGAACGTCAGCATCAGCGCGAGCGTCGCGTCGGCGACGCGGCGTCCGCCCTCGTCGAACGCGAAGTGCTCGGCCTCGTAATCGTCCATGAGCTCGGCGAACCCGTCGTAGGTGTCGGGAACGTCGGGGATGTTCATGTGCTTGCCGAGCGTCCGGTAGTAGTTCACGGATGCCGTCAGCTCGCCCTCCGTGAACGGACGTTTGCCGTAGGCGTCCACCCACCGCTTGGGCACCACGACGAACGTCGACAGGACGTACCGGAATTCGTGGTCGGGGATGTCGTAGGCGCGATGCATCAGGTTGACGCGACGGATCGCCGACCGCGCCTCGGGGTCGGCGAATCCGAGACGCGTGGGAACCTCGAGCAGCAGTGCGGTGTCGTCGTAGCGCTTCTGCGTGCGCTTCGTGAACTCCCCCGTCTCGTCCAGCAGCCGCCCGATACCGGGAACGGCATATGTGCGGAACAGCGCGAAGCTGAGGGACTGGTTCATATCCCACGGGAACTCGCGCATGACGAGGTTGCCGTAGATCTCGACGAAGTCCGTCTCGGGATCCAGTGCTTCGTTCACCCGCCGCCAGTGGTCGCGTCTCATGCGCACCACCCTAGGAGTTCGGCGCCGACGAGTGAATGGCTGATCACATCCGGACTCCGAGGATCCACTCTCGCATGACGCGGTACGCCTCGCCCCGCGGTTCGGGCGCCGACAGGAACACGTCGTGCACGGCCCCCTCGATGCGTCCGATCGTGACCAGCCGTCCGACGCGAGTCGCGCTGCGCGCGATGTCGTCGACGACCAGCACCGAGTCGCTCGCGGTCATCGCCTCGCTCCACGCGAACGGCGCCGTCGTGCGGGTCGACAGCAGCACGAGCACGGGGCAGCCGACGTCGACGCCCGCCGCGATGCGGCGGTGGCCCTCGAAGATCGCGGCGAGCCATCCGGGATGGGTCGGGAACCCGATTTCCGGACGCCACGCTGCTCGCTCGTCACGGTCGGGCAGGGTACCGAGTTCGCGCTGGGCGCGCGTGTAGAAGCCGAAGTCGACGAGCGGATGCGACCCCAGCGGATCCAGACGCGCACGGATGCCGACGAGCGGCTCGAGCGTCTGGCGCGCCATCGCGCCGACCTGGAGCTCGAGCCAGGGGCTGTTGAGCATCAGCGCACTCGCACGCCCCGGATGCCGCGCCGACCAGAGCGTCAGTGTCAGCCCTCCGGTGGAGTGCCCCAGCAGCACGAGGCGCCGTTTCGGCGCGGCCCCCTCGCCGTGTCCGATCGCGGCGAGCGCCGCCTCGATATCGCCGTCGTACAGGTCGAGCGACGACACGTATCCCGGCGTCTGGCCCTCGCGCAGGCTCCGCCCGTATCGCCGCAGATCCAGCGCGTGGAAGCGGGCGCCGAGGCCGGTCCAGAACCGGGCGAGCTCGACCTGGAAGAAGTAGTCGCTCCACCCGTGCACGTAGAGCACGTCGACATCGGCGAGCGGGCGCCCGAGCGACGCGAACCACGACGGGACGCTGCGCACGAGCGTGGCCACGACAGGGCCCTGATCGTCCTGCCCGAGATCGAGGGTGCGCTGCTCGAACCCGTCGCCGAGGATGTCGGGCATCCACTCGTCGGCCATGCGGTCAGCCTAGCCACCGGTGTTGTCAAGCTCGGGACCGAGAACGGCCGGATGCCGATAGGAATGGAGCATGGCATCCTCGTCGCCCCTCGTCCTCGGCCCGATCCTGCGCTACACCGACCAGACCTCGGCGGCGGTCTGGGTCGAGACGGCAGACGCGGCGCGCGTGACCATCGACGCCGACGGTCGCGAATGGAGCGCGCCGACCTTCCGGGTCCACGGGCACCACTACGCGCTCGTCGAGGTCGCCGGCCTCGCGCCGGCGCGGGAGTACCCCTACGCCGTGCGGATCGACGGCGCCGCGGTCTGGCCACCTGCGGATGCCGAACTCCCGGCACCGGTCATTGCGACGCTGCCGGACGAGCCGCGCCTGACGATGGCGTGGGGGTCGTGCCGGACGAGCGTCGACCACGATGCCCGCGGCAACCGCACCCACGGCATCGACGCGATGCGGACCTTCGCGCTGGCGCTCGCGGAGGATGCCGCGCCGCGGCCCGACCTCATCCTGCTGCTCGGCGACCAGGTCTACGCCGACATCACGACGAAGCCGATGCAGGAGTTCATCCGGCGGCGGCGCGACATCAAGGAGCCCCCGGGCAAGGAGCTGAAGGACTACGAAGAGTACGCGCACCTGTACCGGCTGGCGTGGTCGGACGACGCGAACCGGTGGCTGCTGTCGACAGTGCCGAGCGCCATGATCTTCGACGATCATGACGTGCGCGACGACTGGAACGCGTCGCTGTCGTGGAAGCGCAGGATGCAGGCGACGTCGTGGTGGCAGGGACGCATCGTCGCCGGTCTCGCCTCGTACTGGGTGTATCAGCACGTGGGCAACCTGTCGCCCGACGAGCGCGCAGCCGATGAGATCTGGCAGATGATCGCCGCCCACGACGGCTCGGACGAGCTCGACCTGAGCGACGCGCTCGACGCCTTCGCCGACCGTGTCGACAAAGAGCCCACCACGTACCGGTTCAGCTATGTGCGCGACTTCGGCGACGTGAGATTGGCCGTCATCGACTCGCGCGCCGCGCGCAACCTCGACCCGGACCACCGCGCCCTCGTCGATGCGAAGGAGTGGGAGTGGGTGGACGGGCAGCTGCAGGGCGGCTTCCGCCACGTGCTCGTCGCCACATCGCTCCCCTTCCTGCTGCCCGTCGGATTGCACTACGTCGAGGCCTGGGACGAGGCGATCTCGCAGGGCGCGTGGGGGCGGGGGTTCGCCTGGATCGGAGAGAAGCTTCGGCAGGCCGTCGACCTGGAGCACTGGGCGGCGTGGCAGAAGAGCTTCCAGCAGCTGGCCGAGGTCGTCACGCAGATCGCGGACGGTCGACGCGGCGAAGCACCCGAGACGGTGACGCTTCTCGCGGGCGACGTTCACTACTCGTACGTCGCCGAGGTGGAGCGCGAGGGCGGCTCCCGCATCGTCCAGGCCGTGTGCTCACCGGTGCGCAATCCGCTGCCGATCCTGCTCCGCTGGTTCTCGGTGCTGATGTCCTACGGAGTCGCCAAGCCGTTCGGGATCGCCGCCGCGCGCTCGGTGAAGGTCCCCGATGCGCCGTTCTCGTGGGGGACGATCTCGGGGCCCTGGTTCGACAACAACCTCTCGGTGCTGCGCGACGCCGACGACGGTCTGCAGTTGCACTGGGTGTCGGGGCGCGTCGAGGGCGACGAGCGGCACCCGCGACTCACCGAGGTCTCGAACGTCACGCTGGGTGCGCGCTGAGGATCGCGCGCCGATGCCCCTCACCCCGCGCATGACACGAGGCCTGCTGGTCTCGCTGGGCTTCCTCGCGGCCGTCCCGCCCTTCGCGACGGACACGTATCTGGCCTCCTTCACCGACATCTCGGCCGACCTGGGCGTCAGCGCCTCCTCGGTCCAGCTCACCCTCACCGCATTCCTGGTCGGCATCGGAGCCGGTCAGCTGCTGCTCGGGCCGCTGTCGGATCGGTTCGGGCGACGACGCGTCCTGCTGGCCGCGCTGGCCGTCTTCGCCGCCGCCAGCATCGCCATGGCGTTCAGCCCGGGCATCGACGTGTTCGTCGGGCTGCGCTTCGTCCAGGGGTTCAGCGGCGCGGCCGGCGTGGTCGTGTCGCGCGCGATCGCCGCCGACCTGAGCGAGGGCCGGACGGCGGTGCGCGCGCTCAGTCTCATCGCGAGCCTCGTCGCGATCGCACCGCTGGTCGCGCCGCCGATCGGAGGCATCCTCGCGTCGATCTGGGGCTGGCGAGGGGTGCTGGCATTCCTCGCGGCGATCGCGACGGCGATGCTCGTGCTGGCGTGGCTCGTCATCCCCGAGTCGCTGCCGCCGGAGGAGCGCCATCGCGGCGGCGTGGGGGTGATGATCCGACGGTTCGGCGGGCTGCTCCGGGACGGCACGTTCGTGCTGCTGATGGTGTCGTTCTCGGTCGGCTTCGGGGCTCTGATGGGCTACATCTCGGCGTCGCCGTTCGTCGGCCAGGTGGTGGTGGGGATGTCGCCGGTGGCCTACGCGTTCGGGTTCGCGGCCGGGGCCGTCGGCATCATGCTCGCGAACCTCCTCAATGCGCGCATCGCCGTGCGCGTGAGCCCAGAGAGGATGTTCGCCGTCGGGCTGGCCACGGCGCTGGCCGCGGGGCTCTGGTTCGCGGTGCTGACCGCGGCCGGCCTGCTGGTCCCCGCCACGTTCATCGCCGGGGCCTTCCTCCTGTCGGGCGGCGTCGGGCTGACGATGTCCAATGCATCGGCGCTCGCCCTCGCGCGCGCTGATCGCGCACGGGGGTCCGGCTCGGCGCTCATCGGCGCCGGCCAGTTCGCCGTGGGCGCGATCGTCTCGCCGCTCGTGGGTCTGTGGGGCGAGGACACCGCGACGCCCATGATCGCCGTCATCATCGCCAGTTCGACGATCGCGCTCGTGGCGGGTGTCGCCGCGCTGACGACCGACCGCCGGAGCGGTTGACGGCGGCCGCTACTCGCCGCGCGAGATCGCGACCATCTCGTCGCGCGGGACGACCTTGATGCGCGCGCGCTCGTGCGGCGCGCCCAGGGCGATCTCGTGCTCGTCGAGACGGTGCCATCCCGCCAGATCGGTCCACATCACGCCGCGCTCGGCCAGCAGCGCCGGGATCGCACCCTCGGACGGATCCGCCGGCTGCCACCACGACCCCTGACCGTTGATGACGTGTCGAATCGTCTCCATCGCGTCGGACTTCGTGTGACCGATGAGGCCCACCGGGCCGCGCTTGATCCAGCCGGTGGCGTACATCCCCGACACGCGCTCGTTGGACTCGGGACGCAGGACCTGTCCCTCGCGATTCGGGATGACGCCGTGGTGCTCGTCGAACGGCACGCCCGGCAGCGGCGACCCGAAGTAGCCCACCGCGCGGTAGAGCGACTGGATCTCGAGTTCGCGGATCTCGCCGGTGCCGACGACACCGCCCTCGCCGTCGGGGCGGGTGCGCTCCCAGCGCAGCCCCCGCACGTGCCCGTCGTCGTCGGTGAGCACCTCGAGGGGCTTGGCGTAGAAGTGCAGGTGAAGACGGCGCGAAGCCGTTCCGCCGGCGTTGTTGACCGACTCGCGCTTGCGCCACGCCTGGAGCACGCGGTCGATGACCATGACCTGCTTGTTGCTGGCGATGGCGTCGCGGGACGCCTCGTCATAGTCGAAATCCTCGTCGTAGACGACCATGTCGACGTCGCGCAGCTCGCCGAGCTCGCGCAGCTCGAGCGGCGTGAACTTCACCTGCGCGGGTCCGCGCCGACCGAACACGTGGACGTCGGTGACCTTCGACGCAGCGAGGCCCGCATGGACGTTGTCGGGGATCTCGGTCGGCAGGAGGTCTTCGGCATGCTTGGCGAGCATGCGCGAGATGTCGAGGGCCACGTTGCCGTTGCCGATGACGGCGACCGACTCGGCGTCCAGCGGCCACTCGCGCGGCACGTCGGGGTGCCCGTCGAACCAGCTGACGAAGTCCGCGGCGCCGTACGAGCCCTCGGCGTCGATGCCGGGGATGTTCAGCCCCGTGTCGCGGATCGCGCCGGTGGCGAAGATCACCGCGTTGTAGTGGCGCTTGAGGTCCTCGATGGTGATGTCCTCGCCGAAGCGGACATTCCCGAAGATGCGGATGTCGCCGCGGTCGAGCACCTCGCGCAGCGCCGTGATGATGCCCTTGATGCGCGGGTGATCGGGGGCGACGCCGTAGCGGACGAGACCGTATGGCGCGGGGAGCTGCTCGAACAGGTCGATGGAGACGTCGAACTTGCGCTCGGCCTTGAGAAGGATGTCGGCGGCGTAGATGCCCGCCGGGCCTGCGCCGACGATGGCCAGCCGGAGCTTGGTCATGTGTGGTCCTTTCGTGGAGCCCGATCGCGGCAGGGCGACGGGCGGAATGCCGTGCGGCCGGGGCCGCGTCTCTAGCTGGAGCGGTCCGAGACCGCCTGCGCGAAGCGGGTCAGCGCTTCGCGGACGGGCCCGTCCGGCAGGGGCGTCAGCGCGTCGATGGCCGCGTCCGACCAGGAGTGTGCGAGCTCACGGGTCTCCTCGGTCGCGTCGTGGTCCCGCAGTTCGCCGAGGGGGCCGTCGAGGATGCCGGGATCGGCGCCGTCGGCGATGCGGGCGACGCCCTCGTCGATGCGGGCATGCAGATCGCGGGACGCCGCGTCCGTGCGTCGTCCGAGGAGCAGGTACGGCATGGTCGGCACCCCGGCGCGCAGGTCGGTTCCGGGCACCTTGCCGGTCTCGTCCGGGTCGGCCGACAGATCGATGACGTCGTCGAGCAGCTGGAAGGCGACGCCCGCCTTCTCGCCGAAGGTCGCCAGCGGCTCTGCGTACTCGTCGGGAGCGCCCGAGAAGATGACGCCGGACTGCGCGGCGGCGGCGATCAGCGACCCGGTCTTGTCGGCGAGGACCTGCAGCGAGAACGCGACCGGGTCGTCGCCCTCCTGCGGTCCGACGGTCTCGTGCATCTGCCCGAGCACCAGACGCTCGAACGTGTCGGCCTGAAGCCGGATCGCGCGCTCGCCGTTGCGCGCCATGAGCTGGCTCGCGCGCGAGAAGAGCAGGTCGCCGGTGAGGATCGCGACGTTGTTGCCCCACACCTCATGGGCGCTGGGGACGCCGCGGCGCTTGTCGGCCGCGTCCATGACGTCGTCGTGGTACAGCGAGCCCAAGTGGGTCATCTCGAGGGCCGCGGCGGCGTCGATGACGCCGTCCGTCGCGCCGTTTCCGAGCTGCGCGGCCAGGACCGTGAGCATCGGCCGCACACGCTTGCCGCCCGCGTCGTAGAGATAGCGGCTGGTCGCGTCGGCGAGCGAATCGGCGACGCGCAGCTCGACCTCGAGTGCACGGTCGACCGTGGCGAGCCCCTCTTCGACCGTCTTCAGCAGTCGCCGCGACCGCGGACCGGCGAAGACGCGGTCGCTGAGGCCCAGCTTGCTCGCCAGGTGCGAGCCCGAGGCCGAGGCTGAGGGAGTCACCGTCCCAGCCTACCGGCGACATGAGCCCCGGTCCTCCCGTGCGTCACACGGCCGGCGGCTTGGTCGCCCGATGCAGCGCGACGATCCCCCAGGTGAGGTTGCGGTGCGCGACGCCGATCCAGCCCGCCTCGCGGATCCAGGCAGCGAGGCGCTGCTGATCAGGCCAGTCCTTGATGGACTCGTTCAGGTAGTCGTAGGCGTCGGCATTCGAGCTCACCGCGCGGGCCACGGCGGGCAGCACCCGGTCGTTGTAGAAGCGGTACAGGCCGTTGAAGGCCGCCGACGGCGGGTGCGAGAACTCGCACACGACGATGCGGCCGCCGGGCTTGGTCACGCGCAGGAGCTCAGCCAGGGCCTTCTTCGGCTCGTTGACGTTGCGCAGGCCGAACGACATCGTGACGGTGTCGAACTCGCCGTCCGCGAACGGCAGGTCGGTGGCATCAGCCTGCACGAACGACAGGTTCGGGACGTCGCCGTGCCGGCGCCGCCCCTCGCGGATCATCCCCTGCGAGAAGTCCGCGGCGACCACGTCGGCGCCGCTGCGGGCGAGCGACACGCTCGAGGCGCCGGTGCCCGCCGCGAGGTCGAGGATGCGCTGTCCCGGCCGCGGGTCGACCGCGCGCGTCGTCGCGATGCGCCACAGCCGGTCGTTGCCCATGCTCAGCACGGTGTTCGTGCGGTCGTATCCTTGGGCCACCTCGTCGAACATGCCGCTGACGGCGGCGGGGTTTTTGCCCAGGTCGGCGCGGTTCGGCTGGGGGTCGGAGGAGGTCACGCCTCGAGTCTACGGGCGCGGCGCGGGCCGCGATCCGCGCCGCCGGCGTCAGTGGTGGGACGGTCCGAGCCCGAGGGCGGCGAGCCGGCCCAGCCAGACATCCGCGGTCTCCAGATCGAACGGCTCCTCCCGGGCGATCACCCGGCGCTCGAGGTCCTCGGCGAGCGCCTCGAGCTTCGACACGAGCTCGCCCGGGTAGCCGTAGGCGACGCGGTGCTCGTCCCATTCGTCGCGATCGTCGATGTAGACGCCGGTCTCGGCGCGGTCGACGACGTCGAGGTCCATGTCGATCCCGGTCGGCTCGCCGTCGCGCCACCGGACGTCCCATGCGATGTCGATGTACACGCGCGTCCGATGCGGTGCGGCGTTGTGCGTGTAGGCGTAGTCGCCGGTCGGCGGGATGAGGGTGACGTTCGGATGCTGCGGCACGAAGTCGCGCCCGGGGCGCGAGCTGTGCCAGCCAGGCAGCTGCCCGAACCAGTCACCCCATCTGTCGGTCCCCAGGTACACGCACTCGTGGATCCAGTGCGGGCCGCCGTCGAACTTGCGCCAGCGGAACAGCAGGCGCGTGCCCGGCTCCGGGCGGTCGACATCGGTTCGGCTCATCCTCCGAGCCTATTGCGCCGCGGCGCGACCGACGCACAGCGCCGGGGGTCGTCGCGGCGAGTCTAGGCTGGTGACGTGCACGACCCGGCTTCTCCGCGACCTCCACGGCTGGTGGCCCGCACCCGGGAGATCGGCCCCGTGCCGGACCTGCTCTCTTTCGCATCGCCGAGCTCGCCCCTGGTGTGGCAGCGTCGCGGCGACGGCATGGTGGGCATCGGCGAGGCGCTGCGCATGGGCTTCGGCGGACGCGACGCATGGTCGCCGCCGCCCGGCTCGTCGTCGCCGTCGCCGGCGGACGCGTGGCGCCTGTTCGCCCGGCACGCCGAGATCGACGATCCCGTGGGACTGCCCGGCACCGGACTGGTCGCGTTCGGATCCTTCGCGTTCGACGAGCGCTCCGGTTCGTCGAGCCGCCTCATCGTGCCCGAGACCGTGATCGGCCGCCACGGCGACCGGTACTGGATGACTCACATCGCCGTCGACGAGGAACCGTCGCACGAGCCGGTCGAGCCGACCGCGTTCGGACCGTACTGGTCGGCGACGATCGGTCCGGGCGCACTCGATCCGGCCGGATACCAGGAAGCGGTGCGCGGTGCACTGGCCGCCCTCGCCGACGGCGAGGTCAGCAAGGTCGTGATCGCCCGCGATCTCGCCGGCACGATCCCGGTCGGGGCAGACGTGCGGCGCCTCGCGCGGGCCCTCGCAGACGGCTATCCCGACACATGGGCTTTCGCTGTGGACGGCCTGATCGGCGCGAGCCCCGAGACCCTGGTGACGGTCTCCGACGGCATCGCCTCGGCGCGCGTGCTGGCGGGCACGATCCCGCGCGGCGCCGACCCCGACGCCGACGCCGAGGCTTCGATCACGCTGTCGACGTCGGCCAAGGATCTCGACGAGCACCAGTACGCGGTCCAGAGCGTCCTGGCCTCACTCCGCCCCCACACCAGCGCCCTGTCGGCCGGCGAGCAGCCGTTCGCCCTGAAGCTGCCGAACGTCTGGCACCTCGCGACCGACGTCTCCGCAGACGTGGCGCCGGGGACCAGTGCGCTGGATCTCGTCTCGGCGCTGCATCCGACCGCGGCCGTCGCGGGCACTCCCACGGACGCCGCGCTCGGCCTCATCCGACGGCTCGAGCCGTTCGACCGCGGTCGCTACGCCGGCCCGGTCGGCTGGATCGATGCCGCCGGCGACGGCGAATGGGCGATCGCCCTGCGGTGCGCGCAGATCGCGGTCGACCCCGTCCGCGGCGGCGCGCCGTACGCCGACACGATCCCGGTCACCGCCTTCGCGGGGGCGGGCATCGTCGCCGGCAGCGACCCGGAGTCCGAGCTCGTCGAGACGCGCGTGAAGTTCCGCCCGATCGTCGACGCCCTCGCCTGACCGGCGGGGCCGGTCGCGACGAGGGCGTCTGAGGGGGATCGCGCCGAAGCGCGGAGGTCAGCTGTAGGAGCGCCAGACGGTGGCGAGGAAGATGTTGACCACCGTCAGCAGCGAGATGGTGGGAAGCACCCAGGCGGCGAGGGCCTCCTTCTTGCGGTTGATCAGCGCGATCACGATGATCGCGACGAGAACGCCGAGCTTGACCGTGATCTTGGCGTTGTTCACGGGGTCGCCGACGGCGTAGTTCAGGCCCACGAGCAGAACGCCGGTCACGAGCATGGTCCATGCGCCGTGCATGATCGCCGGGACGATGCGCTTGCCGCCGTCGCGCTTGGACGTCATCTCGACCAGGGCGCCGCCGAGCAGGCTCGCGACTCCGATGATGTGGATGCCGAGGACGACGTACTTGAAGATCTCCATGACGGGAGATCATACCGACATGGTGTCGGTAAACCGAATCGTCAGCCTGCGAGGACGCCGTTCGTGAGGATCCGGTAGGCCTCCGCGGCGACCGACTGCGGATCGGCGCCCTCGGACACGGACTTCACAGCCGCGCCGAGCAGGCCGTTCACGAGAGGCACCGTCGCGTACAGGTCCTCGACGCCGGCATCGCGGAGCACCTCGATGAGGGGCAGCAGCAGGGCGTCGTGGAGCGCCATGACGTCCTCCATGCGCTGCGGCGAGATGTCGGCCTGCTGCAGAACAGTGGCCAGATGATGCGTGCCGTCGGCGCTCATCTCGGTCGTCGCCTCGACATACCGCCGAAGGCGCGGGAGCCCGGGTTCGACGTCGGCGAGCGCGGCTTCGAGGTCGCGCCCCCACTCCTCGAAGGCCTCGACGGTGAGCGCGACGAGGATGTCCTCGCGCGAGGAGAAGTACTCGTAGAAGCTCGAGCGCGCCAGATCCGCGCGAGCCGTCACGGCGGCCGGCTTGACGGCATCGACACCCTCGTGCTCGACGAGCTCGGCGGCCGCACGGAGCAGCGCCGCGCGCTTGGCGGCACGATGCTCGGCGACCGTCGGCTCGCTGATCCGGGGCATGTCGTCATCCTCCCACGCGGTCCATGCCGGCATGAGTGGACTTTTGCCGACATGGTGTCGGTATGATGACCCGCATGTCTTCTCTCCGTCGCTGGCTCGGACTCGTCGTCATCGGCATCGCCGTCTCGCTGATCATCGTGGACACCACCGTCGTCAACGTCGCGATCCCCGCGATCGTCGACGACCTGGGCGTCTCGTCCACGCAGGTGCAGTGGATCCAGGAGTCCTACACGCTCGTGTTCGCCGCGCTCCTGATCGCCTTCGGGACCCTGGGCGACCGGATCGGCCGCCGCGCCCTGCTGCTCATCGGCGTCGGCGTCTTCGCGGCGGCGTCCGTCGCCGCCGGGCTGGCACCCGACGGCGCCACCCTGATCGCCGCCCGCGTCGCGCAGGGCGTCGGAGGCGCCATGGTGCTGCCGGGGACGATGTCGCTCATCAACGCGGGCTTCCGCGGCCGTGACCGGACGATCGCGTTCGCCGTCTGGGGCTCGATCATCGGCGGCATGGCGGCCGTCGGTCCGCTCCTGGGCGGGTGGCTCATCACCGACTTCTCGTGGCGCTGGGCCTTCGGCGTCAACGTGCCGTTCGGACTGCTCGTGCTCGCCGCCGCGGTGTTCACGATCGAGGAGTCCCGCTCCGAGCGCCCGGAGCGGTTCGATCCCGTCGGAGCCGCGCTGGGGGTCGTGGCGGCGGGCCTGCTCGTCTTCGCGCTGATCGAGGGCCGGTCGCTGGGCTGGATCGCGGTGAACGAGCGCGTCACGATCGGCGACTGGACGTGGCCGTGGGCCCTCTCGCCGACGCCCGTGCTGCTCGGGCTCGCGCTGCTCGCCCTGGTCGGCTTCCTGCTCTGGGAGCGCCGCCGAGACCGGGCGGGGAAGCCCACCCTGTTCCCGCTGCACCTGTTCTCGCTCACGAGCTTCCGCAACGGCAACCTCGTCGCCATGATCGTCAGCCTCGGCGAACTCGGGCTGCTCTTCGTCCTGCCGATGTGGATGCAGAACGTCCTCGGCTACGACGCGCTCCAGGCGGGCTTCGCGCTGGTCTCGCTCGCCGTGGGCTCGTTCCTGGCGACGGGCATGGTCAGCGGCCTGTCGCGTCGTATGAGCGCGGTCGGCATGCTGCGCCTCGGCGTGGCGCTCGAGCTCGCGGGCGTGCTCGCCCTGGGCCTGGTCCTGAGCGTCGACACCGGCGCGTGGCTCATCGCCGGGCTGCTGTTCGTCTACGGTCTGGGCATCGGCCTGGCCAGCTCCCAGGTGACGAACGTCGTCCTCGCCGACGTCCCCGTCGACCACAGCGGCCAGGCCTCGGGCACGCAGAGCACCGCCCGCCAGATCGGCTCGGCCCTCGGCGTCGCGATCCTCGGCACCGTGCTGTTCACCTCCCTCGCGGCCGATCTCGACAGCCGGCTGGGAGATCTGCCCGCGGCGGAGCGCGACCCGGTCGTCACGGCCGTCACCGGCAGCGCGGGCGCCGCGATCCCGGGACTGCGTGCCGCACCCGCGACCACCGCCGCCGGAGACGCCGCCGCCGAGAGCTTCACCGCGGCCAGCTCGTACGCCGCGTACACCGCCGCCGCCTTCCTCGCCGTGGCACTGGCGGCATCCGCGACCCTGCGCGCGAGGCGCGATGACGAGGGGGCCGTCGACCACGAGCCCGCCACGGCGACACCGGCGTGATCAGCGGTCCGGTCGGATCCGTCCATCGCGGCGAGACCTGCTGAGCCGAGGGAGGTTCCGCCGCGCCGGCGGGTCTCGATGTGTCGCCGCCGCTTCGCCGCTCAGGATGCCGCGAGCCGCGCCCTCTCCTGGGCGATGTCGTAGTCGGCATCCGGCCACTGCGGGTCGATGTCGTCGAGCGCCTGCAGCAGGAGGTTCTGGACGGCCAGGCGCGCGTACCACTTGCGGTCGGCGGGCACGACGTGCCATGGCGCATACGGCGTCGATGTCCGGTCGAAGACGGTCTGGTAGGCCGACATGTAGTGGGGCCACAGCACCCGCTCGTCGACGTCACCCGGGTTGAACTTCCACTGCTTCTCGCTGCGGTCCAGGCGCGCCATCAGCCGGTCCCGCTGCTCCTCGTACGAGATGTGGAGCATGACCTTGACGATGCGGGTCCCCGCCTCGAAGAGCGTCTTCTCGAACTCGTTGATCGCGTCATAGCGACGCTCGATCTCGTCGGGGTCCGCGAGCTCGCGCACCTTCGCCACCAGCACGTCCTCGTAGTGGGAGCGGTCGAACACCGCGATCCGTCCCGGGCCCGGGCTGTGCTTGGCGATGCGCCACAGGAAGTCGTGCTCGAGCTCCTCCTCGGTGGGCTTCTTGAACGCGGTGACGTCCACCCCCTGCGGGTTGCCGGCCCCGACGACGTGGCGGACGATCCCGCCCTTGCCTGCCGAGTCCATCGCCTGCAGCACCAGCAGCACGGATCCGCTCGTCGTCTCGGACTGGCTCGCGGCGAACAGGCGCTCCTGGTACTCCTCGAAGTCCGCAGCTCCGGACGACAGGTCGTCCTTTCCGTCGTCCTTGCCCCCGTCGTACGCCGGTGTCGAGCGCGGGTCCACGCCCGACAGCACGAAGCCGTCGCGCACCCGCAGCAGTTCGGCGACGTCGTCGGTCCAGTTCTTCTGGCTCTTGGCGATCATGGTGCCATCCTGACGTGACCGCCCACCCGAACGACCGAGGCTTGCGCGCGGGCGTGCGATGTGTCAGCGCTCGAGGGGAACGACGATGAGCTGGCGGCCCGCGACCGGCGAGGTGAGCAGCTGATCCAGTGCCGCGCGCGTCGTGACCACGTGGTGCTCCCAGCCGTAGGCTGCCGCGAGCGCGGCGAAATCCACCGGCTGCGGCGTGTACATCACACGGTCCAACGTCTCGGCGCCGACGGTGTCGGCGACCTCGAGGGTGTCGAAGATCGTGCCCCCGCCGTCGTCGCCGACGATGACCTGCATGCGCGGCGTCTGCTCGCGCTCGGGCAGCGCCAGGGCGCCGGCGTCGTGCACGGTGGCGAGGTCTCCCAGCAGCACACGCGTGACCCCCGGCGATCCGGCGGCCTGGCTGGCCACGGCCACACCCGTCGCGGTCGCGATCGTGCCGTCGATGCCCGCGAGACCGCGATTGGCGTGCACGGGAACCTTCTTGCCGGGCAGCACGGCGTCGGCGATGCGCACGAGCCGCGACGACCCGAACACCAGCCGGTCGTGCGGCCACGTCGCCCGCCACACAGCGTCGACGAGCATCCTCCGGTCGACGGTCTGGCGTATCGCCGCCATCTCGCTCGCGATCGCCCCGAGCCGCTCCTCGGGGACCGCCGACGCGAGACCGGCGGCATCCGGCGCGGGCGCCGACAGGTCGACCGCCGCCGCACGCGATGCCGTCATCCACGCGCCCAGCCACGCCCGGTCGGGCGGACCGGCGGCCACGGCGAGCGAGTCCACCGCCACGGTCGCACCGTTGAGATTGAGGGGCTCACCGGGGCCGCGCACCGCGACCACCTCGATGTCGTCCCGGCTCAGCAGCGCGGCGACCTCGCGGCTCAGCGTCGGATGCCCGAAGACGACGGCCCGCTCGACGCGGCCGCCCAGGTCCGGGTCGGCGAGCGCCGCGCGATAGCCGTGCACGACGAGGCGTCCGTAGCGCGCGCCGCTGACGATCTCGGCGACCAGGGGCCAGCCTCCCAGGTGGGACAGCGTCTCGGCGTCGCCGCCGGCATCCGCGCCCGCCACGACGAGCGTCCGCGGGCCGCGCTCGAGCACGAAGGGGTCGTCGGCAGGCGCGAGCGGCACGTCCGCCTGGCCGATGCCGCCTCCGCCCTGGTAGAGCGCACCGGACGCAGCGCCGGGCTCGGGCTCGTCGCGCTCGACCAGGTCGGGCGGAGAGCCCAGGGGCCGTGCCGCCTCGGCCACGCCGTCGGCCGGCCAGTCCGGCAGCGGACCGCTGAGGGGCTCGCGATAGGGCAGGTTCAGATGGACCGGCCCCGCCGACCACAGGCCGGCGCCGAGCGCCGCGGCCAGCGCCTGATCGGCCACGTCGCGCAGCATGGCCGTCTGCTCGGCGTCGCCGATCGGATCGACCTCATCGGGCACCGGCAGGTCGGTCTCGAACCGCGCCGCCGCGGAGAACATCCCGGGCTGGCGCGTGGTCTGATTGGCTCCCACGCCGCGCAGCTCGGGCGGGCGGTCGGCGGTCAGCAGGATCAGCGGAACCCCGGCGTGGTGCGCCTCGAGCGCGGCGGGGAGCAGATTCGCCGCCGCGGTGCCCGACGTGCACACCACGGCGGCCGGCATGCCGCTCTCGCGACCGATGCCGAGGGCCGTGAACCCGGCGACGCGCTCGTCGACGCGCACGTGCAGGGCGATGTCGCCGCGCCGCTCGAGCTCGGCGGCGACGAGGGCGAGCGCCTGCGAGCGCGACCCCGGACTGAGCACCACATGGCGCACGCCCTGGGTGACCAGACGGCGCAGCAGTGCCGCGGCGGCGTCGGCCGCCGGCGACCGGCCCGACATGCTCAGCCGTGCGCGCCGCGCTGACCGCGGCCGTCGTCGTCGGGATCGTTCGATCTGGTCGGCGGCTCGGCCGCGCCGGTTCCCGCCGATGAGATCGGCGGCGTCGCGGGTCCGTCCGGACCGAAGTCGTCTTCGGCGTCCAGGAGCGCGAGCTCCTCCTCCAGGCGACGGATGCGCTCGTCCTGGTCGCTGATGGAGCCGATGGTGCCCAGGAACTCCGGGTCGTCGTCCGGCGCGCGCGGCACCTGCAGCTTCGAGGCGCGCGCCCGACCCACGACGAACCACAGGATGCCGCCGATCACCGGCAGCAGCACCACGATCGCGATCCACGCCGGCTTGCCGACGCCGCGATGACGGGTGGGATGCTGCACGGCGCAGTCCACGATGGAGTACACCCAGAAGGCCGCGGCCACCAGGGCACCGATCACAAGCGCTCGTGCCACGTCTCCATCCTAAGCATCCGCGCGAGCTGGTGGCCCGGTCGTGACCGAACCGACGCCGACGCGCCGATTACGATGGTGTGGTGAAAGCCCGTCCTGTCCTGGTGTATTCGGCGTTGCGGCTGCTGGCCTTCCTGGTGCCGTTCGGCCTCCTGATGCTGCTGCCGATCGGACGCGAGCTGTATTGGCTGTCGGCGATCTTCGCCGCGCTGATCGGGCTGAGCCTGTCGATGCTGTTCCTGCGCCGCCCCCTCGACGAGGTGACGGCGGGTATGGCCGAGCGTCGCGAGGCCGCCCGCGCGGCGCGGCGCGACGAAGACGACGAGGACGCCGCCGCCGACGCGTTGGAGTCCGACGCGCAGACCGCGACCGCGGACAGCGCCCCCGCCGAGGAGCGGCGCGACGACTCCTGATCAGCCGATGAAGGCCCAGAACAGGAAGGCGCCGTAGGCCACGGACGTCAGCGACGTCAGGCCCAGAGCGACCACCAGCTCGTTCGGGTTGCGGTAGGTCCACACGATCAGGATCGCGGGAAGCGCCGCGAGCAGCGCCAGCATGGTCAGCCACGCGATCGGGTAGAACAGCGCGAGCCAGGCGGCGATGGCGAAGGCCCCCAGCAGCAGGATCGAGAACAGCCAGCGGGTGGCGGTGCGCCCGATCAGCACCGTCAGGGTGCGCTTGCCCGCTTCACGGTCCTGGGAGATGTCGCGCAGGTTGTTCGCCAGCAGCACCGCGCACGCGATGAGTCCCGCGCCGACCGCGCCGAACCAGGCCTCCTGCGGCAGCGCGAACGCCTGCACCCACGTCGTGCCGAGGGTCGCGACCAGCCCGAAGAAGACGAACACGAACACCTCGCCGAGAGCGGCGTAGCCGTACGGGCGCTTGCCCCCGGTGTAGAACCACGCCGCGACGATGCAGACCGCGCCCAGCGCGATGAGCCACCACTGCTGCGTGCGGATCGTGATCGCCAGCCCCGCGAGCGCTGCGAGCCCGAAGAACGCGAACGCGACGATGAGCACCGTGCGGGGCTTGGCCTTGCGCGAAGCGGTGAGGCGCGCCGGGCCCACGCGGTGGTCGTCGGTTCCGCGCACGCCGTCGCTGTAGTCGTTGGCGTAGTTCACGCCGATCTGCAGCGCCACGGCGACGACGAGGCAGGCCAGCGCGATGACCCAGTGCATGACATCGGTGACGATCATCGCCGCGCCCGTGCCGATGAGGATCGGCGTCACCGCGAGCGGAAGCGTGCGCAGGCGCGCCGCGCCGACCCAGTCCCCGAAGGTCGCGGGCGCGACCGAGCGCGGGCTCGCGGACTGCTGGGGCTTCTGCGGGTTGCCCCGCGGCGTGCGACGCTTCGGAGTCGACTTCTTGCGCTTCTTGCTGGATGTTGCCACGAGTGCACATCCTAGAGCCCGACGCTCCCCCGCCCTAGGCGGAGGGATCTCCGGCTCAGCGCAGAGCGGCGACGGCCCGGCGTATGGACTCCCGGTCGGGCTTTCCCGAGGGCAGCGTCGCCAGCGCGTCGACGAGCACGAGCCGCGCGGGCCGCGCGTGCGCCCCCACCGTGCGGCCTACCGCTGTTCGCGCCTCTTCGAGCTGCGTCGCCTCGGGCCGTCGCAGCGCCTCGCCGCGGGCGGCGACGATGACGGATGCCTCGCCCCATCTCTGGTCGGGGACGCCCACGACGACCGCGCCCGAGAGCCCGGGAATCGTGCGGACGACGTGCTCGACACGATCCAGCGAGATGTTGATGCCGCCCGAGACGATGACGTTGTCGAGCCGTCCGCGCACGCGCAGCACGCCGTCCTCGAGGATGCCGGCGTCGCCCGTGCGGTACCACCGCGTACCGTCGGCGTCGCGCACGAAGACGGCATCCGTGAGCTCGGGGTCGCCCAGATAGCCGGTCGCGAGCGTGGGGCCGGCGATGCGCACCTCGCCGCCGGCGATGGCGACGTCGACGCCGTCGAGGGCGACACCGTCGTACACGCATCCGCCGCTGGTCTCGCTCGAGCCATACGTCCGCACGACCCGCACCCCGGCATCCTGAGCGCGCTCGAGCGTCGCGGGCGGCAGCGCCTGTCCGCCGACGAGGATCTGCTCGAACGAGCGCAGCGCCGCCAGCACCGCGCGGTCGTCCTCGGCCGCATCCAGCAGCCGGGTCAGCTGCGCGGGGACGAGCGAGGTGTAGGTCGCCGTCGAGCCGCCCAACGGGCCGCGCACCATCATCAGCGCGGCGTCGGCGAACCGCTCGGGGGTGAAGGCGTCCTCGAGCACCGTCGGCTCGCGCCCGGCGAGGATCGAGCGCACCAGAACCTGCAGGCCGGCGACATAGCCCGCCGGCAGAGCCAGCAGCCACGACCCCTCGCCCACGCGCGCCGCGGTCGCGTGCGCGCTCGCGGTGAGCGCGTCGGCGCTCAGGACGACGCTCTTGGGGATGCCGGTCGAGCCGGAGGTCGTCACGACGACGGCCGTGCCGTGCGGCGCCTCGACGGCCCGGGGACGCACCAGCCCGAGTCCCAGCGCGGGGCCCGTGCCGTCCAGCGCATCGCGCAGGCGTGCGGTGATCTCGCGGGGATCGTCGGCGGTGATCGGCTCGAGTTTCACGGGCTCAGAAGTGCCACGGGTAGGGCGACCAGTCGGGGTCGCGCTTCTGCAGGAACGCGTCGCGCCCCTCGACGGCCTCATCCGTGCCGTAGGCGAGGCGCGTGGCCTCGCCGGCGAACACCTGCTGGCCGACCATCCCGTCGTCGACGGCGTTGAAGGCGAACTTGAGCATGCGGATGGCGGTGGGCGACTTGGTGAGGATCGTGCGGGCCATCGCGACGGCCTCGCGCTCGAGGTCGGCGTGCGGCACGACGCGGTTGACAGCGCCCATCTCGTAGGCGCGCTGGGCGGAGTACTCCTCGGCGAGGAAGAACACCTCGCGAGCGAACTTCTGCCCGATCTGGCGGGCGAAGTACGCCGAGCCGTAGCCGGCGTCGAACGATCCGACGTCGGCATCCGTCTGCTTGAACCGGCCGTGCTCGGCCGACGCGATCGACATGTCGCACACGACGTGCAGCGAGTGTCCGCCGCCGGCCGCCCAGCCCGGGATCACCGCGATGACGACCTTGGGCATGAAGCGGATGAGCCGCTGCACCTCGAGGATGTGCAGGCGCCCGGCACGGGCCGGGTCGTGGACGGCGGACTCGTCCTCGGAGTACTTGTAGCCGTCGCGACCGCGGATGCGCTGGTCGCCGCCGGAGCAGAAGGCCCACCCGCCGTCCTTGGGGCTCGGGCCGTTGCCGGTGAGGAGCACCACGCCGACCTTCGGGTCCTGCCGGGCGATGTCGAGCGCGCGGTACAGCTCGTCGACCGTGTGCGGGCGGAAGGCGTTGCGCACCGCGGGCCGGTCGAACGCGATGCGGGCGATGCGCCCGTCGGTCGACACGTGGGCCGTGATGTCGGTGTACTCCTCGGCGCCGGGCGCCGGCGTCCACTCACTCGGGTCGAACAACTCGGAAACGCTCACCAGGTCAGCCTACGCGCGGCCCGTCGCCGCACGGCGTCATCCGCCGGGGCTTCGTGCGCCCGCCGCTGCCCTGCGGGCGAAGCCGGTGCCGGCGGCGCCCGCGACGGGCTCTCAGTCGTCGGTGTCGGATGCCGGGGCGACCCGCAACAGACCGATGTCGGCCAGCCCCACCGGCGGCTCGCCGGCGACGTAGAACGCGAGCGTCAGGTCCGCGTCGGTGAGCGTCGCGCCGGTGAAGTCGACGCCGCTGACCTCCGTGCCGTCCATGCGGGCCTCGGTGAGGTCCGCGCCCGCGAGCACCGCGCCGGCGAGGTCGGCACCGGCCAGGTCGGCTTCGACGAGATTCGCGCCGGTCAGGTCGCTGCGCTTGAGCTCGGCGTCGCGCAGATCGGCATCCGAGAAGTCGGCTCCGGCGAGCTCCAACCCGCTCAGCTGCGCGCCTTGCAGGTTCAGCGCCGAGAACGGCAGCAGGTCGTTTCCGCCCATGACGGCCTCGCGCACGAAGATCGAGTTCGACAGGGACTCGGCATGGGCTTCGCGCGAATCCGAACTCGCCTGGTCGATCGCGAACATCACCAACGACACGACGAGGGCGAGGATGACGCCGCCGATCAGCTCGAGCCACAGGTCGTCGCGGTTCCTGCGGACGAATCCGCGCAGACCCCGCGCGTCGGTCGTCGCCGGCTCCGTGGCAGGAGACGCGGACATGGCCACCTCCTCGTCGCCCCGGCGCATGCAGTGGTCGGGCGCCGTCGGCCGCGACCGACGCTACCGCACGAGCGCCCGGCCTCCACGGCGCCTCACGGATGCGGGCAGGACCGGCATCCGCCGTCACCGCTTCGTCATGCCGCGGCGGGACGCACGGGCGTAGAGTCGCGCCATGAGCGGACTCGATGGCGCACCCGCCGCATACGACGACCTGAGGGCCGTCTTCATCAACGGCACGTTGAAGCCGAGCCCTGAGCTGAGCCATACCCAGGGCCTGATGGACCACAGCATGGACCTGATGCGGTCGCAGGGCGTCGCCGTCGACGGCATCCGCTTCGTCGACCACGATGTCGCGTCGGGGGTCTATCCCGACATGCGCGAGCACGGCTGGAAGACGGATGCCTGGCCGGACGAGATCTGGCCGAGGATCGCCGCGGCCGACATCCTCGTCGTCGGCGGACCGCTGTGGCTCGGCGACAACTCATCGCAGACCCGCAAGATCATCGAGCGCCTGTACTCGATGAGCGGACTGCTCAACGACGACGGCCAGTACATCTACTACGGCAAGACCGGCGGCGCGATCATCACCGGCAACGAAGACGGCGTCAAGCACGCCTCGAGCTCGATCCTCTACGCCCTCCAGCACATCGGGTTCATGATCCCGCCGAACGCCGACGCCGGGTGGATCGGGGCCATCGGTCCGGGCCCGAGCTACCTCGATCCCGGGTCGGGCGGTCCCGAGAGCGACTTCACCAACCGCAACACCACGTTCATGACGTGGAACCTGCTGCACACCGCGCGCATGCTCAAGGACGCCGGAGGCCTGCCGGCATGGGGAAACGTGCGCAAGGCCTGGGATCGGGGCGAGCACTTCGGCTTCGACGCGGCCAATCCCGAATACCGCTGAGCCCGTCGTCTCAGCGGGCGGCGAGGGCGTCCCGCAGCGGACCGTCGACCCACCGCTCGACCTGCGCCGGAGTCCGCAGGCGCACCACGACGAGGTCGGGATGACGCGCCTCGAGCGGCGGCACCTCGTCCCGGTCCTGGTGGCGCTTGCGGAAAGCCCAGCGCACGATGTGGTCGCGGTCGGGCATCCTCCGATGCCAGATGCCGCGCGAGTCCCGTCCGGTGCATATGCAGTGACCGAGCGCATACGCTCCGCTCGTGAAGCTCGTCTCGTGTCGGCGGTTGCATACGCAAGCCACGCGAGACGAGCCGAACGGGATGCCGGAGTGCGGCGACGGCCCGCGGTCAGGGCAGATCGGGCTCGACGATCGGGTCGGGCTGATCCAGGCCCGCGTAGGGCTCGAGCAGAGCGGCGTACTCCTCGGTCGAGACCGTCGAGAACGGGCCCCCTGTGTACCAGAACGACGCCTCCGAGCCGTCGTACGCGAGGGTCAGGATGCCGCCCCGACCATCTGACCACGTGGCTTCGCCTCCCGACTCCGCGTCGATCGCGTCGCCGACGGTCGTCAGGCCCAGCTCGCCCGCCGCGGTCTGCATCGCGGTCAGCAGCGCGTCCGCCTGTTCCTGCGACCCGTCGAAGTCGGCCGTCGTCCAGCGCGCGGAGTCGACCCGCACGAACACCGATTGCCCGCCGAAGCCGTTCGCGATGGATCGCGTGCCGCCCACCGAGTCGCCGATCGACCACGACCAGCCGTACGCGCTCGAGAGCTCGTCGACGACGCCGCGCGTGACGTCCTGGGTCTGCCGGGCGAGCGCGCCCGGGTCGACCACGGTCAGTTCGTCGGGGGCATCCCACCCGGCGATGCCGGGGTAGGCGCCCCACAGCACGATTCCGCGCTGCAGGGTCACGACGCCGATCAGATTCGTCACGTGCGCCGACACAGCGCCGAGGATCACGGGGTTCAGCAGCGAGACGAGCGCGATGGCGAGCGGTGCCACGACGAGAGAGCGGCGCCGCATCGCGATGAACGGGCCGACGACGATCACGGCGAGAGCGGCGAGGGTCAGGATGACCCCCACGACCCAGCCGGCATCGAGGGCCAGGGCGACGACCGACAGTGCACCGATCACGATCGCGGCCGACAGCAGCGTGCGCGCGCGCATCGGGGCAGGAGCCGCGGAATGCTCGTCGTGGGTCTGCGGCGGCGTCTGCGTCATGGTGCTCATCAGCGCCCGCCGAGGAACACGAGCGGCAGGAGCGCCATCGTCCACGAATTGAAGATGGCCGCCAGAACCAGGGTCGCGATGCCGGTGACCCGGGTACGGGGGCCCAGGAGGGCGAGGAACGCCACGACCGCGAGGAGGATCTGGAGGAACCCGAGCACGCTTCCGATCTGACTCCACAGCGGGTCGCCGCCCGCGAAGTACACGTCGTACGCGCTCATGGAGCCGACCCCGACCAGGAGGGTCACCACGGGCAGCCCGCCGAGCAGGATCGCCGTCACCATCCAGCGCCGGTGGTCGGGCGTTCCGCGGCGCGGGCGAACCGCGAAGTCGTCGCTCGCGCTGCCGTGGTTCTTCGGATGCGCCGTGGCCCCGGGGCCCGTCGGACCGCCGTGGCTCAGGACGGGGTCCATGCTCATGACGACATGATAGGCGCACCCATCGCCCGCATGCCGGTCGACGGGGAACTGTGGATAACGTCGTCGCCCCCGCGAACCGGGGTCGTCCATCCGTCGGGGAGGCCGGGATCGACGATCGGCTCGGGCAGGTCGAGAACGGAACGTCAGCCGGCGTTCTTGGCGTCGCGCCAGTCCAGCCAGCCCTGCACGACGTCGAAGTCGAAGTCGGGTCCGGGGAAGCCGAGCGTGAACAGGCGCGTGCCGCCGTCGAAGAGCGCTTCTGCGGCATCCACGCCGCGCCTCTGCAGCTCGTTGGAGACGATGAGGTCCGACGTGTCGCGCCCCTCCTTCTCGGCCCACCGCTCGATGACGTCGAGCTTGTGCGCAAGCCCCTCGGGCCTCACGAAGCTGTGCCAGATGTCGGCGTGGCGCGCGACGAGGCGCAAGGTCTTCTGCTCGCCGGCGCCGCCGATCAGGATCGGGATGTCGCGCGTGGGAGCGGGATTGAGCACGTCCCATCGCTTCTCGATGCGCTGAAGGCCCTCGGCCAGATCGTCGAGCCGCGATCCCGCGGTGCCGAACTCGTACCCGTACTCGTCGTAGTCGCGCTCGAACCAGCCCGAGCCGGTGCCGAAGATGAAGCGCCCGGTGCCGCCGTCCTTCGCCGAGATGTGGTCGATCGTGCGGGCCATGTCGGCCTGCAGATCGGGGTTGCGGTAGCTGTTGCAGTTGACGAGCGCGCCGAACTCGACCCGCTCGGTCAGCTCGGCCCACGCGGCGAGCATCGTCCAGCCCTCGAAGTGCAGCCCGTCGGGGTCGCCCGAGAGCGGATAGAAGTGGTCCCAGTTGAACAGGATGTCCACGCCCATGTCCTCGAGGCGGAGGACGGCGTCGCGGATCTGCGGGTAGGTGACGTGCTGGGGCGGCAGCTGCACGCCGAGGCGCACGGGGGTGTCCAGAAGCATGCGATCCAGCCTAGGGACGCCCCCGACGTGCGCGGGCCGTTCAGATCGGGCGGGCGAAGGCCTTGCGGAACGTGTCGATGATCCCCCAGATCGCGCTGCCGGCGATGGCGAAGCCGATGATGACGGTCATGATGCCCTGCACGTCGTCGCCGCCGGAGGGCAGGATCGTCGGGAAGAACTCGGGGTTGAGCAGCTGCCCGTTCGCGAGCAGCCAGATCGCGGGCCCCGCCAGGGCGACCGTCAGCAGCGCGCTGACGATGGCGAGCGCGGGTGTCCAGCGGCGCGCGGCGTGGACGACGATCAGCAGGATGGCGTCGGCGGCGAGGATGAGCAGCGCGTACGTCACACCGACCGGCCACAGGCTCTCGGAGAAGAACGAGACGTCCATGCCCGGAACGAACCCGATGAAGTGGTCCCACATCAGTGCCGCGGCGGCGGCGAGCAGCCCGATGAACGCGCCGACGACGTCGCCGACGCCCGCTCCGCGCTGACGCGGCTCGGGAAGGTCGTCGGGCGTCCAGCGATCGGACAGCGTCTTGGCCCCATTACGCTCCATGATCGCGAACACGAGCGTGACCCAGAACAGCACGTTGACCGCGACGCTGATCGCCGCGCCGATGGCCGACCCGACGATCTCGCCGAGGCTCGCTCCGCCGATGGCCTGCGCCAGCGCGAGAGCGAAGGCGACCGCGGGAACGGCGATCCACAGCAGCAGCTTGACCAGCCGCAGCCAGTCGAGGAAGTACTTCGGGCCGATCAGGTGAAGCGCTCGCCCGGTGTACCCGGCCGCCAGCTTGTCGGGATCGCCGAGTTCGGTCAGGACGGCGCGCTCGGCATCCGCCCGCTCCTCGCCGGCTTCGACGCGGGCATCGATCTGGTCGTCGATCGAGCCGCGCAGCTCGGTCGCGAGGTCGCGGCGCTGCGCCTCGGGAACGGTGCGCATCGCGGCGGCGATGTATCGCTCGGTCAGGGTGGTCTCGGTCATCTCAGCTCCCGTGGGGAAGGGTGTCGATCGCGGTGGCGATGCGTTGGAAGTCTTGGGTGAGGGCCTCCGCCAGCCGGATGCCGGCGGGGCTGGTGCGGTAGAACTTGCGGGGCCGGGCCTCGCCGGTGTTCCACTCGCTCGTGAGATGGCCCTGCTTCTCGAGACGGCGCAGCAGGGGGTACAGCGTGTTGGCGTCGGTGTCGAACCCCCGCGCCTGCAGGTCCTCGAGCAGTCCGTAGCCGTAGCCGGGCGTCTCGAGCAGCCGCAGGCAGGCGAGCACGACCGTGCCGCGCCGCAGTTCCTGCAGGTGCGTCTCGAGGGCCTCGGTCTCACTCATAACTCACACTGTACTGTGTGACACACAGTATTGGCAAGGGCACCACCACGTACGACCAGCACACGACATGATGGAGACGTGAGCCCCGACCCCGCACCGCCGCTTCCCCCTCTCGACGAGCTGCTGTCGTCGACGAGGATCGTCGCCCTGCCGCTCGCCGTCCGCTTCCGCGGCGTCGAGGTGCGCGAGGCCGCCCTCCTCGAGGGGCCCGAGGGGTGGACCGAGTTCTCACCCTTCCTCGAGTACGACGACACCGAAGCGTCGACCTGGCTCGCGGCCGCGATCGACTTCGGCTGGACCACGCAGCCCGCTGCGATCCGCGACCGGATCCCCGTCAACGCGACCGTGCCGGCCGTGGCCGCCACGGCGGTGCCGGACGTCCTCGCACGCTTCGACGGATGCCGCACGGCCAAGGTCAAGGTCGCCGAGCGGGGGCAGACGCTCGCCGACGATGTCGCGCGCGTTCGGGCCGTGCGCGAGGCCATGGGACCCGAGGGCCGCGTGCGCATCGACGCGAACGGGGCCTGGAACATCGACGAGGCCGAGCACGCGGTGCACGCGCTGGCCGAGTTCGACCTCGAGTACGTCGAGCAGCCGTGCGGGAGCGTCGACGAGCTCGTCGAGCTGCGCCGTCGCGTGAAGTACATGGGGATCCCGATCGCCGCTGACGAGAGCGTGCGCAAGGCATCCGACCCCCTCGCGGTCGCACGCGCGGGCGCCGCCGACCTGATCGTGATCAAGGCGCAGCCGCTCGGCGGCGCACGGCGCGCGCTCGACATCGTGGCCGAGGCCGGGCTGCCGGCCGTCGTCTCCAGCGCGCTCGACACGTCGGTCGGGCTGTCGATGGGCGCGATGCTCGCCGCATCCCTCCCCGACCTTCCCTACGACTGCGGGCTCGGCACCGGATCGCTGCTGAGCGGCGACGTCGCCGCGGACCCGCTCGTTCCCGTCGACGGCGCCGTGCCGGCTCGGCGGGTGGCCGCGGACGCCGCCCTGCTTGACGAGTTCGCGGCGACCCCGGAGCGCACCCGATGGTGGCGAGAGCGCATCGCGCGCTGCCACGCGCTGCTCGCCGCCGGGTGACGGCTCAGAACAGCGGAACGCCCTTCGCGAGCCGGCGCTGGACGTCACGCAGGTTCCGGCGAATCGGCAGCTCGCGCAGGTAGCGCGGCGTGATTCTCTGGACGGCGGCCACGCGCCGGTTCGACTTCTCGAGCGCCCGCTGGTCCTCGTCGGTCCAGGTCATGCCCATCATGTCGCGGAACAACGGCGGCAGATGCCCGGCGACCGTGCGGCGCCGGATGCGCAGCAGCCACGCCGGGATGTCGCGGCCGAGGTACTCGAGGCGGATGATGCGCATCAGGTACTCGCGCACGGCGTCGTCGATGACGAGCTCGTCGAGGGTCTTGTCCCAGTACTCGCCGAACGCTTCGCGCGACTCCGGCCACGCGTCGGCGGGCATCTGCAGCGTCGTGCCGAAAACCATCCCCTGACGGTAGAACTCCTCGGCGAACGCGCCCTCGAGCGGCCCGTTCTGCAGCGTGTACGCCGACTCGGCACCCATGTACAGGCACGCCGCGACCCACTTCTGCAGCGCCGGGTCGAAGGCCTTGTACGGCACCTTGTCGCCGGGTTCGGACTTCACGCGCGCATGCGAGCGATTCGTCGCCGCACGGTACGCCGCCCGCTCCTCGGCACCGCCGAGCATGGCGATCGCGATGTAGCCCATCGTCGTGCGCGCACGCCGCTTCGGGTTGCCGAACAGGCTCCCCTCGGTGACCTTGCTCTCCATGACGCCGTACCCGACGGGCTGCATCGCCAGCTGCATGATGACGTTGGACGTGCCGCCCAGCAGCACGAACCAGTTGACGGCCGCGCGCAGCGCGCTCGTGTCCATCGCATCGAGTTCCCGCCGCGCACGCGCCTTCGCCGTGTCCGCGCCGGGCGCGGACTCTTCCAGGACATCTCCATCGATTCCGCTCATGCCCGGCATCCTAGCCGAAATACAGAATCGGGATTAACTTAATGGAAAGATCCGCTGCGGCGGCCCCTCACGCTTCGATGAGCAGCTGCGCCGCCGAGGCCAGCTCGTGGTTCGTGCGGCGGCGGACCTCCGCCTGATCCACGCCCGCCATGACAGCCCGGACGGCGGCGCGCTCCCAGACCGTGAGCATGAGAGAGGCGGCCTCGGCGACCGGGAGCCGGAAGGTGAGCCCGCGCGCGTCGGCGATCTCGGCCATGATCTGCGCGACGCTGTCGCTCAGCTCGTCCTCCTGCGCCAGATACGCCTGCGCGAGGTCGGGACTGCGAAGGGCGTGATTGCGGATCTCGCTCATGAGAAGCACGCCGACGCGGTCGTCGAACGAGACGTCGAGGATGCGCTGGAGGATGTCGAGGGCGTTCGCGGGCACCGAGGCGAAGTCCGCTTCGCCCTCGAGGTCGCCGATGCGCTCTCGGACGGCGGCGACGCGGGCACGGGCGACCCGGCCGGCCAGCTCGAGGAACAGCTCCTCCTTCGTCTCGAAATTCGAGTAGAAGGCGCCGCGGGTGAAGCCTGCACGCTCGCACACCGCCTCGACCGAGGCGGCGTCCAGCCCGACTTCGGCGAAGACCTGCGCGGCCGCGTCGAGGAGCTTGCGGCGGGTCGCCTCTCGCCGAGGCGTCGGCGTCGGCGTCGCGACGGTGCCGGTCATGAGATCTCCCCTCTCCGCCATCCTCACACGCACTACTCAGTTTCGGTCGGCAGATACGCCATACGATACACACACGTATCCGATACAGCGCTGTATCGAAATCCTGATCCAGAGAGCCCGGAGGCGCTGTTGTCCACCCTGCTGTACTCCCTTGGACGCTGGACGTATCACCGCCCCTGGCGGGTGCTGATCAGCTGGCTCCTGCTGCTGATGCTCGCCGGCGGCGGCGCGCTGCTGTTCATGAAGGGCACCGACAACGCCTTCTCGATCCCCGGCACCGAGGCGCAGGAGGGCATCCAGATGCTCGAGCGCACGTTCCCGCAGGCCAGCGGCACGAGCGCCCAGATGGTCGTGGTCGCCGCAGAAGGCGACGTCATCATCGACGAGCCGTACGCCTCCGCCATCGGCGACACGGTCGCGACTCTCGAGGACCTCGACGGCGTCATCGCCGTCACCGACCCGTTCGGCGACCTCGTCTCGGGTCTCGTCGCCGACGACGAGTCCGCCGCGATCGTCCAGCTGCAGTTCGAGGGACAGGCCACCGAGGTCTCGGACGAGACGAAGGAGATGCTGCAGGGCGTCTCGGCGGAGCTGCTCGCCGAGCTGCCCGACGGTGCGCAGGCCGCCATGGGGGGCGACCTGTTCTCGACGGACGTCCCCGCGCTGTCGCTCATCGAGGCCGTCGGCGTCCTCATCGCGCTGTTCGTGCTGATCGTGACGTTCCGCTCACTCGTGGTGGCTTGGTTCCCGCTGGTCAGCGCGATCATCGGCGTGGGCCTCGCGATCGCCCTCATCTTCGTGGCGACCGCGTTCGCGTCGGTGTCGTCGACGACCCCGATGCTCGCGATCATGCTGGGGCTCGCCGTCGGCATCGACTACGCCCTCTTCATCGTCGCGCGGCATCAGGACCAGGTGCGTCACGGCGTCGAACCCGCCGAGTCCGCAGCGCGGGCGACGGGCACCGCCGGGTCGGCCGTGGTGTTCGCCGGCGTCACCGTGCTGATCGCGCTGGTCGGCCTGGGCTTCGCCGGCATCCCGTTCCTGACGACGATGGGCATCGCCGCGGCCGTCGCGGTCGCGATCGCCGTCCTCGTCGCCGTGACCCTGACGCCCGCGCTCCTCGGGTTCGCCAAGGGCCGCGTCGCCGGCTGGAAGCCCGCCCGCGGCATCCGCATCGGACGCCGGAGGAAGGCGGATGCCGCCCCCGCCGATCAGGCCGCCGGCGCGACGCCGGCCCTCCGCCCCAACCGCTGGGTCATGCTCGTGACGCGGCATCCGCTCATCACGACGATCGCGGTGGTCGTCGGGCTCGGCGTCGCCGCCATCCCGGCCGCCAGCCTCACACTCGCCCTGCCGAACGCGGGCGTTCAGCCCGAGACGAGCCAGGCGCGTCAGGCCTACGACCTCACCGCCGAGCACTTCGGACCGGGATCAAACGGCCCGCTGATCATGACCGGCACGATCGTGACGTCGACCGACCCCCTCGGACTCATGAACGACCTCGCCGAGGAGATCGAGAAGGTGCCCGGGGTCAAGGAGGTCGCCCTCTCGACCCCCAACGAGACCGCAGACACCGGGCTCATCCAGATCGTCCCCGAGACCGCGCCGGACGACCCGGCCACCGCCGACCTCGTGCGGGCCCTCCGCGCCGAGCACGACAGGCTGCTGGACGAATACGGCGTCGATCTGAAGGTCACCGGCTTCACGGCCGTCGGCATCGACATCTCCGACCGGCTGGGAGCCGCGCTGATCCCCTTCGGCCTGTTCGTCGTCGGCCTGTCGCTCGTCCTGCTGATGATGGTGTTCCGTTCGGTGTGGGTGCCCCTGAAGGCGGCTGCCGGCTATCTGCTGTCGGTGCTCGCATCGTTCGGCGTCGTGGCGGCCGTGTTCGAGTGGGGCTGGTTCGCCGACGCCCTGCACGTGGCCCGCACCGGACCCGTCATCAGCTTCATGCCGATCATCCTCATGGGCGTGCTGTTCGGCCTGGCGATGGACTACGAGGTGTTCCTGGTCTCGCGCATGCGCGAGGACTTCGTCCACGCCGACCGCGCACGCGGCGGCCGTCACGTCCGCGACACCGCGATCGGCGCCATCCGCTCGGGCTTCACCGCGTCGGCGCGCGTGGTCACCGCCGCCGCCGTCATCATGTTCGCCGTGTTCGCGGCCTTCGTGCCCGAAGGCGATTCGTCGATCAAGCCCATCGCGCTCGGCCTGGCGGTCGGCATCGCGGTGGACGCGTTCATCGTCCGCATGACGCTCGTGCCCGCCGTCATGGCCCTGCTCGGCGAGAAGGCGTGGTGGATGCCGCGCTGGCTGGACCGCATGCTCCCCCACTTCGACATCGAGGGCGAGGCTGTCGAGCGCGAGCGCGCGCTCGCCGACTGGCCCGAGCCCGACACCCGAGCCGTCATCGCCGCCGAAGAGCTGGCGGTGCGCGCGGATGCCGGCCGCAGCGCCGGCGAGGTGACCCTGTTCGACGGCGTCGCAGCGCGCGTCGAGGAGGGCGGCACGCTGCTGGTCACCGGCGAGGCGCGCGCCACCCGGGCGTTCGCCCTCACGGTCGGCGGACGATTGGCGCCCACCGAGGGCCGGCTGCGCGTCGCGGGTCATCTGCTTCCCGGACGCGGCGCCTGGGTGCGCGCCCATGTCGGCATCGCGATGCTGGCGGATGCCGACGACCCCGTGCGCGAGGTGCGCGCCGCGCTGGCCGGACGCACCCGCACCGTCGTGATCGACGGCATCGACACGCTCGACGCCCACGAGCGCGACCAGGCGGCGGCGCTCGTGCGCGACGCCGCCCGCACGCTGCGCTCCCGGCGCACCGGCGAAGCGCTCGCGCTGACCGTCGTGGCGACGAGCCGCGCTGACGGGCCCGCCCTGGCGTTCCTCGCCGACGCCCACCGACCCGACGTGCAGTCGCTCGAATTGCACGCCCGCTCCGCTTCCGTCTCCCCCGCCACCGAGGTGACCGCATGACCCTCCCCATCGAACGCGCGCGCACGCGCAAGCCCATCACGTGGCTGACGATCATCGGCGTGGTGCTGCTGCCCGTCATCATCGGCGGACTGCTCATCGCCGCGCTGTACAACCCCACCGAGCGTCTCGAAAGCATCAACGCCGCGATCGTGAACGACGACGACCCGGTCACGATCGACGGTCAGATGGTGCCCCTCGGCCGGCAGCTCACGGCCGGTCTCGTCGGCGGCTCCGACGAGGTCGACTCCAACCTGACGTGGACCATCACCAACGCCGAGGACGCCTCGGAGGGTCTCGCGGACGGCGACTACGCCGCCGTCGTGACGATCCCGTCGAACTTCTCGGCGGCCGCGACGTCGACGATGCCGGGCGAGACTCCCGAGCAGGCGATCATCGAGGTCACGACGCCGCCGGACAGCCTCATCGTCGACGACGCCATCACGGCGCAGATCGCGCAGACGGCGGCATCCGTCCTCGGCGAGCAGCTCTCGCAGGCGTACCTCGAGAACGTCCTGCTCGGCTTCACCACGCTCGGTGACGAGCTCGGCACCGCCGCCGACGGAGCCAGCGAGCTCGCCGACGGAACGCGCGGGGCGGCAGACGGGACGGTGTCCCTCGCCGACGGCGTCGCGCAGCTGTCGACCGGCGCGAACGGGCTCGCCGGCGGCGCGGGTGACATCTCATCCGGCGTCGGGCAGCTCGCCGGCGGCGCGCGCGAACTCGCCGACGGCGCCGACGGCATCGCCTCGGGCGCCGACGGCATCGCCTCGGGCGCCGCACAGCTCTCGTCGGGCACTGCGGCGTCGGCGGCCGGCCTGCAGGAGTGGGCCGCGGGCGCACGCGACCTCGCCGACGGCACACAGCAGCTCAGCGACGGGATCACGTCGATGATCCCCGAGATCCCCGCGGACGCCCTCGACCGGCTCGACCAGATCGCCGAGAACAGCGACGCGATCTCGGCGAACGTCTCCGCGGCGGCCGAACAGCTCGCCCAGCTGTCGGCTGACTGCCTCGCCGAGGGCGGTACGCAGGAGCTCTGCGATGCGGTCGCGCAGGTCTCGGCGCAGGTCGACGGCGCGCTGCCGGCGGTGACCGGAGTGCTCGAGAACGCCGACACGATCGCCGAGGCCGCCCACGGGATCGCCGACGGCACCGGCCCCCTCATCGGCGGGCTGAACAGCATCGCCGGCGGCATGAGCGATCTCGCCGACGGCGCGGACGACGCCGCCGCAGGCGTCGGCCAGCTGGCCGTCGGCATGTCGTCGCTGTCGGACGGCGCGGCGGACCTCGGCTCGGGCACCGCGACGTGGGCCGCAGGCGCCCGCTCGTGGGCGGACGGCGCCGATCAGACGGCCGCCGGCGTCTCGACGTGGTCCTCGGGAGCCTCGTCGTGGTCGGCGGGCGCATCGGATGCGGCCGCGGGCGCGGGCGACCTCGCCGACGGCATGGTCCTGCTCGCCGATGGCACCGGCGAGCTGGCCGACGGACTGCACACGGCCGTCGACGAGATCCCGACCTACACCGACGAGGAGGCGGCCGACACCGCCACCGTCGTGTCGAACCCGGTCGCCGCCGACGGCGTCGGCTCGAGCCTGTTCGGCATGTCGGCGATCCCGCTGCTGGCGATGCTCGCCCTGTGGTTCGGGGGCCTCGCGAGCTTCGTCGCCCTGCAGGCCGTCTCCGGGCGCACCCTCGCCTCGCGGATGTCGTCGCCGACGCTCGCCCTCCGCGCCCTCGCGCCCGCCGTGGCGCTCGGCGCCATCCAGGGCGTGCTCGTGGCGGGCGTCGTGCAGCTGGCCGCCCAGTACGACTGGGGCGACTGGTGGGTGTTCGCGCTGGTGTGCGTCGTCGCCGGCGTCGCGTTCGCGGCCGTGAACCAGGCGCTCGTGGCGGTGTTCGGCGCTGCGGGGCACGGTGTCTCCGCGCTCGTCGGCGTGCTGGCGGTGGCCACCGGCATCGTCTCGACCGTGCCGGGGGTGCTCACCTCGATCGCGTCGCTCATGCCGACCGCTCCGGCGTACAACGCCATGATCGGCGCGCTCACCGCGGCGGGCGGCGTCACGGCGGGGATCGTCGGGCTGGTGGTGTGGGCGCTGCTCGCCCTCGCGGTCACGATCGTCGCGGTCACACGCCGACGCACCGTGTCGGCCCGCAGGCTCCTGGCGTCCGCCCCCGCCTGACCGATGCCGTGGTCCGGGTGCCCGGGGCGCCCGGACCGCGGCCCGGGCCGAACTGCGTTCCCGGGAGCGATGGGTCAGCTCAGGCCCGAGTAGGCGTGGAGCCCCTTGAAGAACATGTTCACGATCGTGAAGTTGAAGATCACGGCGCCGAAGCCGATGATCGACAGCCACGCCGAGCGGGCACCGCGCCAGCCGCGCGTCGCGCGCGCGTGGATGTAGCCGGCGTAGAGGACCCAGATGACGAAGGTCCACACTTCCTTCGTGTCGAAGCCCCAGTACCGTCCCCACGCGTCGTTGGCCCAGATCGAGCCGGCGATGAGCGTGAAGGTCCAGAAGATGAATCCGATGATCGCGAAGCGGTACGCGAGCGACTCCAGCGCATCGGCGCTGGGAAGCGTGCGCAGGAAGCGAGGGCCGGTCTTGGCGGGGGCGTCGGAGACAGCCGCGGCGGCGGCGATGACACGGCGCTCACGGCGGCTCTGCATCAGCTGCAGCACCGACAGGCCGAAGGCCAGGGCGAACAGCGCGGTCGCCAGCGACGCGACGAACACGTGGATGACGAGCCAGACGCTCTTGAGCGGGTCGGCCAGCGGCACGACCTCGACGTAGAAGGCCAGCGTCGCGCCGCCGAGGAGCAGCACGGTGAGCCCGGTGATGAACGAGCCCAGGAACCGCAGGTCGTAGCGGATCAGCACCGCGAGGTACACCGCCACGATCAGCATGGTCCCCGTGAGCGAGAACTCGTACATGTTCGACCACGGCACGCGTCCGCCCGCGATGCCGCGCGTGACGTCACCGGCGACGTGGAAGAGGAAGGCGAGCGTGGTCAGCGACGTGCCGATCCGCGCCCACACGAACCGCGGACGGGCGGACGGCCTCGCCTCGACCGCTTCGCCGGCGGCACGCTCCTCGGCCCGCATCCGCTCGATGTGCCCGACGCCGCCCGCTGCGACGAGTTCGCGCTCGCGGACCTTCGCGTCCTTGCGGTCGACGGCGGTCGCCCCGCGGCTGGCGAGGTCGACGGCGTAGGCGACGAACGCGAGGGCGTAGATCCCGATCGCGGTCCAGACCAGCAGCACCGAGACAGAGTCGATCGTCAGAGCGGATTCCGGCATGCGTGTCAGTCTACTTTCGCGTCCATCGGGTCGGGGGTGCGGGATGCCGCCGCGGCGTCGCCGGCGGTCCGGGTCGCTTCGGCGTGCACGCGGGCGAACTGGTCGACCGCGTCGTCGAGTGCGGGGTCCTCGCCGCGCGCGAGCCCGGCGTACTCCACGCGCAGCGTGCTGCCGGTGACGGCGGCCTTCACCCACATGCGACGGCGGGGGACGAACAGGGCCGTCACGAGACCGGCGAGCGCGATGATCGCGAACACCAGCACCCACGCGGCCGCGGCGTCCCGGTGGATGGACAGCGACACGTACCGCTTCACGGACTCCTCGTAGCCGGTGGCCCCGGCCGGGGAGTCGTCCTCGAAGGTCACGGTGCCGTAGCCGCCGGGCAGGTCCGCGGTCTCGCCGGGCGCGAGCTGGATCGACTCGACACCGGTGTCGCCGCCGGTGAGGCGCTCCATCTCGCTGGTGTCGAGCGCGTAGACCGAACGCGGGATGCCCTCGTTGATGCCCAGGTCGCCCGAGAAGACGTTCAGCGACAGCACCGGCAGGATCAGATCGGGATAGCCCGACGTGAACGCGCCGGACTGCAGCGGCACCTGCGTCGGGTAGAAGAAGCCCACGAGGCCCAGCTGCTCGCTCAGGCCGTCGGGGATCTTGATGACGCCGAGCGAGGTCATGTTCGAGTCCTGCGGAAGGAACGGCACCGCCTCGGAGTACACGACGTCCCCGTCGGGGTCGCGGACCGTCACCGTCGGGGCGTACCCGTTGCCCATGAGGTACACGCGGTCGCCGAGCATGTCGAGCGGGTGGTTGACGCGCACCTCGCCCGTCTGCGGCTCCTCGCCGGGGACCTGCGTCGTCAGGTGCGCGACGAAGTCGCCGGCCTGGCCGGCGCCCACTTCGCCCGCCGGCTGGTACGTCAGCGTGAACTCGTCGAGTGTCAGCGAGTACGGCGCCAGCTGCTCCTCGTCGACGAAGCGCCCCGGGTTGAACGAGGTGTAGTCCAGCAGCGAGTTGACGAACGTGCGGCCCTCGATGATGACCGTCTGGCCGGTGTAGGTGAGGCCGCCGCCGATGCCGACCGAGATCAGCACGCCGATCAGGGCGGTGTGGAAGACGAGGTTGCCGGTCTCGCGCGCATACCCGCGCTCGGCCGAGACCGAGAAGGCGCCGCGGCCGTCGTAGCGCTCGACGCGGTAGCCGGATGAGCGCAGCTGCCTCTGGGCCCGGTCGACCGCCTCGCCCGCGGCGGCGGCCGCCTCGGCGTCGTCCGCGAACTCGTGCTCGACCGAGCGATAGGCGTCCAGGCGCGCCAGGCGCGCGGGCGTCCGCGGCGGACGTGAGCGCAGCGCCTTGAGGTGGTGCTGCGTGCGGGGGATGACGCACCCGATGAGCGAGATGAACAGCAGGATGTAGATCGCCGAGAACCACACCGACGTGTAGACGTCGAACAGCTGGAGACCGTCCAGGATCGGCGCGAGGTCGGGGTTGTCGGCGTAGTACTGGGTGACGCCGTTGGGGTCGGCGCTGCGCTGCGGCACGAGTGAACCCGGGATCGCCGCGATCGCGAGCAGCAGCAGCAGGACGAGCGCCGTGCGCATCGACGTGAGCTGACGCCAGCCCCATCGGCCCCAGCCGGCGATTCCGAGCGAGGGCTGGGCGATGTCGGACGACGGCGCGGGAGCGGCATCCGTCCCCTCGGCGTGGTCGCGCGGGCGCAGCGGCAGCGACTCCGTGCCGTCGTCCTGGGCGGTCTCGGTCTCGTCAGAGCGGGAGCGGGACACTGGCGAACACCCCCTGCAGCTGCGACATGATCGCCGTCCACACGCCCGTGACCATCAGCACGCCGAGCGCGATCAGCAGGGCGCCGCCGATGAGGTTGACCAGGCGGATGTGGCGGCGCAGGAACCCGACCGAGCGGGTCGCCCAGCCGAAGCCGAGCGTGATGAGGATGAACGGGATGCCGAGGCCGAGCGAGTACGCCAGGCCCAGCAGGGCGCCGCGGCCGGCCGAGGCCTGGTCGAAGGACATCCCGAGGATGACGGCCAGGGTCGGTCCGATGCACGGCGTCCAGCCGATGCCGAGCGCGACGCCCAGCAGCGGCGCGCCGATCAGCCCGGCGCGCTGGCGCACCTGCGGGCGCACGGTGCGCTGCGCGACGCCGAAGACCCCGATGAACACCAGGCCGAGGGCGATGATGACGACACCGAGCACGCGCGTGATCGGGTCGGCGTACTGCAGCAGGAACCGGCCCAGGGTGCCCCCGAGCATCGCGACCGCCATGAAGACCGCCGTGAAGCCCGCGATGAACAGCACCACGCCCAGCAGCAGCCGGCCGCGCGTGGGAGCCGGGGCCTCCGCCCGGGCGAGCGTCGCGTCCCCGTGCTCCCGCGGTCCGGGATTCGGAGGATCAGCGCCGTCCCGGATGCCGTCGGCCGCCGCATCCGGACTCTGGGGGTTCGTCCGACTCTCGGACTGCGAGGTGCGCGCGCTCGTCCGAATCGCGGATACCGCGCCCGCCGGCACCGGCCGCGGGGCGACCGCTCCCCCGATGAAGCCGAGATAGCCCGGGACGAGGGGCAGCACGCACGGCGACAGGAACGAGATGAGCCCGGCGAGGATCGCGATGGGGATCGCGATCAGCAGGGATCCGCCCGCGACGGCGTCGACCGGGTTCACGACTCGTCCAGCAGATCGTCCACGACGGTCGTGAGGATCGAGTACGACTCGCCGGTCACGGCACCGATGAAGCGCGCCGCGACCCGGCCCTCGGCGTCGAGCACGACCGTGGTCGGCACGGCGTTCAGCGGCGTGACGTCGGCGAAGGCGAGCTTGATCGAGCCGTCCTCGGTCGCCAGCGCGCTGGGGTACTCGATGCCGTAGGTCTCGGCGAACGCGAGCGAGGCGTCGGCGCCGTCGTAGATGTTCACGCCGAGGAAGGACACCTGCTCGTCGGCGAACTCCGCGGCGGCGGCGGCGAGCTCGGGCGCCTCGACGCGGCACGGCGCGCACGCGGCGTACCAGAAGTTCACCACCACGACGTCGCCGGCGTACTCGTCGCTCGACACGGCGTCGCCGGTGTCGAGGACTCCGCTGAACTCGACCGGCTCGCCGCGCTCATCCTCCGGGACCTCGACCACGCGGAAGCCGTCGGCGGCGATGAAGCCCTTGTTGTCACCGGCGCGGTACTGCTCGGCGAGCGGGTCGGCCGAGCAGCCGGCGATGACCGCGGTGAGGGTCAGAGCGGCGAGAGCGGATGCGGCGGCGCGGCCGCGGCGGGCGAGGAACGTCATACTGCTCCGACATCGATGGAGCCGGTCGTCGTGGCCGGCTCGGCGTAACCGTATTCGCGCCACCCGCCGTCGACCCGCTCGAAGCTGGTCACGCTCGACAGCGCACAGCGGCGGTGGCGGGGATCGTGCTTGCCGGGCAGACCCGCCACCGCGAGATGGGTAATCCAGATCGGCAGCTGGTGCGACACGATGACGACGTCACCCGAGGGCACGGAGTCCCACGCTTCGGACATCGCGGCGTCCATGCGCGCGATCACCGCGGCGTACGGCTCGCCCCAGCTGGGCCGCGAGGGGCGGCGCAGGTGCCGCCAGTTCCACGGGTTCATGAGCGCGCGCTTCATGCGGCGCCCCTCGAAGACGTTGGTGGGCTCGATGACGCGCTCGTCGATGCGGGGCTCGAGGCCGAACAGTTCGGTGAAGGGCTCGGCCGACTCCTGCGTCCGCTGCAGGGGCGAGCACACGAGGGCACTCACCGGGCGCTCGAGCGACTGGACGTAGTCGGCGGCCTGGCGCGCCATGCGGCGGCCGTCCTCGCTCAGCCGGTAGCCGGGGAGGCGTCCGTACAGCACGCGCTCGGGGTTGTGCACCTCGCCGTGGCGAACGAGATGAAGGCGATCGGCGGGCACCCGAACAGTCTACGTGCGCGGGTTCTGTGCTCGGGCTGAGCGTCGCAGCTCGGCCCGCGTGGTCGGTTTCGCCGGGTCGGCGGGCTGCTCGGGTTCGCGAGCCGCCGGAGGGGCGGGGGCGTCTGCGGCCTCCGCCGGAAAGGCAGGGGCGTCCGCGCGAGGGGCAGGGGCGTCTGCGGCCTCCGCCGGAGGGGCAGGGGCGTCCGCGGCCTCCGCCCGAGGGGCAGGGGCGTCCGCGACCTCCGCCAGAGGGGCAGGGGCGTCCGCGGCCTCCGCCGGAAGGGCGGAGGCGCCCGCGGCCTCCGCCAGAGGGGCAGGGGCTGCCGGCTGCGCATCCTCGCCGAACGGCGCGGGGTCCTCGGCGATCACGTGGATGGGAGCGCCCTGGCGCTGCAGTCGCCGCTCGACGGCGACGAGCCCGACGACGAGCGCCGCGCCGACGACGGCCATGACGACGGGCCCGGAGATCGGGTCGTACGGTGCGGTGAGCGTGCCCACGCCGTGATCCTCTCCGGCCGGCAGCGTCTGCCACGGCCACAGGGCGCGCAGCGATCCGAGCATCAGACCCGCCATCGCGATCAGCGTGAGCCGGCGGTGGTGGTCGAGCATCCACTTCATGACCCGGACGATCGTGACCAGGCCCACGAGGGCTCCAGCCGCGAAGACCCCCAGGTAGGCGAGATCCCGTTCGTCGACGGCGATGAGGGTCGGCGAGTACAGGCCGATCGCCAGCAGGAAGAACGAGCCCGAGACACCCGGCAGCACGAGCGCGCACACCGCGACCATCGCCGCGAAGAACACGACCCACAGCGGCGGCTCCACCTCGATCGCACCCGCGGCGAACTCCACCGAGAAGAATGCGGCGACGGCGGCGATCACGAACACGACGGCGCCGCCCACGCGCGCGCCCACACTGCGGCGGGCCCGCGGGATGAGCTGCAGCGGGACCATGATGCTCGCCGCGACCAGACCGAAGAACAGTCCGCGCGCCATCTCGGCGTTGTCGGAGACCAGCGACTCGATCATGCCCGCGAGGGTGAGGACCATCGCCCCCATGCCGACGATCACCGGGACGATCAGCATCCACTCGACGCGGCGGATCTCCTCGCCGAAGCCGGCCCGGCGATCGGGGCCGAAAAGCAGCCGCTTGAACGCCGACACGACCGCCGACGCCGAGTCGATGAGCCGCTCGTAGACGCCCGTGATCAGCGCGATCGTGCCGCCGGAGATGCCCGGCAGCAGCTCGGCCATGCCGATCAGCGCGCCGCGGAGAGCGTTGAGCAGGAACGTCGGAATCGCGCGCAGCAGGGTGGCGGACGTGCGAGGCGGCGTCGTGGCGGGCGTCGTCATGACTCCGAGGGTACGCGGTGGAGGCTGTGCGGCCGGTGCGGCGCCCCTGCGCCGGGACGGCCGCGGCCCCGTGCACAGAACTCCACGGATCCCCCGCCGAGCCGTCGCCTCAGCGCCCGCAGCGCCGCGCACAGGCTCGGATCCGTGGAGTTCTGCACACCGGCGTTTCTGCCTGCGGCCGATGCCGGGGAGCCTCGGCGTGCCGGAAGGCGTTTGCGGGCCACGTAGACTAGTCCCCCGTGAGTGAACGCGTCCTCGTCAACCAGCTGCAGGGTCTCGCCGACGGTCCGGTCTCCGTCTCCGGATGGGTCGAGACGGTCCGCGATCAGAAGAAGGTGCAGTTCGTCATCCTGCGGGACGAGACCGGCGCCGTCCAGCTGGTCAACCCCGCGACCCGCGAGGTCGGCGACGACGCCACCGACGAGCAGCGCGCGGCCCTGGCGCTCACCGAGACCATCTCGGCGATGACGCACGGCACATTCCTGACCGTGCACGGTGCGCTCAAGCACGACGAGCGCGTCAAGCTCGGCGGGGTCGAGATCAAGATCGGGTCGCTCGACGTCGCCGCCGAGGCGCTCCCCGAGACGCCCATCGCGGCCGACAGCCACATGGACAAGCGCATGGACTGGCGCTTCCTGGACCTGCGCCAGCGCCGCAACAACCTGATCTTCCGCGTGCAGACGACGCTCGAGCACGCGATGCGCACCTACTGGGTCGAGCGCGACTACATCGAGATCCACACGCCCAAGCTCATGTCGAGCCCGTCGGAGTCGCGTGCCGAACTGTTCCAGCTCGAGTACTTCGGCGACCAGACGGCCTACCTGGCGCAGAGTCCGCAGCACTTCAAGCAGATGGCCCAGGCCGCCGGCTTCGGCAAGGTGTTCGAGATCGCCGACGCCTTCCGCGCTGACCCGTCGTTCACGAGCCGTCACGCGACGGAGTTCACCTCGATCGACGCCGAGATCAGCTGGATCGACTCGCACGAGGATGTCGCGGCCATGCAGGAGGAGCTCCTGGCCACGGCCGTCGCCGCCGTCAAGGAGAAGCACGGCGACGAGATCGAAGAGCTGTTCGGGCTCACCGTCGAGGTGCCCGCCCTGCCGTTCCCGCGCATCCCGCTGGCCGAGGCCCACGAGATCGTCGAGGCGCGCGGCTACAAGATCCCCCGCACGGACGGCGACCTCGACCCCGAGGGCGAGCGCCAGATCTGCGCGCACGTCAAGGAGACCTACGGGCACGACTTCGTGTTCATCACGGACTACCACCCCGAGATCCGGCCGTTCTATCACATGCGCAACGCCGAGACCGGGATGACCAAGAGCTACGACCTGCTCTACCGCGGCACCGAGATCACCACCGGCGCGCAGCGCGAGCACCGCATCGAGGTGCTCGAGGCGCAGGCGAAGGAGAAGGGCCTCGAGCTCGAGGGGCTCGAGCACTACCTCGACTTCTTCCGCTTCGGCGTCGCGCCGCACGGCGGCTTCGGCATGGGCCTCGCGCGCCTGCTGATGCTTCTGCTGGGCGAGTCGTCGATCCGCGAGGTCACGTACCTGTTCCGGGGACCCACTCGCCTCGCGCCCTGACCGGTCGCTAGGGTGTCGGCGGAGGAGGACACCATGACCGCCGCCGACCTGGACTTCCGACCCGCCGAACCCGCGGAAGCCGATGCGCTCTGGGCGCTCACGCTCAGATCCCTCGGCCATTGGGGCCATCCCGAGAACCACCCGGACCTCATCGCCCGGATGACCGCCGAGGACGCGATCACGGCCGCCTACATCCGGGACAACGACACGTGGGTCCTCGCGTCGGGCGACGGCACGCCCGTCGGCTACTACGGTCTGAAGCCGATCGAGGACGGCATGGACCTGACCTACATGTTCCTCGAGCCCGAGGCGATCGGCGGCGGGCTCGGACGACGCATGTGGGATCACGCGGTCGCCCGTGCGCGCACGAGCGGTCGGGACCGGATGCGGATCGTGTCGGATCCGATGTCGATCGGCTTCTACGCCACGATGGGCGCCGAGCTCGAGCGCACGGTCGCCCTCGCGCCCGACTTCGAGCTGGGCGTCATGTGGCTTCCGCTCATCGACGGCGGCGAGCCGGCGGGACGCACCGGACGCTGAGCGATCGCAGCGGGTCGGCGAGCTATTCCGCGGCCTCCAGTGCCGCACGCAGCCTCTCGGGCGACACGCGCCAGTGCGCGTGGAGCTCGCCGTCGACGAGCACGACCGGGATCTTCTCCCACCACTGCTCGTAGAGGGCCGGATCCTCGAGGATCGACAGCTCCTCGATCTCGACGGCGTCCTCGGGCAGATCCATCACGACGGTCTCGATGACCTCGCGCGCCACGTCGCACAGGTGGCAGCCGTCCTTGCCGATCAAGGTGAGAGTCGTCACAGAGTCATCCTAGGCATTTGCATCCACTCCCCCGCCTCGACCAGGCTTGGGCGTCCAATGCCTCTGAGCCGCAGAGACCGAGAGGGGACACCGTGTGGGATGACTGGCTGAGTTTCATCATCGTCTCGGCGATCAGCCTGGGCGTCGCCCTGGCCGTGATGATCGTCATCACGTACGTCATCCGCTTCTTCGCGCGGAAGTACGGCTGGCCGGACGAGCTCGCGCGGCGCGCGCGGCGGCCGTTCCGCTGGTTCGTGCTCATGATCGGGGTCTGGGTCGCCGTGGCGATCGCCTACCCCGAGGAGGACTGGGGCCGCCCGTTCGTCACCCACATGCTCGCGATCCTCGCGATGGCCGTGCTCGCGTGGCTGCTGATCGCGCTGGTGATGTTCGGCACCGACCTGATGCTGCAGCGGTTCCGCGTCGACGTCGAGGACAACAGCTCCGCGCGCAAGATCCACACCCAGGTGATGATCCTGCGGCGCCTCGCGATCGCGCTCATCATCATCATCGTCGTCGCGTCCGCACTGCTGAGCTTCCCGGCCGTACAGACGATCGGCGCTTCCCTGCTGGCGTCCGCCGGGATCGCATCGATCGTCGCGGGCCTGGCCGCCCAGTCGACACTGTCGAACATGTTCGCCGGCGTGCAGCTGGTCTTCAGCGACGCCCTGCGCGTCGACGACGTCGTGGTGGTCGAGGGCGAGTGGGGTCGCGTCGGCGAGATCACCCTCAGCTACGTCGTCGTCGACATCTGGGATCAGCGCAAGCTCGTGCTCCCCTGCACCTACTTCACGACGAAACCGTTCCAGAACTGGACGCGCAACGGCGCCGAGGTGCTGGGCACGGTCGAACTCGACGTCGACTGGCGCGTGCCCATCGGGCGCATCCGAGAGCGGCTGGCGAAGATCCTCAGCGAGACAGAGCTGTGGGACGGTCGCACGCAGGTGGTGCAGGCGACGGATGCCACCGGTGGACTCGTCCAGGTGCGCATCCTCATCAGCGCCCCCGACTCGGGGAAGCTGTGGGATCTGCGCTGCATCGTGCGCGAGGAGCTGATCGAGTTCGTGCAGTCCGAGGCACCCTACGCGCTGCCGGTGCAGCGCGTGATGATGGACTCCGCCGACGAGAACAGGCGTCCGCGCGAGGCCGCGCCGCACGAGGGCATGTTCAGCGGCTCGGCCGAGGCCGAGGAACGGCACCGTCAGTTCACGCAGGCCCACAACGTCGTCGAGGTCTCCGGCAACCTCGGCGAGGGCAGCGGCGACGGGGGCGACGGCGACGGCTGACGAGCGGACACCGTCCCGCGAACACGAAGCGCCCGTCCGAAATGGACAGGCGCTTGGTGTCTGGTGCCGCTTACTTCTTGTTGCGGCGCTGGTGGCGAGTCTTGCGAAGCAGCTTGCGGTGCTTCTTCTTCGCCATGCGCTTGCGGCGCTTCTTGATGACAGAACCCACGGAAAACCTCGCTAAGTCAGGGGTCTGGACGGTGTGTTACGCGTCCGGGAACGGGCAGTTGCGAAAAATGCCTCGGACCAGTCTAGCCGACATCCGCAATAGGCCTGCGCAGAGCCTCGGTGACGGCCGATTCGGGCACGCGGTAGCTGCGTCCGAATCGCACCGCCGGCAGCTCGCCGGAATGCACGAGACGGTAGACCGTCATCTTCGACACGCGCATGAGTTCCGCGACCTCGGCCACGGTCAGGAAGCGAACATCGGGCAGCTCGGCCATCGTCATCCCCTTCCCGAATTGTGCTGTCCCACACTCTAGGCCGCTCAGGCGACGCATGTAAACCCGTGTGGCTCATGTGAACGGTGGGAAATCGAGCGGATCTCCCAGCCGACTCATCACCGCGACACACGAGCGGGAAAGCTCCGCGGAGGATCCTGACTGCATGACCGACTCAGACAAGGACGCCCGCGACGCTGCGGAGACGCCGTACACACCCGAGCCCTATGTCCCCTCCGACGCCTCGGCGCCCGCCGCGGACGCCGACGCGGCAGCCGCGCCCGCTCCGGGGTCCGAGGACGTCGCCGAGACGCGACCCCTCGACGACGCGCACGCGGCGAGCGCCGTTCCACCGGCATCCGGCACCGCGACCGCCCCGCGACCGCGCAGGCGGGGCTGGGTCATCGGCGGGATCGCCGCCGGCGGGATCGTCGCCCTCGGCCTCGCCTTCGGCGGCGGTGTCGCGGTCGGCCTCGGCGTGGGCGACGGACACGACGGCTATCAGGTCGTCGGCGAGCGCGGACCGGGCGGACCCGGCTTCGGCACCGACGGCGATCGCCCTGCACCCGGAGGCGGCCAGTTCGGCGATCAGGACGGCGACCGCCAGGGTCCGGGGCACGACGACGGCGACGACGACGGAAGCGAGGAGTCGACACCCGAATCCACGCCGGACGCCTGATCTCTCCGGTGGGCTGCGATCAGCGGCCGGGCAGCTTCTTCAGCGCGTTCCCCAGGGCGTACCTGGTGGATGCCGCCGCCCGGCCGACCGCGTCGGCGGCGCGCACCGCCGAGCCCGGCAGCGCCGGCGCGGTGCTCTCGGCCTCCTGCGGGGCGGCGTCGAGGAACGGCACCAGCCAGTCGTCGACCGTGTCCAGCGGAGCGGCGTCGAGACTGTAGTAGCGGTGCTGGCCCTCCTCGCGCACCGTCACCAGGTGCGCCTCGCGCAGCACCTTCAGATGCTTCGAGACCGTGGGCTGGCTCGTGCCGAGTTCCTGCACGATATGCGAGACGCTCGTACCACCATCCCCGGCGGAGGCGCGATCGAGGAGCAGTCGAAGAATGTCGCGGCGCGTGCCGTCCGCGATCACGTCGAAGATGTCCGCCATAGGCTCAGAGTAGTCGGGCGCTCGCCGGAGTACCATGAGGCCCGGATTCCAAGCGACCGGGAGGACGTGGATGGCGACGGGTGCATCCTCGGCGGCATCACACCCGCGCCGGGCCGCAGGCAAGGCCGCAGGCAAGGCCGTCATGGAGTTCGTCCGCGACTTCGCCACGTCGTCGCCCGCGCGATTCGCCATCGTCGTCTTCGGCTCCCTGGTCCTGCTGTTCACCGCCCTGCTGTCGCTGCCGATCGCCGCCGCCGACAACAAGGTGACCCCGCTCGCCGATGCGCTGTTCACGGCGATGTCGACGATCTGCGTCACGGGCCTGGTGACCGTCGACACCGCCACGCACTGGTCGGCGGTGGGCAAGACGATCATCTTCATCGGCGTGAACATCGGCGGCATGGGCGTGCTGACGCTCGCGTCGATCCTGGGCATGGCGATCTCGCGCCGGCTGGGCCTTCGCGCCAAGCTCATCGCGGCGGGCGACTCCAACCCGCTGCGCGTGCACGGCGGGCCCGTCAACGAGGGCCAGACGGTCCGCCTCGGCGAGGTCGGCCAACTGCTGCGCACCGTGGCGCTGTCGACCCTCGTCATCGAAGGCGCCATCGCGATCGCGCTGTATCCGGCGCTCGTGATGGCGGGCATCACGCCGCTGAACGCCCTGTGGGAGGCGCCGTTCTACGCCGCGATGGCCTTCACCAACACCGGGTTCACGCCGAACCCCGGTGGCCTCGCGCCCTTCGCCGACGACTATTTCCTGCTCACGGTGCTGATGGTCGCCGTGTTCCTCGGCAGCATCGGATTCCCGGTGATCTACGCCCTGTCGCGTCACGTGTGGCACATCAGCCGCTGGTCGCTGCACACCAAGCTGACCCTCATCACGACGATGGCGCTGTTCTTCGCCGGCGCGGGCGCGTTCCTCGCCCTGGAGTTCGACAACCCCGGCACGTTCGGGTCGATGGACGCAGCGGATACGACGTTCCAGGCGTTCTTCCTGTCCGCCATGACCCGCTCGGGCGGTTTCGCCGTGGTCGACGTGGGAGAGCTCTACGGGTCGAGCCTCATCGTCGGCTCGATGCTGATGTTCGTCGGCGGCGGCTCGGCGTCGACCGCCGGCGGCATCAAGGTGACGACGCTGGCGGTGCTCGCGCTCGCGGTGTGGTCCGAGGCTCAGGGCCGCGCATCGGTCCAGGCGTTCCGGCGCCGCATCCCCAGCGACGTCCAGCGCGTGGCGATCTCGGTTCTCGCGTGGGGCGCGACGATCGTGGCGGTGGCGACCATCACCGTCGCGCAGATCACGAAGGCGCCGGTCGCCGACGTGCTGTTCGACGTCATTTCGGCGTTCGGCACGGTGGGCCTGTCGACGGGCCTCACCGAGGCGCTGCCCGATCCGGCGGTCTACGTGATGGCCGTCACGATCTTCATGGGCCGCGTTGGTACAGTGACACTCGCCGCGGCCGTGGCCGCGACGTCCCGTTCGCAGCATTACTCGCTGCCCGTCGAAAGGCCGATCGTTGGTTGAGCGCATCCGCAGCGACGCCCCCGTCCTCGTCATCGGGCTGGGCCGGTTCGGGGCCGCGTGTGCGGGGGAGCTCGACCGACTCGACCGCGAGGTCCTCGCCATCGACGAGAGCATGGATCTCGTCCAGAAGTGGTCCGAACGGGTGACCCACACCGTCCAGGCGGACGCGCGCAACATCGACGCGCTCAAGCAGATCGGCGCGCAGGACTTCCAGGTCGCCGTCGTGGCCGTCGGCTCGTCGATCGAGGCATCCGTCCTGATCACCGCGAACCTCGTGGATCTGAAGGTGCCGCAGATCTGGGCGAAGGCGGTCTCGCAGTCGCACGGCAAGATCCTCGCTCGCGTCGGCGCCAACCACGTCATCTACCCCGAGCGCGAGGCCGGCGAGCGCGTCGCCCACCTCGTGAGCGGCCGGATGCTGGACTTCATCCGCTTCGACGACGACTTCGTGCTGGCGAAGATGTACCCGCCGAAGTTCATCCGCGGCGTGGGCCTGAACGAGTCGGGCGTGCGCACGAAGTACTCCGTCACGGTCGTGGGCGTGAAGAGCCCGGGCAAGCCCTTCCGCTACGCGGAGGCGAACACCGTCGTGACCAACCACGATCTCATCATCGTCTCGGGGACGAACTCCGACATCGAGCGCTTCGCCGCCCTCGACCGCTGATCGGCCGAGAGCGCGAGGTCAGCGCAGCTGAGCCACGGCCTCCACGCGGCTGGTCGGCCCGACGATGAGGATCTTGTCGCCGGGCTGCAGCACCGTGCTGTTCTCGGCGTTGCGCCACGCGCCGTCCGTCGGCTTGAACGCCGACACCGTCACGCCGTGCCTGCGCCGCAGATCGGTCTCGCCCAGCGGCGTCCCGGTGAAAGATGCCGGCACGACGAGCTTGGCGAGCGAGTACCCCACCTCGATCTCGAGGTAGTCCTGGGCCGCACCCCGGACGAGGTGGGCGACGCGGCGCCCCATCTCGCGCTCGGGGTAGATCACGTGGTGCACGCCGAGCTGCTCGAGGATGCGTCCGTGCTGCTCACCCACGGCCTTCGCCCAGATGACGGGCACCTTCAGCAGCAGCAGGATCGACGAGGTCAGGATCGACGCCTGCACGTCGTGCCCGATCGCGACGACGACGCGGTCGAACTGGTCGACCGACAGCTGCCGCAGCACCTCCTCCTTCGTCGAGTCGGCGCGCACGACCTGCGTGAGGACGCCGTTGTAGGACTGCACGATCTCTTCGTCGGTGTCGATGCCGAGCACCTCGGTGCCCGACGCCATGAGCTCTTCGGCGAGCGCGGCGCCGAAGCGCCCGAGCCCGATCACGACGACCGAGTCGACCTCGGCGATACGTCGCGAGGTGTCGGCGAACAGCGAGAACTTAGCCAATGGCGGGCCTCTCCTTCGGGTACTCGTAGAGGATCCGGCGATCGCGCAGGGCGAGCGCGGATCCGAGCGTCAGCGGGCCGATGCGGCCGAGGAACATCAGCACGACGAGGATCAGCTCGGCGGCCGGCGGCATCTCCCACGTGATGCCCGTCGACAGTCCCACGGTGCCGAAGGCCGACACCGCCTCGAACAGCACGCGGTCGAACGGGAGTCCGGTGATGATCATGATCGAAACGACGGCGGTCATGACGGCGCCGATCGCGACGAGCACGACCGAGATGGCCTGCCGGTGCACGGCGCGCGACAGGCGCTTGCCGAAGATGTTCACGGCCCCTTCGCCGCGCAGCTCGGTCAGCAGGATGAAGAACAGCACGCCGAAGGTGGTGACCTTGATTCCGCCGGCGGTTCCGGCAGGGCCGCCGCCGATGAACATCAGCACGTCCATGCCGACCCAGGTCTCGTCGTGCATGAGCCCGATGTCGACGGAGTTGAACCCCGCGGTGCGCACCTGCACGGCATGGAAGAAGCCGATGAGCAGGCGCGACCACGGGCTCTCGTACTGGCCGAGGGTGCCGGGGTTCGACCACTCGATCGCGGTGATGTAGACGGTGCCTACCACCAGCAGCAGTGCGGTCCCCCACAGCACGAGGCGCGTGTTCATCGTCCAGTGGAGCGGATGCCGCCACTCGCGCCGCAGCTGGATCATCACCGGGAACCCGAGACCGCCCAGGATGATCGCGGCGCAGATCGGCAGGCATATGAACGGATCGGTCGCGAACCCGATCAGGTTGTCGGTGTAGAGCGCGAACCCGGCGTTGTTGAACGAGGAGACGGCATGGAACAGCGCGTGCCACAGGCCCTCGCCGAAGCTGTAGCCGTAGGCGCCGACGAATCTCAGGAACAGCAGGACGAAGACGACGGCCTCGATCGAGAACGAGATCAGCACGATCCCCTTCACGACGCGGCGCACGTCGTCCCGCCCGATGGCCGTCGTCTCGGCCGCGGCGTTCAAGCGCGACCGGACGCTGAGCCGCCGGGCCAGCAGCACCCCGATCAGCGACGCCACGATCATGATGCCGAGGCCGCCCACCTGGATCAGCAGCATGATCACCGTCAGGCCGAAGCCGCTCCAGTGCGTGGCGGTGTCGAGGGTCACCAGGCCCGTCACGCACACCGCCGAGGTCGCCGTGAAGACGGCGTCGTCGAAGTCGGTCGCCATCCCCGAGGCCGCCGAGATCGGCAGCGTCAGCAGCACCGCGCCGAGCAGGATGACCCCGGCGAAGCCGAGCACCACCGCCTGGGCGGGATGAACGCGCAATCGGCGCCTGCGCCACGGGCGCGCGAGGTCGATGATCGGCACGATCGTGAATCTACGCCGGTTGCGGCGGCGCTGCGCCACGCCCGCCGGAACGTGTCACGCTCCGGCGGCGAGCTCCCGGGCACGCGCGAGCGCGGCATCCGTGGCGCGGGTGAACACCTCGTCGAGACGGGCGTCCTGCAGCACCGCGATGGCGCGCTCCGTGGTGCCCTTGGGGCTCGTGACACGGCGTCGCAGCTCGGCGGGATCCTCACCGGATGCGGCGAGCAGCGCCGCCGCGCCGATGAAGGTCTGCTCGGCCATCAGCCGCGCCTCGCCGTCGTCGAAGCCCTTGCCGATCGCGGCCTTCGTGAGCTCCTCGATGAGGAGGAAGACGTACGCCGGCCCCGATCCCGAGATCGTCGAGAGCGCGTCGATCCGGGATTCGGGGACCTCGACGACGACGCCGACGGTCTCGAACAGCGCGCGCACGACCGCCATCGCCTCGGCGGTGGCCAGCGTTCCCGCCGCGATCCCGGTGACCGCCCTGCCCACGACCGCGGGGGTGTTCGGCATCGAGCGGACGACGATCGCGTCGGGGCCGAGGATCTGCTCGAACGTCGCGACGGTGACCCCTGCGGCGAGGCTCACGACGATGGCGCCGGGGCGAAGGTCTTCCGCGATCTCGCGCAGCAGGTCGGGGACCATCGCGGGCTTCACGCCGATCAGCACCACGCCGGCCCCGCGCACGGCTGCGCGATTGCCGTCGGGCTCGGTCTCGAGGGCGATGCTCGTGACGCCCGCGAGCCCTGAGAGCGCCTCGGCCTTGGCCGTCGTGCGATTGGTCACGGTGACACCCGCCGCAGCCGCCTGCGAGGCGACCAGGCCCTGCAGGATCGCGCCGCCCATCGAGCCGGCGCCGAGGATCGCGATCGAGGGGAGCGGTGTGTCGGGCATGCCGCCATCCTAGGTCGCGCACGTGGCGTTCCGGCTGCCGATGACACACGAACCTGAAACCTCGTTCATATTGAGGTTCGCGGTCTATCATCGAGGCAACGGGGCGTCGAGGCCCCGGCGCACCACCGTGGAGGATTCAGCCATGACCCTGTTCGAAGGCATCACCGAGCGCGTCATCGACACGCCCCGCCTGCGCGTGAACGTCCTCGAGAGGTCCGGCGACGACCCGGCGACTCCGCCGGAGCGCACGGTGGTGCTCATCCACGGCAACGTCTCGTCGTCGCTGTTCTGGCAGGAGATCATGGAGGATCTGCCGAACGACCTGCGCGTGATCGCGATCGATCTGCGCGGCTTCGGCGGCAGCGAGCACGCGCCCATCGACGCCACGCGCGGCGTCCGCGACTTCAGCGACGACGTGCACGCCGCGCTCGAGGCCATGGGCGTGGGCCCGGTCCATCTCGTGGGCTGGTCGATGGGCGGCGGCGTCGTGATGCAGTACGCCCTCGACCACCCGGTGCTGAGCCTCACGCTGCAGTCGCCGGTGTCGCCCTACGGCTTCGGCGGCACGCGCCGCGACGGCACGCGCCTGACCGACGACGACGCCGGCTGCGGCGGCGGCACGGGCAATCCCGACTTCATCCAGCGCCTGAACGACGGCGACACCTCGACCGATGCCGCGACCTCACCGCGCAGCGTGTTCCGCTCTGGATACGTCGCGCAGGGGTACACCACCGAGAACGAGGACGTCTGGGTGGAATCGATGCTGTCCACCTCGACGGCGTCGGGCAACTACCCGGGCGACTCCACCTCGTCCGAGAACTGGCCGGGATTCGCCGCCGGCACGAGCGGCGTGCTCAACACCATGGCGCCGAAGTACTTCGACGTGTCGGGCATCGTGGACCTCGACCCGAAGCCGCCGATCCTCTGGATCCACGGGACCGCCGACGCGATCGTCTCGGACGCATCGTTCTACGACATCAACCACCTGGGCGCCCTGGGGGTCGTGCCCGGCTGGCCCGGCGCGGATATCGCCCCCGCGCAGGAGATGGTCTCGCAGACGCGCGACGTGCTCGGCGAGTACGGCGCACGCGGCGGCAGGGCCACCGAGGTGGCGCTCGAGGGCGTCGGGCACTCGGCCCACCTGGAGCGCCCGGCGGAGTTCCGCCACGCGCTGCTCGAGCACATCGGCTACATCGGCCAGCCCCAGAACCCGGCCCCGCCGACCGAGGCGATCATCCTGCGCGCCTCGGACTGACATCCGACGGGACCTGTCGTCCCTTCAGGTCCCTAGACTCGACCGCATGAGCGCATCCGGCGGCGGCAAGGCGATCATCGCCGCGTTCCTGGCGAACATGGGCATCGCGCTGGCGAAGTTCATCGCATGGTTCATCTCGGGGTCGGCGTCGATGCTCGCCGAGGCGATCCACTCGGTCGCCGACTCGGGAAATCAGCTGCTTCTGATGCTCGGCGGCCGCCAGGCGAGGAAGAAGGCCGACCGCGAGCATCCGTTCGGCTACGGCCGCGAGCGCTACGTGTACGCGTTCGTCGTGGCGATCATCCTGTTCTCGGTGGGCGGGCTGTTCTCGATCTACGAGGGCGTCGACAAGATCACCCACCCGCACGAGCTCGAGAATGCATGGCTGCCGATCATCGTGCTGCTGATCGCGATCGGCCTCGAGTCGTTCTCGCTGCGCACCGCGGTGAAGGAGTCCAACGCGGTCCGCGCGAAGGATCAGTCGTGGGTGGCGTTCGTCCGCCGGGCCAAGGCGCCCGAGCTCCCGGTCGTGCTGCTCGAGGACGTCGCGGCCCTCACCGGCCTGGCGTTCGCCCTGCTCGGCGTCGGCCTCACCGCGATAACCGGCAACTCGCTCTTCGACGCTCTGGGCACCCTCATGATCGGCACCCTGCTGATCCTCGTCGCGATCACCCTCGGCATCGAGACCAAGAGCCTGCTCGTCGGCGAGGGAGCGACCGAGAGCGACCACCGTCGCATCGTCGCCGCCATCCAGGACGGTCCCGAGGTGCGCCGGATCATCCACATCAAGACCCTCTATCTCGGCCCCGACGAGCTCATGGTCGCCGCCAAGCTCGGCTTCCGGGCCGACGTCTCGCTCGGCGAGGTCGCCGCGGCCATCGATACCGTCGAGGCGCGCGTGCGGGAGGTCGTCCCCGCCGCCCGCGTCATCTACGTCGAACCCGACATCTACCGCCCCGCATCCGAACCCGAGCCGCCGACCGAGCAGGTCGTGATCCGCTCCGCCGACTGACAGGACCTTTCTTGGAGTACTGCATCTTCACCGAGCCCCAGCAGGGCGCGAGCTACGACGACCAGCTGGTGTTCGCGCAGACCGCCGAGCGTCTCGGGTTCACGGGGTTCTTCCGCTCCGACCACTACCTGCGCATGGGTCCCGGCTCCCCGCTCCCCGGGCCGACGGATGCCTGGACGACGCTCGCCGGCCTCGCCCGAGAGACCTCGACGCTGCGCCTCGGCACGCTCGTGTCGTCGGTGACGTACCGCGTGCCCGGCGTCCTGGCCGTGCAGGTCGCCCAGGTCGACGCCATGTCGGGCGGCCGCGTCGAGCTGGGCCTGGGCACCGGCTGGTTCGAGGAGGAGCACCGCGCCTACGGCATCCCGTTCCCCGCGAAGCGCTTCGACCTTCTGGAGGAGCAGCTGGCGCTGATCACGGGCCTGTGGTCGACGCCGGCCGACGAGACGTACTCGTTCGCCGGGGCGCACTACACGCTCGAGAACGCACCAGCGCTCCCCCGGCCGGTCCAGCAGCCGGTGCCGGTGATCGTCGGCGGCGGCGGCCCCCAGCGCACACCGGCGCTCGCCGCCCGGTACGCGACCGAGTTCAACATCGGGTTCGTCCCCGAAGCCGTCGCCGCCGACAAGTTCGCGAACGTGCGCCGCGCGTGCGAGGCCGAGGGCCGCGACCCCGCGACCCTGAAGATGTCGGTCGCACTGCCGACGCTCGCGGGAGGGTCGGATGCCGACCTCGAGCGCCGCGCCGCCGCTGTCGGCCGAACGGTCGCCGACTACCGCAACGACGCGAACATCGTCGGGGGACGTGACGAGATCGTCGCGAAGGTCGAGCGCCTGCATGCCCTCGGCGCCGAGCGCGTCTACTTCCAGCTCATGGATCTGCAGGACCCCGAGCACGTGGAGTTCCTCGGCGAAGAGGTGCTGCCGCACCTGCCCCGCTAGGACTGCGCCGCGGGCGTCAGGCGATACGACGGCAGGCCGCGGCGGCGGATGAGCCACTCCGCGACGAGCAGGTTCGGCATCCACGCGAGGAACGGCACGGCCGCGTACGCGTTCGCCCACGCCGCGTCGAAGTCCCACGGCATGCCGAGCCACAGCGGCAGGAGCAGCAGCAGCGGCAGCCAGAGCCTCAGGGTGACCGCGGCGAACGTCAGGGCGTAGTTGCGGATCATCCATGACTGGTGCGTCGCGACGTCGCCGCGGCGGATCGCCCGGTAGGCGCGCCAGCCGGTCAGCAGCCACAGCACGGCGAGCGCTCCGAAGCCGAACAGCCCGACCCAGCCGGCAGGGCTGACGAACGAGATCGCCAGCCCGGCGGCACCGCCGAGCCCCACCGAGACGAGGTAGGTCCGTCCGGACCAGCGGTGCACGTTCGGCAGGCGGTCGCGCAGACCGCGCCAGAACTGCAGGGCGCCGAGCACGAGGGCGATCGACCCGCCCGCGATGTGGACGTAGAGGGCGAGCTGGACGACCGGCGGCTGCGCCGCGTAGGCCTCGGCGAGTCCCACCTGCTGCTCGGCGAGAGCGTCGAGCGGGCCGGTGGCATAGGGGACGGCCGCGAAGGCGACGATCGCCAGAGCCGAGAGCACCACGAAGGTCCAGCCCACGCGGGAGCGGAGCATCGGCGGAGCGGATGCCGCCGGCGCGGGCCCGGGCGATGCAGGGGCGGGCGAGGGGGTGTGCGAGGTGGTGGTCGACGCGGCCATGAGCTTCACGCTAGGGACGACGGGAGGGCGCGGACACCGGGTTATCCCCCGTCTTTCGGAGGGCTGACCGCGTCAGCGCCGGTCGGCGAAGAAGTCCCGCAGCAGGGCCGTCGCGGCCTCCGCCTCCACGCCCCCGATCACCTCGGCGCGGTACGGCAGGCGACGGTCGCGCACGACGTCGTACATCGAGCCGGCGGCGCCGGCCTTGTCGTCCCAGGCTCCGAAGACAAGCCGTGAGATGCGTGCCTGCAGCAGCGCGCCCGCGCACATGACGCACGGCTCGAGCGTGACCACGAGCGTGCAGCCCTCGAGGTTCCACGATTCGATGGCGGCCGCGGCGCGCCGCATCGCCTCGATCTCGGCGTGCCCGGTGGGATCGTGGGTGACCTCGCGGACGTTGCGTCCCTCGCCGATGACGGTGCCGTCGGCATCCGTCACCACCGCCCCGACCGGCACGTCGCCGGCCTCTCCGGCGGCGGCGGCGAGTTCGAGCGCGCGCTCCATGGCGGCCTGGTCCGACGCGGCGATGTCCACATCACGAGGGTAGGACGTCACCGGCTAACCTGAGCGTATGCGCCTGCACGTCGCCGAACACCCGCTCATCACCCACAAGCTCACCGCCCTGCGCGACGAGCGCACGCCGTCGCCGGTGTTCCGCCAGCTCACCGAGGAACTCGTGACGCTGCTGGCGTACGAGGCGACCCGCAACGTCCGCGTCGAGAGCGTCGACATCAAGACGCCGGTGACGGGGACCACAGGCGTGCGCATCAGCGAGCCCCGTCCCCTCGTCGTGCCGATCCTGCGCGCGGGACTGGGCATGCTCGAGGGCATGGTCAAGCTCATCCCCACCGCCGAGGTCGGGTTCCTGGGCATGGTCCGCAACGAAGAGACGCTCGAGCCATCGACGTACGCCGAGCGCCTGCCCGACGACCTCAGCGACCGCCAGTGCTTCGTGCTCGACCCGATGCTCGCCACCGGCGGGTCGCTGGGCGCCGCGATCGAGTTCCTGTTCGCGCGCGGCGCGCAGGACGTCACCGCGATCTGCCTGCTGGGCGCTCCCGAGGGTGTCGCGGCGATCGAGAAGCAGGTCGACGGCCGCGATGTGACGCTCGTGCTCGGCGCGATGGACCAGAAGCTCAACGAGAAGGGCTACATCGTCCCGGGCCTCGGCGACGCGGGCGACCGCCTGTACGGCACCGTCTGATCCAGCCCGCGCGGGTGGCGCCGAGGGCGGTGCGGTGCCCGCCCCTCGCCGAACGGGCACCGCACGTGCGCCGGTTGGCGCATCGCCAGGCTATGTCGAGCGCCGGGCACGAGAGCGGGGGTTGACAGCCCCTCGCGCGCGGCCTACTCGTCCTCGAGGAGCGAGTCCGGCGGCTTGCGCCGGCCGGTCTCCTGCTCCCAGAACTCCAGCTGCTGGGTCAGGGCCTTCGCGAGTTCGAAGACCTGCTCGGGAGGAATGCGGATGCGACTGACGACGCGCGCCGGCACGAGCGTGCGACGCTCGCCGGTCTCGGGATCGACGTGGTCGCTCGGCGGCTTGGCGAGCGTGAGGAAGTCCATCACGAACACCGTGGGCGTGTGCCACACGTTCGCGAAGTCGGCGTAGGCACCGCCGATCAGCTCCGGGGGCAGATCGATCTCGAACTGGCGCGGCGCCTCTTCGGCCATGCATCCTCCTCCGTCGTGCGTGAGTCTACGCACCGGGCCCGCGGACGCGCGGGATTGGCCGGGCACGCGGCGGGACCGTCGGTCCCCTCCGCGGCCGGGGCGGCGGCTCGAATGCGGGTCGATGAGCCTCAGGGACCGCTGACGGCGCCTCCTCGAGCCGGCGCGGAGAGCCCTGGACGGCGCCGGTTTGCCTCGCGGGTCGCCTGTCGTGCAATGTGTCCCTGGGGATCGCGGGGAGGGTCGGGGTGGCGACAGCGTTCGATGTTGGCTCGCGGACATCGAACGCGTCCCCGAGCGGCTTCATCGCCGAGTTGCAGGGCCTGCGCGGCGTCGCGCTCACGCTGGTCGTCGTCTTCCATCTTCTCGGGGCCGGCAGGGTCTCGGGTGGCGTGGACGTGTTCCTCTTCGTCACCGGCTTTCTGGCCGCCCGCGAGGTCCTGTCCCGCTTCGGTCGCCCCGGCTTCTCCGTGACGCGACACTACTCGCGCGCTGCGTCGCGGCTGTTCCCGTCCGCGACCGTCGTCCTCCTCGCCGTCGGGGTGGCCACCGTCGCGGTGCTCCCGGCGACGCGCTGGATCGACGTGGGGCGGGAACTGGCGGCATCCGCGTTCTACTACCAGAACTGGCAGCTGATCGAAACGGGTCTCGCGTACGGCGCGGTGTCGTCGGCAGCGGATCCGCTGCAGCATTTCTGGTCGCTCGCCATCCAGGGGCAGTTCCTGCTGCTGTGGCCCATCGTGGTGCTGGCGACCCTGGCGCTCGCGCGGGCCGACCGCGGCCTGGCCGGCCGCATCCTGATCACCGTGACGGCGCTCGCGACCGCAGGATCCTTCGCGTATGCGATGTGGTTCGTCCGCGTCGACCAGATGGTGGCCTACTTCGACTCGTTCACCCGGTTCTGGGAGATCGGAGCGGGTGCGCTCCTGGGCCTCGTCGCGACACGCCTCCGCTTCGGCGCCCGCACGCGGTCGCTGCTCGCGATGGTCGGCCTCGCGATGGTGATCTCCAGCGGGTTCCTCTTCGACGGCGGTTCGCTGTTCCCCGGACCGGCGGCCCTGTGGCCGGTCGGAGGTGCGGCCCTCATCGTCCTCGCCGCCGGCGACCGGGGGCCTGCCGGTCGCATCCTGACATCACGACCGCTGGTGTGGCTGGCCGACCTGTCGTACCCGCTGTATCTGTGGCACTGGCCCGTCGCCGTGTTCTACGTCGCGTCCCGCGGTCATCCCGAACTGGGCACCGTCGGCGCGTTCGTGGTGCTCGGGATCTCGCTCGTCCTGTCGATCCTCACCTACCATCTGCTGGAGCGACCCGTGGTCCGGCTCCGCCCGCGCGTGTCTCCTCGTCGACTCCTGACCATGACCGCCGTTCCGCTGGTCGTGGTGGGCTCGACGGCTCTCGCCGGCGTCTTCGCGATGACCGCGGTGATCGACCGCGAGCGCGCGGCGGTCTCGGAGCCGTCGGCCGGGCACCCGGGCGCCGCCGCGGCGCCGCAGGCCGGCGCCGTCTCGGAGTTCCGGCCGAGCGCGTGGTTCGCCGCGCACGACGACATCCTCGTCGACGGCCACGAGTGCCCACGGGCTCCCGACCGCACCACCCTCGGGCAGGAGGCGGTGGTGTGCGAGATCGTGCAGCCCGAGGACGCGACGCTGGATGTCCTGCTCCTCGGCGGCTCCCACACCGAGCACTGGATTCCCGCGTGGGAGGTGGTGGCAGAGGACGAGTCCTGGCATCTGAGCGCCGTGGTCAAGCATGCGTGCCGCTGGGGGCTGGCCGAATCCGGCGATGACGCACGGCCCTGCCGCGCGTGGTCGGCGAATGTGACCGAAGCGCTGCGCACGGATCCGCCGGACGTCGTGGTCGTGATCCTCACGTGGACGACGGTCCACAACGGCGAGGTGGCGCCTCCGGCCGATCAGGTCGAGGGATGGCGCTGGCTGGTCGAGATGGGTGTGAGCGTCGTCGGCATCCGCGACACCCCACGCTTCCTCCAGCCGGTGCCGGAGTGCGTCCTCGCCGCCGACGTGATCGCCGACTGCGCGCGGCCCGCGAACGAGATCTTCGGCGATCTCGACGCTCTGCTCGCCGACGCGGACGTGCCCGAGGATATCGCCGTTCTCGATCTCAGCGATGCGCTGTGCACCACGATGCAGTGCGTGCCGGTCATCGGCGACGTCCTGGCGTACCGCGATCGGAACCACTTCACGAACACGTTCGCCAGCACGCTCGCCGTGCCGCTGCGCGCGGCCCTGGCCGCGTGCCGGGACGATGCGCTCGAGCACGCGAGTCTGTGCGTGAGCGCGTCGCCGCGCTGACCGTCGTCGCGCCCAGAACAGTGCCCGGCGGGCGTCTCGGGCGCGCTATCTCGGGCGCGCCGTGCTGCCGCGCGGGACGAGCATCGTCGGCAGCAGGACCTGTGTCTCGGTCTCCCGGCCGGCCAGCAGGTCGAGCATCATCGTGGCCGCCTCTTCGCCCTGCTCGGCCGCCGGCTGCGCGATGGTCGTCAGGTCGGTCAGCGCGGCGATGGGATGGTCGTCGACGCCCATCACCGAGATGTCCTCGGGCACGCGCAGGCCGGCGCGCCGGATGGTCCGCATCACGGCGACGGCCAGCTCGTCCGAGTGGGCGAAGACCGCCGTCGGCGGCGGCGAGGCACTGAGCAGCCGGCCGGCGGCGCGCGCGGCGTTCTCGGGATTCCAGTCGACGTTCACGATCATCTCGGGCTCGAGCGGATGCCCTGCTTCGGTGAGCGCCTCGCTGAACCCCTGTGCGCGCGGAATGTCGACGAACCACTCCGGGATGGTGGGCTCCCGCGAGCCGATCACGCCGATGCGTCGGTGACCGAGCGCGAGCAGATGAGCGGCTGCCTGACGCGCGGCCGCCGCATCGTCGACCCTCACAGAGGGGAACACCGACGTGTCGCCGCGACCCGACACGATGATGCCGCTCACCGTCACGATCTGGACGCCGAGGGTGTGGAGCGCGCGCTCCTCGTCCGTATCGATGGGGATTCCCACGACGATGGCACCGTCGACCTTGCGCCGCGCCGGCAGCTCGCTGAAGAAGCGGTGGCGCGACGCTTCGTCGGGCACCTGATAGAGCAGCACATCCGTCCCCGTCGGGCCGAGCACCCGCTCGATCCCCTCGACGACGGCGCCGAAGAACCACCGGGAGACATGCGGCACGACCACCGCGACCCGCCCCGTCACTCCCTTGGCCAGACGGGACGCCTCGGGCGAGACGACGTAGCCCATGGCGCGGGCGATCTCCTGGATGCGCGCGCGTGTGACCGGCGAGACGCCGGGGGCGCCGCTGAGCGCCCTCGACACCGTCGCGACGCCGACGCCGGCACGCTGCGCGACGTCGCGCATGAGGACGTTCTCATTGGAAGCCACGCAGTGAGGCTATCGCTTTCCGGAGGTATGGAAGCGTTTCCGACGTATATTCCTTTGATAGGCCTTGACTCCCGACCAGATTTGTAGTTCTCTATCGGAAACGCTTCCAATGCATTCGGCGACGCAGCCGGAGAAGGGACGACGACGTGCCAGAGAATTCACGCAGCAGAGCGCTTCGCGCCGGGGCGGTGGTCGCGCTGATGACGGTGACGGGCGTCATCGGCGGCTGCGCGGCCGGCGCCGGTGGCGGCGGCCCCGAGTCGATCACCTTCCACCTCAGCAAGCCCGAAGCCATTCCGTACTTCCGCGACCTGATCGAGGAGTACAACCAGTCGCAGGACGACGTCCACGTCGTCTTCGACACGTCCGCCAACCTGCAGGCGGGCTTCGTCCGGGGCAACCCGCCCGACCTCGCGCTGCTGAACTACAACATGGAGATGGCGCGCTTCATGGAGCGCGGCGCCCTGAGCGACCTCTCGGACATGCCCGAGGCGGACCGGATCCTGCCCGAGGTGCAGGCGCTCGTGGACCAGTACGCCACCTACCCGGGGCGGACCAGCGTGCTGCCGTACTCGGTGATGGCGGCATCCGTCATCTACAACAAGGAGATCTTCGCCGACCAGGGCCTCGAGGTCCCCACGACGTGGGATGAGCTGCTGGAGGTGTGCGACACGCTCGAGGCCGCCGGCATCACCCCGTTCTACGCGACGTTCGCCGATCCGTGGACCGTCGGCCAGGGGTGGTTCGACTACAGCGTCGGCGGCATGGTCGACGTCGCCGGGTTCTACGACGAGATGAACGCGCTGGGCACCGACGTCGGTCCGGACTCGCCCGTGTCGTTCGAGAAGACGATGGCAGAGCCCGTCGCCAAGATGCTGGAGCTCAGCGACGCCTACACGAACCAGGATGCGCCCAGCCGCGGGTACGGTGACGGCAACCTCGCCTTCGCCCAGGGCGAGGCCGCGATGTACCTCCAGGGGCCGTGGGCGTTCGGGGAGATCGCGAAGACGGCCCCCGACCTGGAGCTCGGCACCTTCCCGCTACCGATGACGGATGATCCCGGCGACCTGAAGGTCCGCGTGAATCTGGACCTCGCGGCGTGGATACCCGAAGTGTCGCCGCACCAGGAGGCGGCCCGGGCCTTCCTCAGCTACCTGTTCCAGCAGGACGTCATGGACGCCTACAACGCCGCGCAGCTCGGCTACGGCACGACCGTCGATGCCGCCCCCGTGACCGACCCCCGCATCACCGGGATGAAGGAGTACTTCGACCGCGCGGCGTTCTACCAGGGCGCGACGCAGCAGGTCCCGCAGACGATTCCCGTCCACAACTATCTGCAGGGCATCGTGCTCGGCGCCGATCCGGAGCAGACCCTCCAGACGATGGATGCCGACTGGGCGCGCGTCGCGCTGCGGCAGTGACCCCCGACTCGAACGGATAGGACCAACACCATGGCCAGCACCACCGCTGTCGTCACCGTCCCCCCGGGGGCCGACGTCCGCTCCCGTCGCAAAGTCGACGGCGTCTACTACCTCTTCCTCCTCCCGAGCCTGATCCTGTTCACGCTCGCGATCACCGTTCCGGCGGTCATCGGGATCTTCTTCAGCTTCACCAACTCGATCGGCTTCGGCGACTGGGAGTTCGTCGGCTTCATCAACTACGTCGCGATCTTCTCCGACCCGGCCATACTGCAGAGCTACCTGTTCACGTTCGGCTTCGCCATCGTCACGGTCATCGCCGTCAACGTGATCGCGTTCCTGCTGGCGGTCGGGCTGACCGCCAGCATCCGGTTCAAGACGGGCCTGCGGGCGATCTTCGTGATCCCGATGGTCATCTCGGGCATCATCATCGCCTACGTCTTCAACTTCCTGTTCTCCAACTCCGTGCCCGCGGTCGGGCAGGCGCTGGGGCTGAACGTCCTGAGCGAGAGCATCCTGGCGAATCCGGATTGGGCGTGGGTGGCGATCGTCATCGTCACCGCGTGGCAGGCGATCCCCGGAACGCTCCTGATCTACATCGCGGGCCTCCTGTCGATCCCCGGTGAGGTCTACGAGGCCGCCGACATCGACGGTGCGAGCAAGCGGCAGCAGCTCCTGCGAATCACGCTGCCACTGGTCGCCGGCTACGTCGTCATCAACGTCATCCTCGGCTTCAAGAACTTCCTCAACGCCTACGACATCATCGTCGGCCTCACCGACGGCGGCCCGGGAACCGCCACGCGAAGCATCGCCATGACCATCGTCACCGGCTTCACCGGGGGCGATTACGCCTACCAGATGGCCAACGCCACCCTGTTCTTCATCATCGTCATCGTGATCTCCGCAGCACAGCTGTCGATCACGCGGGGAAGGAGCTCCTTCTGATGTCCGTCCAGCCCGCTCTCGCATTCCAGGCCAGCGAGGCCGAAGAGGTCCTCGAGCACACCGTCCCCACGCCCAAGCGACGACGCGTCGGCAGGGAGCGCATCAGCTGGTCGACGACCATCGTCCTGATCCTCTGCGCGATCACCGTCCTGGTGCCCCTGTATGTGACGCTGTCGATGGCGTTCAAGACCCAGTCCCAGGCGGCCGACGGCAACGCCTTCTCGCTGCCGGCGCCGTTCTCGATCGAGGGCTTCGTCGCCGCCTGGGAGCTGACGAACTTCCCGGTCGCGCTGCTGATCTCGACGCTGGTCACAGCCGGCACGGTCGCCGGCACCATCCTCCTGGCCGCGCTCGCGTCCTTCGCCATCTCGCGCAACTGGGATCGGCGGCTGTTCCGCTGGTCGTTCTTCTACCTGCTCGCGGCGATGTTCCTGCCGTTCCCGGTCGTCGCGCTGCCGCAGATCCAGCTCACCGGGCTGCTGGGGCTCGACAATCCCATCGGCGTCACGCTGCTGCACATCATGTTCCAGCTCAGCTTCAGCATCCTGCTGTTCACGGCGTTCCTGCGCTCGATCCCGCTCGAACTCGAAGAGAGCGCCCGCATCGACGGAGCCACGACCTGGCAGACGTTCTGGCGCCTCATCTTCCCGCTCCTCGCGCCGATGAGCGCCACGATCGGCATCTTCGCCTTCCTCGCCTCCTGGAACGACTTCATGATGCCGTCCCTGATCACCTCGCAGCCGGCGCTGCAGACGCTGCCGGTGGTGCAGAGCATCTTCCAGACGCAGTTCAGCAACAACTACAACGTGTCGTTCGCGTCGTACCTGATGGCGATGGCCCCGGCGATCGTGGTCTACCTGTTCACGCAGCGGTGGGTCATGGAGGGCGTCACGCAGGGCGCCGTCAAGGGCTGAGCCCGCCGCACCGGATCACTCACATCACACCTCGAAAGGACTCAACTCCGTGAGAACCGCCGCCGACCCCCGTGTCGACACCGCCATCGATGCCAGCGCCGCCCTGTGGTGGCGACAGGCCACGGTCTATCAGATCTACCCCCGCAGCTTCGCCGACGCGAACGGCGACGGGCTCGGCGACATCCCCGGCATCGTCTCGCGCGCCGACTACCTGGCGGCGCTGGGCGTCGACGCCGTGTGGCTGAGCCCCTTCTACCCCTCCGCGCTCGCGGACGGCGGATACGACGTCGCCGACTACCGCGACGTCGACCCGCGGCTGGGAACGCTCGACGACTTCGACGCCATGGTCGACGCGCTGCATGAGCGCGGCATCAAGGTGATCGTCGACATCGTCCCCAACCACACCTCCGACCTGCACCCGTGGTTCCAGGAGGCGCTGTCGGCCGGGCGCGGATCGGCGGCACGCGACCGATACATCTTCCGCGACGGCACGGGCCCGGACGGGTCCGAGCCTCCCACGGACTGGGTGTCGGTGTTCGGCGGACCGGCGTGGCATCGCGTCGAAGACGGCCAGTGGTACTTCCACAACTTCGCCACCGAGCAGCCCGACCTCAACTGGGACAACCCCGATGTGCACGAGGACTTCGTCTCGACGCTGAGGTTCTGGTCGGATCGCGGGGTCGACGGGTTCCGCATCGACGTCGCGCACATGCTCACCAAGGACCTGACCGAGCCGCTCCCGACGCGGGACGAACTCGCCCTGATCCCGATCGACGGCAACCATCCGCTGATCGACCGCGACGACGTGCACGAGATCTACGCCGAGTGGCGGGCGGTCTTCGACTCGTACGACCCACCCCGCACGGCCGTGGCCGAGGCCTGGGTCGCCTCCGACCGCGTCCCGCGCTACGCGAGTCCCGAGAGCCTCGGCCAGTCGTTCAACTTCGAGCTGCTCCAAGCCGACTTCGACGCCGCGCAGTTCCGCCGCATCGTCACCGACAGCCTCGAGCTCGCGGCCCGCTCCGGCTCGTCGAGCACGTGGGTGCTCTCGAATCACGATGTGGTCCGGCACGCGACCCGCTACGGGCTTCGCGTCGCCGGACAGGGCACCACCGAGCTGATGACGCACGTCCGCGACTGGCTCCACGGCGGCGGCGATGACGCGGACCTCGACCGCGAGCGCGGCCGGCGTCGCGCGGTCGCCGCCACGCTGTTCATGCTGGGGCTCCCGGGCTCGGCCTACCTCTACCAGGGCGAGGAGCTCGGGCTGCACGAGGTGACCGCCATCCCCGACGACGAGCGCCAGGACCCGACCTTCTTCCGCACCGAAGGGACGGAGATCGGGCGGGACGGATGCCGCGTGCCGCTGCCCTGGTCGCCGACCGGCTCGTCGTTCGGATTCGGCGAGGACGGAGCTCACCTGCCGCAGCCGTCGTGGTTCTCTTCGTCTGCCGTCGATGTCGAGGACGGCGACGACTCCTCGACGCTCTCGCTCTACCGCCGGGCGCTGGCCCTCCGCCACGAACTCCAGTCCGCCGAGCAGCTGACGTGGGTCGAGACCGGACGCGACGACGTCCTGTGGTTCGCGCGCCCGAACGGATGGCAGGTGGTCACGAACTTCGGCTCCGAGCCCTACCCGCTGCCCGCGGGCGTCCCGGTGCGGCTCTCGAGCGCGCCCGTCTCGGGCGGCGCCGTTCCGGGGGAAGCAACCGTATGGATCGGGGAAACCCGATCCTGACCCGTGGGACCTCCGGCCGGGCCGTCGTCGCAGCGCTCCGCGCCGGCGGTCATCGGGGGCGTCGGACGCGATGGCGGGGACGGGTCTCCCGCGAGGCTCGACTCGCCGCCGCGACGACGGCTCCCGCCACCGCCACGAGGGTCAGCACAGCGGCCGCGCCGACGAGGCTGTACGCCCCGATCCACCCCGCGAGGGGGTACGCGATCAGGAAGCACGCGTGCGACAGCGCGAACTGCGCCGTGTACACGAGGTTCCGGTTGGCGGGGGTCGACGCATCGGCGAGCAGGCGCGACGAGGGCGTGCCGACCAGGGATGTGCCCGCTCCGAGCACGACCCAGACCGTGAGGACGGCCGCCCATCCGGCGCCGTCGACGACAGCGAAGAGGGTGACGACGGATGCCGCCGTCAGCCCCACCACGATCGTGACGAGCCCGGCGCGGATCGTGCGGATGACCCCGAGGCGATCGACCAGCCGGGGGATGTTCAGCGCCACGAGCAGGGAGCCCACTCCGTAGGCGCCGAGCGTGAGGGCGAGGGCGGAGTCGCCGAGCCCGAAGACGGCCTTGACGTAGACGACCGAGTTCACCAGTACGTGTGCGGTTCCCGCGGCGACGACCAGATTCGCCAGGGCGAGGAACCGCAGCTCGGGCGTGCGCACGAAGACCCGGATGCCCTCGGGGAGGCGCTGCCAGAATGTCGAGGTCTCGGCGCCTGTGGCGTGGACCGGGATCGCCGCGACGAGCACGAGCGTCGCCGAGGCGGCGAACCCGAACGCGGTCCCCAGGAACAGGTCGCTGTAGGCGACCATCGTCAGCAGTGCGGCGGCCAGGATCGGACTGAGCAGCGCCTCGAGGTCGTACGCGAGCCGCGACAGCGCGAGGGCACGCGTATAGTCGCGCGCGTCGGGCAGGACGGTCGGGATGAGCGACTGGAAGGCGGGCGTGAACGTCGCCGACGCGGACTGCAGCGCGAACACCAGCACGTAGATCTGCCAGGTCTCGGTGACGAACGGGAGCATCAGCGCGATCGCGAACCGGATGACGTCGGCGCCGACCAGCACGACCTTCTTCGGCATCCGATCCACCAGCGCCGCCATGAACGGCGCGACGCCGACGTACGCGACCATCTTGATCGTCAGCGCCGTTCCCAGTACGGATCCGGCGGCGTTCCCGGCCAGATCGAACGCCAGCAGCCCGAGGGCGACGGTGAGCAGCCCCGTCCCGATGAGCGCGATCACCTGCGCGCCGAACAGCGTCCGGTACGTGCGATTGCGGAGGACCTCGATCATGCGTGGTGGCCGGGAGACTCCTCGACCGCGTGCTCGGCCTGCATGATCGCCTCCACGACCAGTCGATGCGCGTGCTCGTCGGCGAGCCGGTAGAACACCCGGTTGCCCTCCTTGCGGACCCGGACGACCTGGGCCCACCGCAGCTTCGCCAGATGCTGCGAGACGGCCGCCGGGCTTCGCTCCACCGCGTCGGCGAGGTCGTTGACGGGCAGCTCTCGCCCGCGCAGCGCCAGCACGATCCGGATGCGGGTCGCGTCCGCCAGGAGCCGGAAGACCTCGACCGCCACATCGACGAACTCACTGTCGGGCCGGAGCCGAGCACCATACGTATCTGCGTGCATACGTAGATACTAAGTCAGCGCGAGAATCGGCACAGCAGACCGCTGTCCCCGCTTGCCGTGATCTCCGCGAGCCGACGGGCTCGGAGCGATCTCGGTGTCCCCACCGGGCAAGCAGCTGAGCCTTGTTCTCGTCGACGGCCCGCATCGCCGCCCTCAGGGGCAGACGCGCACCCTGCGTCCGTCGAAGGCGACGACGTCGCCGAGCTGCAGCTGGCGTCCGCGGCGGCGATCGACCTCGCCGTTGACGAGCACGTAGCCGTCGATGATGGCCTCTTTCACGTCTCCACCGGAGTCGAGGAGCCCGGCGAACTTGAGGAACTGACCGAGGCGAATGCCTTCACCGCCGATCGAGACGTCGTCGATCGGAGCTGGAGTCGTCATGCCCGCATGCTAGTCGACGGCGCATCGGCCTCGGGCCGGCATTCGTGCTGCCCGCCGACGAGCACGTCGCCAGGCCGGCAGCCCGGCCGGTGCATCAGTCGGCATACGCGCCAGCGCCCACGAGATGCGCGAACGCGCTCAGGCGCCCGACGCCCTCGGGCGTGCGCGGCAGGTCGTCGAGCAGACCCGGCGAGTGCACCAGGTACGCGGTGTGCTCGGCACGCGAGACGGCGACGTTCAGGCGGTTGCGCAGCAGCAGGAACTCCAGGCCGCGCGGCGCATCGCGACCCGACGAGGCCGCGAGCGAGACGATCGCCACCGCCGCCTCCTGACCTTGGAACCGGTCGACCGTGCCGACCGGCACCGACCCGAAGCCCGCCTCGGCCAGGGCGCGCTCGACCTCGACCTGCTGGGCGTTGTAGGGGGTGACGACGATGATGTCGGCCTGCGTCAGCGGACGCTCGGGCACGGCGACCGGTTCACCGTCGTCCTCGACCTCGACGTCGCGCCAGCTCCGGCCGACGAGGTCGCGCACGATCGCGACGACCGCCTCGGCTTCCTCAGGCGCGTGGGTGGCCCGGCCGTGATGGCGCAGCGACACGGGGACCAGGCCGGGTGCGACGCCGTCTATGCGGCGCAGAGCGGTCGAGGGGTGAGCCGCGAGCTCGCCGTCGTACGACAGCGCCGAGACGGGAGCGGCGACCTCGGGATGCATGCGCCACGTGCGGGCGAGGAAGTAGCCGCGGTCGGCGGGGATGACGTCGGCGCCGTCCATGACCCAGCCCAGCGCCGAGGTGTCGACGGGCTCGGGATGCGTGCCCTGACTCACCTGCGGCAGCTGCTGGGGGTCGCCGAGCAGCAGCAGGCGCGGGGCCGCGAGCGATACGGCGATCGTGGAGGCGAGCGAGAACTGGCCGGCCTCGTCGATCACCAGCAGGTCGAGGCTCCCCCGCGGGATGCGGCGCTCATTGCTGAAGTCCCACGCCGTGCCGCCGACGACGAAGCCGGAGTCGGCGTGCTCCTCGGCGAAGCCGGCGACGCCGTTCTTCTCGATGACGGTGAACGACACCTCGGCGTCGCGGTCCTTGGGCGCCTTCGCGACCTGCTCCGCGGGGACGCCGGCGGCGACCACGCGGTCGAGCATGTTCTCGACCACGGCATGCGATTGGGCGACGATCCCGATCCGATACTTCCGCTCTTCGACGAGACGGGCGATGACGTGCGAGCCCACGTAGGTCTTGCCGGTGCCGGGCGGGCCCTGCACGGCGAGGTAGCTGCGGTCGAGCTCGGCGACCGCGCGCGTGATCGTGTCGACGTCGTCGCCGTCGCGCGGCGGCAGGCCTCCGCTGGGCGTGCGGGGCGCGCGCCGGCACAGGATGTCGGTCGCGGGGTCCTCGGGCAGGGCGGGATCGGCGGCGATCAGGGCATCCGCCCACGCGTCGATCGCGGACTGCTGGCTCATCGCCCGCGGCGGGGCCGCCGGCGTGATCGCGAGCGGCAGCTCCGACCACGTCAGGCCCTCGACAGCTGCCTCCTCGACCACGACGCCGTCGTCGAGCACCTCGACCACGGTGACCCGGTGATCTGCGTGGATCCACCGCGCATGCGGATCGAACGGGAACGGCACCGGCAGCTCGTACAGCGCGAAGGGCGAGCCGCCCTCGCTCAACCGCGTGCCGGGCGCCACATCTCCGCGCAGCTCGAGCACGCGGTGGTCGGTGCGCCGGCCCTCGGCGCGATGCCAGTCCTCGACGACGCGGCACCGATCGGGATCGAGCACGATGACGTCGCGCGTCTCGTCCCACACCGAGACGGGCTCGCGCAGACGCAGGAAGTGCGTCGCCCAGAACGACTTCGCCTCGCGCGGGTAGTAGTCGATCGCGGCCGCGCCCAAGCGCAGCGCGCGTGCCTCGGCCGACTCGGGCGCGTGCCGCAGCGCCAGCGAATCCAGCGTCAGCGCACGCAGCGACGGCTCGTACGCCGCGTCGGCGGGCTCGGGGTTCGGGGACGGACGCAGACCCGCTTCGCGCGCGCGATCGACGAGCCAGTCGCGCAGACGCCTCGTCGAGACGCAGTCGTAGCGGTTGTAGTCGGCCAGGTCGTCGAGGATCGCGTCCGCCTCGGCGTCGTGCCCGTCATCACGCAGGCCGCGCGCCTCGACGTACTGCACGATCGAGTCGTCGCCCTTCTGGACGTCGCTCGTGCGCACCTCTTCGCCCATGTACAGCGGCTCGAGCTTCTTGATCGAGTACGAGCGCGACCCCACCCGCAGCGCGCGCCGCACGATCGGGTACAGATCCACGAACACGCCGTCACGCAGCAGCCGGTCGACATCGGCCTCCCGCACGCCGTACCGTGCCGCCATCGCCAGCAGGTGCGTCGGCTCGTATGGCGCGTAGTGGTAGATGTGCATGCCGGGATGCTGCTCGCGACGAAGCGCGACCATGTCGAGGAAGTCCTCGAGCGCCCGCTTCTCGTCGGCGAACGTGTGCGCCCACAGCGCGCTGTACTCCTCGCGCATGTCGACCCAGCCGAACAGGTAGTCGATCCCCCACGACGCAGGCTCCCCGGCGACGGGCGACTCGGTGTACAGCGGGTCGCCTTCGAAATCGAAGAACAGGTCACCGAGGTCGGGGCGCGGCAGGGCGGCGAGGGCCTTCGGCGCCACGACCTCGAACACCGGCACGGGCGGCTCGGTCGCAGCGGGGGCCGCGGCCGGTGCGAGGGTCGCCGTCACCGTCACGCCGGCGGAGAAGGCCGCCGCCGGCGCCGCGGCCGGCGCGACCGGCTGCGGGACGCCCGCGGGACTGGCGAGCTGCAGGCGCGCCTGCGTGCGCAGCATCGAGAAGACCTCGTGCCGCATACCCTCGGGGCCGGAGCGGGCCGAGGCCAGGTCGTCGATCGTGAGGATGCCGGCGTCGCGCAGCCGCTCGCGCTGCACGGGGCGCATGCCGGCGACCAGGAGCAGATCGCGCGTCGCCGTGACCTCGATCTCGCACGTGGCGCAGCGGCCGCACGCGAGAACACCGAGATCCCCGCGCGGGTCACCCCAGGCGATCGGCTCGCCGGCGGCGCCGTCCTCGAGCCGCCGGTCGGCGATGAGCGCCTCGAGCCGTGCGCGCCGCAGGCCGAATACCGGCATGAGATCGGTGACGCGATGGGAGCTGACCGATCCGTCGCCGAGCAGGAGCTCGACATGGTCTGCCCGCGAAACCCCCAGCCGATCGAGCTGATCGACGTATGCCGCCAGCTGCATGAGGGCCGTCACGCGCGCACGGCGCGCGAGCTTGGTGTCCTGCACGATCCACGGTCCGGCCGAGCCGGCATCCGCCCCGTCGCGCACCAGGAAGTCGGCGAACCCGACGAACCCGTCGGTGGCGAAGGCGGCCTGGTAGATCACGAGGGCATCCGAATCCAGCGCTGCGCGCGTGCGCGCCACAGCCTCGGCCAGCCCTGCGGCATCGGACGAGCGCGTCTCGGGGATCACGATCACTCGGTCGCCGAAGCGCTCGATGTACTCGGCGAGCACGCGCCTCTCGTGCACGAGCCCGAGCCGGCCGGCGCGCTCGAGGGTGAGGTCTTCGGGCTCTTCGACGACGGGAACGCGCCCGAGCTTCGCGTCGATCGCGCGCACCCAGGCGAACTCGCACTCGGCGGCGGCCTTCAGGTCGCTCGCGCTCCACACGAGCCGTGCCTCGTCAGGTATGTATCGCAATGCCCCACCCCTTCCCCATCGACAGTACCGAGGGGTTGCGACAGCGGCCTCTCGCCGGTGGCGAGCCCCACCTGACAGACTGGATCCATGAGCACGAGCCGTCTCGACTTCGAGAGCGCCTACCGCCACGGATTCGCGCGGATCGCCGCCTGCACCATCCCGGTGCGCATCGCCGACCCGGTCGCCAACGCCGACGCCGTGCTCGCGTCCGCGCGGCAGTGCCACGACGACGCTGTGGCGGTCGCGGTCTTCCCCGAGCTGTGCCTGAGCGGCTACGCGATCGACGACCTGGTCATGCAGGACCCCGTGCTCGACGCCGTCGTCGCCCAGATCGAGCGCCTCGTCGAGGCCTCCGACGACCTCATGCCCGTCATCGTCGTCGGGGCTCCGCTGCGGCACCGCAACCGGCTCTACAACTGCGCCGTCGTGATCCACCGCGGCGAGATCCTCGGCGTCGTGCCCAAGTCGTACCTCCCCACCTACCGCGAGTTCTACGAGCGACGCTGGTACGCGCCCGGCGACGACCAGGACGACCAGGACATCCGCATCGGAGGACTCGAGGCCCCCTTCGGACCCGACCTGCTGTTCGAGGCCCTCGACGTCCCCGGCCTCGTCGTCCACGCCGAGGTGTGCGAGGACGTCTGGGTGCCGATCCCGCCCTCGTCCCAGGCGGCTCTGGCCGGCGCCACGGTGCTGCTGAACCTCAGCGGCAGTCCCATCACCATCGCGCGCGCCGAGGACCGCAAGGATCTGTGCCAGTCGCAGTCGCTGCGGTGCCTCGCCGCCTACGCCTATGCGGCGGCGGGCATGGGCGAATCCACGAACGACCTGTCGTGGGACGGCCAGACGATGATCTACGAGGGCGGCCTGCTGCTGGCCGAGACCGAGCGCTTCCCCGCCGGCCCTCGCGCCTCGATCGCCGACGTCGACCTCGACCGGCTGCGGCAGGACCGCCTGCGGCAGGGCACCTTCGACGACAACCGGCGCACCGCGCAGTCGCCGCTCGGCGCGCGCACGTTCCGCACCGTCCACTTCGAGCTCGACCCGCCCACCGGAGACGTCGGGCTGCGCCGCAGCCTCGACCGGTTCCCCTTCGTGCCCGACGACGCCGAGCGGCTCGCACAGGACTGCTACGAAGCGTTCAACATCCAGGTCTCCGGCCTCGTGCAGCGGCTCGAGGCGATCGGACGACCCAAGCCCGTCATCGGCCTGAGCGGCGGACTCGACTCGACCCATGCGCTCCTGGTCGTCGCCCGCGCGATGGACCGCATGGGGCTGGCCCGCAGCGAGATCCGTGCCTTCACGATGCCCGGCTTCGCCACGAGCGACCACACCAAGTCCAACGCGATCGCCCTGGCGGAGGCGATCGGGGCGAGCATCGAGACGATCGACATCCGCCCAGCCGCGCTCGAGATCCTGCAGGGCATCTCGCACCCGTTCGCCGATGGCGAGCCGGTGCACGACGTCACCTTCGAGAACGTCCAGGCCGGCATCCGCACCGACTTCCTCTTCCGCCTCGCCAACCACCACGGCGGCATCGTCATCGGCACGTCCGACCTGTCCGAGCTGGCCCTGGGCTGGTCCACCTACGGCGTCGGCGACCAGATGAGCCACTACGCCGTGAACACCGGCGTCCCGAAGACGCTCATCCAGCACCTCATCCGCTGGGTCATCGCCCACCGCGGCGACGACGGCGCGGCCCGCCTGTCGGACCGTGCGCGCGACGTGCTGCAGTCGGTGCTCGACACCGAGATCTCTCCCGAACTGGTGCCGGCGGGCCAGGACGGCCGGATGCAGTCCACCGAGGACCGCATCGGCCCGTACGCGCTGCACGACTTCGCGCTGTTCCACGTGCTGCGCTACGGCATGCGCCCGTCGAAGATCGCGTTCCTCGCCGAGCACGCGTGGCGGGACCCGGAGGCCGGCGCGTGGCCGCCCGGCTTCCCCGAGGTCGACCGCTACGGCTACGACCTGGCGACCGTCGTGAGGTGGCTGCAGGTGTTCCTGCGCCGCTACTTCGCCTTCGCGCAGTTCAAGCGCTCGGCGATCCCGAACGGGCCCAAGGTGTCGCCCGCGGGCTCGCTGTCGCCCCGAGGCGACTGGCGCGCGCCGTCCGACGGCAACGCCGCGGTCTGGCTCGACGAGCTGAAGGCCGCACTCCCCGAGCTCGTCGAGGAGTGACGCCGCTCACCGTCCGGTGTCGCGCACGCCGACCCGGTCGGGGATGTCGAACTTGAGGCTCGGCAGCCACGAGGCCGGTTCGGGCCACGGACGCGACGACGGCAGAGACGTCAGCAGGCGCCGCACGGCATCCGCCATCGACGACGCCGGCGCGTCCACCGGGAGCACGCGCCGCGGTGCGCGGTGGCCGAGGGCGCCGCACCACCAGTGGCGCCACGTGTGCTCGGCCGACGACGGCTCGAGGACGATGTAGTAGTCGGGCATGATGGCCTCGCCCGCCTCGAAGCGCGACAGCGCGGCGTCGACCTCGATCTCGAGCACACCCAGCGTGGAGCGCTCCTGGAACAGCTCCACCCACGCCGACGCGACGTGGCCGAGCGGGTCGGCGTCGTGCACGACCCACGGCGAGCGCGCGGCGGCGATGCGGCGAGCGCCGAGCGACGGATCGTCGTCGCCGAGCGGAAGCGTCTCGACGTCGCGGATGCCGTCCAGCGCCGTCAGTGCGTCGGCGGCCCCGTCGCCGACGATCGCGACGACGGTTCCGGCCGGTGTGAGCCAGTCTCCGGATGCGATGTGCGCCATGCTCCAGAGTACGACCGGGCCTGTTTCGGCCGCGTGAAGGATTCGCGGCGATTCGGGATCAGCGCGGCTCGGCGCCGTACGCGAGGGTGATGATCCAGCCGTCGCGCGACAGATCGGCCAGCTGGTAGTACACGCGCCGGTCGGGGATCCACCCCTTCGTCAGCGGCGCGTCCAGCCGCACGTGGTCGGGCTTGACGCGCGCCCCACGGCCGTCGGCCTCGCGCACCGCCTGCACGCGGGTCCAGTGGGCGAGGAGCGTATCGACGTTGCTCTCGTCGAACAGGTGCGAATGGCGGCGCATCTCGCGCAGCAGCACCTCGTCGGGATGCGCATCGCGCAGGTCGATCCCCAGCGGAACGGCCGGATCGGCGATCGCGACGACGGTCGCGCCGCGGAAGCTGGCGTTCTTGATCTTGAGCGGCACTTCTTCGCCGTCGACCTCGGCGAACAGCTCGGTGTGGAAGCCGAACTGCGCCGGCGACTCGCGCTCGACGCGGACCTCCTTGAGCTCGCGCTTCAGGTGCGCGGCGACCAATTCGCGGGCGAGCACGCGCTTGCGGTCGTGCTCGCTCATCTTGGGATCCCAGCCCAGCCGGGCGGCGATTCCGTCGGGGGTCTCCAGCAGCACCGATTGCATGTCAGCCCTCTTCCTGCGGACGGTCTCCGCACTCCCAATCCTGGCCGACGTGCGGTCGAGGGGGAAGCGTTCGGCACGGCGTGCCGGGCGGCGCCTTCCGCCGGCGCGGCGCGGCGGGCAGGATGGATGCATGGCCCGGCGTGCGACCGTCATCGGCAGCGGCCCCAACGGACTGACCGCCGCCGTCACCCTCGCGCGCGCGGGCTACGACGTGCAGGTGCTCGAAGCGGACGCCACCCCCGGGGGCGGGGTGCGGACCGCCGAGCTGACCCTCCCCGGCTTCCAGCACGATGTGTGCTCGGCGGTGCACCCCGCAGCGCTCAGCTCGCCGTTCCTGCGCGCGTTCGGCATCCGCGACCGCGTCGACTGGATCGTGCCCGACATCTCGTACGCGCAGCCGCTCGACGGCGGACGCGCCGCGATCGCGTGGCGCGACCTCGACCGCACCGCCGAGGGGCTCGGCCGGGACGCCCGCGCATGGCGGGCCGTCGTCCAGCCGCTCGCCGAGCACATCGACGCCGTCGTCGAGCTGACGGGCAACCAGCTGCTGCGCGTGCCGCGGCATCCGGTCGTCATGGCGCGGTTCGCCGCGCGGATGCTGCAGATGGGTTCGTTCCTCGGCCGCGGCACGTTCGCGACCGACGAGGCGGCGGCGCTGCTGGCGGGCGTCTTCGCCCACGCGAACACGGCCCTGCCGTCGCCGGCGTCGGCGGCATCGGGGCTGTTCCTGGCGGCGCACGGCCACACCGCCGAGGGATGGGCCTACCCGCGCGGCGGTGCCCGGACGATCGCGGATGCGCTCATCGACGACCTCGTCGCCCACGGCGGCGAGATCGAGACCGATCGACGCATCGATCGGCTCGAGGGTCTGGACTGGGGAGACCCCGAGGCCGGCGACCTGCTGATGCTCGACACGTCGCCGCGCCTGCTGCTGACCCTGCCGGATCTGCCTGCGCGCTATCGGCGCGCCGTGTCCGCGTACCGGTACGGCGCCGCCGCCGCCAAGGTCGACTTCGCCCTCGACGGCCCTGTGCCGTGGGCGAACCCCGACGTGACCCGGTCGCCCACCGTGCACGTCGCGGGCACGGCGGACGAGGTCGCGGTGAGCGAGAACTCCGTGGCGGCCGGACGCGTGAGCGTGCATCCGTACGTCCTCGCCGTGCAGCCGAGCATCTTCGACGACACCCGCGCACCGGAGGGCGCGCAGACGCTGTGGGCGTACATCCATGTGCCCCCGGGGTCGCGCCTGGACCCGACCGAGCTGGTCACGCGCCAGATCGAGCGGTTCGCGCCGGGCTTCCGCGACCGCATCCTGGCATCGTCGGCGATGACCGCCGAGCAGCGTTCTGTCTACAACCCCGCGGACATCGGCGGCGACATCCTCGGCGGCGCGTTCACGCTGCCGCAGGCGGTGCGACGTCCCGTCGTCTCGACGGCGCCGTGGCGGACGCCCGCCCACGGCGTCTACCTGGCCTCGGCCTCGACGCCCCCGGGACCGGGGGTGACCGGCATGCCCGGTTGGCACGCCGCCCGGCTCGCACTCGGCGACCTCGCCGGGGTGCCGGTGGACATGGAGGACATCTTCCCGGAGTGATGACATGGACGGCTTCGCGGCGGTCGACTTCGAGTTCGCGCGGCAGGTGCTGCAGCGGGGCATCGCGGCGCTGTTCGTCGTCGCCTTCGTCTCGACGCTGAATCAGTTCCCGGCGCTGCTCGGCGAGCGGGGCCTGCTGCCGGCGCCCGAGCTGCTGGCCTGGGCGAAGCGCACGAAGCGCGCGGGACGGATGCTTCGTCCCACGATCTTCCGCTGGGTGCGCTACAGCGACGCCCGCCTGCGCGCGCTGTGCATCGGCGGCATCGTGGTGGCGGGAGCGCTCGTCATCGGGCTGCCGCAGCTCGGTCCCGCGTGGGTGCCGATGCTGTGCTTCCTCGCGCTGTGGCTGGCGTACATGTCGATCTCGTCGATCGGGCAGACCTTCTACGGCTTCGGCTGGGAGATGCTGCTGCTCGAAGTCGGGTTCCTCGCCGCGTTCCTCGGGTCGAACGCGCAGCCGCCCGCGACAGCCGTGATCGTGCTGTTCTGGTGGCTGCTGTTCCGGCTGGAGTTCGGCGCCGGCATGATCAAGATCCGCGGCGGGCGCGAGTGGCGCGACCTGACGGCCCTCATGTACCACCACGAGACCCAGCCCATGCCGGGGCCGCTGAGCCGTCAGGCGCACCTGCTGCCCGCGTGGTTCCATCGCGGCGAGGTCGTGGGAAACCATGTCGCGCAGCTCGTCGTGCCGTGGTTCCTGTTCGCGCCGCTGCTGGGCCAGTGGATCCCCGGGCCGTGGCCCGCGCTCGTCGGCGCCGCGGCGGCGGCGGTGATCGCCGCCACCCAGCTGTGGCTGGTGCTGACCGGCAACTTCGCGTGGCTGAACTGGGCGACCATCGTGCTGGCCTTCTCGGCGATCGGCATCCCGGGCATCGGGGCGGCGAGTGAGGCTGCCGTCGACGACCCTCCGTGGATCCTCGACGGGCTGCCGCTGTGGTGGCTCGTCGTCACGTCGGCCGTCGCGCTGCTGTACGTGGTGCTCAGCTGGGCGCCGCTGCGCAACCTCTTCGCGCACCGGCAGCTCATGAACGCCGGCTTCAACCGCTGGCAGCTCGCCAACGCCTACGGGGCGTTCGGCACCGTCACGAAAGAGCGCATCGAGATCGTCGTCGAGGGAACGAGAGACGCGAACCCCGAGCTGGCGACGTGGCACGAGTACGGATTCAAGGGCAAGCCCGGCGATCTGCGGCGCATCCCGCGGCAGTACGCGCCGTACCATCTGCGTCTGGATTGGCTGATGTGGTTCCTGCCGCTCGGGCAGCCGCTCGACGAGTGGTTCATGCCGCTGCTCGGCAAGCTGCTCGAAGCGGATGCCGCGACCCTGCGGCTGCTCGCCCACGACCCGTTCGACGGAACGGCGCCGCGCTACGTGCGCGCGATCGCGTATCGGTACCGCTTCGCAACGCGTGCCGAGCACCGCGACGACGGCGCACGGTGGGTCCGCGACCGTCGGCGCGTGATCGTGGGGCCGTCGCGCCTCCAGCGGTGACTCAGGCGACCACCGGCAGAATGGGACGGTGAAGCTCCTCGTCGCCGCCCTCGAATCCGAACTCTCCGCCTTCCCCGCAGACCTGCCGGGATTCGATCGGCTGGTGACCGGTCCGGGCAAGCTGCAGGCCACCTACGGTCTCACACGCGCCCTCGAGGCCGGCTCGTACGAGGAGGTGCTCGTGGTCGGCACCGCCGGCGCGATCGACCGACGCCTCGAGCACGAGGTCTACGAGATCGCCGCCGCGATCCAGCACGACGTCACGGACATCGACGGCATCGTCGGCCAGCACGTGTCGCTGCCGGCGCGGGTCGAACTCGAGGCCGGCGAGGTCACGATCGCGACCGGCGATCACTTCGTGGACGACGCCGAGGCCGTCTCGGTGATCCTGCCGCTGGGTGCGGGCATGGTCGACATGGAGACGTACGCCTACATCTGGGTCGCGCAGGAGTTCGGCATCCCGATCCGCGTGCTCAAGAGCGTGTCGGATCGCGCGCAGGACGACGCCCACGCGACGTGGCACGACATGGTCGAGCTGTGCTCGGCGCAGCTGCGCGAGCGCGTTCGCGCAGACTACGGCGTGTGAGCGGCCGAAGCGCTCAGCTCTCCGACCCGCTGAAGGCCCGCCGCAGCAGGAAGTAGACCGCGACGGCGACCGCGGCGACGACGACCAGTCGCACGACGAACCAGAGCACCGAGAAGAGCACGTTCACCAGGATCCAGGCGATCACGATCGCCAGGGCGACGGCGAGAATGGTCCACACAGTGCTCTTGGTCATTCCTCCAGCGTACGCGGCCGAGCCGGACCACACGTCACCCGCCCGGGGCCAGCGGATCAGAGGCACGCGGGCTCGTCCTGGCGGCTCAGGCGTACGCGGGCTCGTCCTGGCGGATCTCGCTCGGGCCCTCGGGCGTGGCCTCGACCAGCAGGTGCGCGGGGAGCTGCTCCTTCATCGCGGCGACGTGGCTGATGAGGCCGACGGTGCGGCCGCCCGCGCGCAGCTCGTCGAGCGTGCGCATCGCGAGGTCGAGAGTGTCTTCGTCGAGTGAGCCGAAGCCCTCGTCGATGAACAGGGTGTCGAGGCGGACACCGCCGGCGCGGGCGGTGACGACCTCGGCGAGCCCGAGCGCGAGCGCGAGGGATGCCAGGAACGTCTCGCCGCCCGACAGCGACTGGGCGGGGCGCGCGTGCCCCGTGTGGGCGTCCATGATCTGCAGACCGAGGCCGGACGCGGCGCCGCGCGCGGCGAGCGCATCGGTGTGCTGCAGGCTGTAGCGACCGGCCGACATGTCGGACAGGCGCACGTTCGCCGCCGCGACGATCTCTTCGAGCTCGGCGGCGAGGACGAAGGACTCGAGCGTCATGCGGTGGGTGTTGGGGGCACGGCCCGACACCGTGTTCGCCAGGCGCGCGATGATCTCGGCGTCCTCGGCCAGCGCACCGACCTTCTCGTGTGCACGCTCGGCCCGCGCGCTCAGGTCGGCGACGGCCGCCGCGACCTGGGCGGCCTGGGCTGCGGCGTCGACGGCTCGACTCCACGCATCGCGGGCCCGGGCCAGCGCCTCGTGGGTCGCCTCGAGCTCGATCGGGCCGTCGGGCTCGCCCGCCAGCTCGAGTTCGAGCTCGCGCAGCCGCTCCCGTTCGCCGCGCAGCGCCGCCTCGTGGTCGCGGATCCCCTTGTCGAGCGCCGCGCGCGTCTGGTCGTCGCGCAGCGCCGCGGTCGCCGCCTGGGCGTCGGTGAAGTCTGTGGCGGCGATGCGGTCGTCGCGATCGCGGCGGGCGGCTTCCGCCGCCGCTGCGGCGGCGGCCCGGGCATCGACCGCCTCGGCGAGGGTGTGCGCAGCCACGCGGCGACGCTCGGCGTCGGCGATCCGCTCGGCGACGGTCGCGAACGACCCCCGGGCCTCGTCGACGGCCCGAGCGTCGCGCTCAGCCCTCGCGACGCTCGCAGCCAGCGATTCGCGAAGGCGCTGGAGGTCCGCCGCCACGGCGTCGTGCTCGGCGCGCGCCGAGCTCTCGAGCTCGGCGAGCTCGGCACGCTCGGCGAGCAGCCGATCGACGGCCTCGGCAGCCGCCTCGGCCCGCTTGAGACCGTCTGCGGCGTCGGCGAGCAGCTCGGCCACCTCGGTCTCCGTCGCATCGCCGGCCCGGGCCCGCGCGGCGGCATGGGCCTCGCGGGCGGTGCGCGCCGTGTCACCGGCGGCGGTCTCGGCCGCGGCCGCGACATCCCGCTCCGCTTCGGCCGTGGCGACCTCGGCGTCGCCGACCGCGTCGTCCGACGGCGTGGCGGGGGCCGGGTGCTCGGCGGCGCCGCACACGGGGCACGGCTCGCCCTCGACGAGGCTCTGGGCCAGCTCGCCGGCGAACCCGTCGAGGCGGCGCCTCAGGAGCGCCGTCACGGCGGACCGCGCGTGGTCGTGCCGCGTGGACGCCTCCAGGTACGCCGCCTCGGTTTCGCGCACCCGGTCCGAGAGTTCGGCGGCGCGGCGTGCCGCATCGCGCCGCGCGATCAGATCGTCGCGCCGCGTCCGAAGACCGTCGCGCGCCGCGGCGGCCATGCGGGCCACCGCGAGCTGCTCGTCGAGCTCTTCGCGCTTGGCCGGCACCCCGGCGATCGCGACGGCGACCGCGCTGAGCGCCTGCTCGCGCTCGGATATCGCGAGGGTCAATCGGTCGATCTCGGCCCGGAGTGCGGTGAGCTCGCGCTCACGCTCGAGCGTGGTCGTCCAGACCGCGATGTCGCCGGTGAGCGCGTCGACGCGGGCGCGCAGGAGCGCGATGTCGTCCGGATCGGCCGCCGGTTCGCCATCGAGCCGCGCGTACTCCGCGAGCGCTGCGTCGGCCCGTTCCACCGCCGCACCCGCGACGGCGTCGGCAGCCTCGGCGCCCTCGACGGAAGCGCGCAGCACCTCGGCGGCGGCTGCCCGGGCGAGCACGACGCGGTCCGCTTCGATCGCCTCGGCGCGGCCCTCGAGCTCGGCGAGCGCCTCGCGCGACCGCAGCCGCCGCAGCTGGCGATCACGCAGATCCTTCGCGCGCTGGTGCGCCTCGTCGGCGCGGCGATGGGCGACGTCGGCGGCATCCCGCTCGCGCACGAGCGTCTCGGCCCGGTACGCCGCTCGCTGGGCTCCGACCCTCGCCGCGGCGAGGCGCCCGGCGGTGTCGTGCACGGGCGACTCGGGATCGGCAACGGTGAGGTCGTCGGCGGCGAGCGTGCGCTCGACTTCGTCGAGCAGCAGCGCGACCCCCTCGCCGGCGGAGGCGAGCGCGCGCTCGGCCTCACGGCGACGGTCGTCGAGCGCGCTCTGGTAGTCCTCGTACGTGCGGGTGCCGAAGAGGCGGCGCAGCAACTTCTGACGCTCGTCGCTGCGGGCGAGCAGGAACTGCGCGAAGCGGTTCTGGGCCAGCAGGATCACCTGCAGGAACTGCTGCTGGTTGAGTCCGAGCACGTCGTCGAGTTCGAGCGCGACCGCGCGGGCCCCGCTGGCGCGGCCGATCCACACGCCGTCGACCCGCTCGTCGAGCTGCGCCTCGGCGGCGACCGTCGTGGTGCCGGCTCCGCGCCGCTTCGCCCGTTCGTACTCGGGCGAGCGGGTCACGCGCCAGCGCCGGCCGCCGGTGGTGAACTCGACCGACACGACCGTCGGGTCATCGGGAGTGCAGTGGTCGCTGCGCAGGCGCTTCTCGGCTCCGTCGTAGCGCGGCACGCCGCCGTACAGCGCGAAGCACGCACCGTCGAGCACGCTGGACTTGCCCGCGCCGGTGCGACCGGCGATCAGGAAGATGCCGTCGTCGGCGAAGGCGTCGAAGTCGACCTCCTGCCGCGACCGGAACGGACCGAAACCCTCGAGGGAGAGCCGATGCAGCCTCATGCCGTCGCCTCCGCCACGACCCGCTCGCCGATCACGTCGCCGATGATCTCGGCCTCGCGCGCCGTCGCCCCTTCGCCGTCGCGCACGTGCACGAGGAAGGAGTCGATGAGTTCGGCGTCCGAACGCGCGGCCCGCACGCGCCTGGCGTAGCTGAGCCCGTCGTCCTCGCGCGCGCCCTCCGGCTGATGCATCACCGTCGCGCAATGGGAGAAGCGTGTCAGCAGGCGGCGCATCGGATCGGGCTGCGGTGTCGGATCGGTGTACTGCGCGCACACCCACTCGTCCTCGGCGGCGGCGTGACGAGGGTCGTTCAGCAGCTCGTCGAGCGTCCCGCGGATCGTCGTGAGCGCGCGCGGCACCGGCAGGTCGAGCCACGCGACGCCCGCGAGCCCCTGCGCGTCGAGATCGACGATCCAGGCGCCGCGCGGCTTGTCGGCCTCGCCGAAGCTGTAGTAGAGCGGGGCGCCCGCGTACCGCACGCGGTCGGACAGCTTCTGCCGACCGTGGATGTGCCCGAGGGCGACGTAGTCGGGACCGTCGAACGCCGACAGCGGAACGACGTCGAGGGTGCCCTGGCGGATCTCGCGCTCGACGCCCGGCGTCGCCTCCACCCCCGCGGCGAAGCAGTGCGACACGACCACCGATCGTCCGCCGCGCTCGGCCATGTCGGCGCGCACCAGGCCCATCGCGTGCTCGATCACCTGGTGCTGCGTGCGCAGCGGCACGTCGGGCCACACGTGGCGCACGAGCGCCGGCTCCAGATACGGCAGGGCGTAGACGTGGACCGGACCGTCGGCGTCGTCGATCGTGATCGGGGTGCCGACGGTGCGGGGGTCGGTGACGATGTGGATCCCCTCGCGCAGCAGCTCGGCCTGGAACCCGAGCCGGGCGGCGGAGTCGTGGTTGCCGCTCGTGACGATCACGCGGGCACCGGCATCAGCCATTCCGCGCAGCGCGCTCGTGAGGACCGGGTAGCAGGCGGCCGAGGGCGCGGCGGAGTCGAACACGTCACCCGCGACGATGACGACGTCCACGTCCTCGTCGCGCACGCGGGCGACGAGCTCGTCGAGCACGCCGCTGAGCGCATCGAGGGTGGAGTGGCCGTGGAACGACCGCCCGATGTGCCAGTCCGAGGTGTGCAGCATCCGCATGCCCTCACGGTAGGCGGACCCTCCGACATCGCGGCCGAGGCAGGCCGCGCATCCGCTCAACCGCGCGGAGCAGACTCCCCCTGGCCGCGCGCCGCGCGCCGATCGCGCGCGACGGCTTCGCCGATCAGCTGTCCGCCGCTGGTCAGCAGCGCGCGCTTCCACGGCACCACACCGTCGATCTCGATCTGGATGGACATCGACAGGATGGTCCGGATCAGCACGATGATCCCGAGGATGAGCGCTTCCTCGATCGACGGCTTGGACGTGATCGTGCGGATCAGGTCGGCGGCGACGAGCACTTCGAGTCCCAGCAGGATGCCCGCCCCGAGGGTCGTGCGCAGCACCTGGAAGGCGGCCTGCCCGCCCTCGCCGCGGCCGAGCGCCCGCAACCCCAGGACGACGGCGACGACGAAGCCGACGACCATCGCGAACGCCCCGATGGCTTCGAACCCGACGGCCACCGCGGTGAAGGCGTCCTCGATGTCCACGGGGTCAGGCTAGCGGGGAGAGGGTTCGGTCGTCAGCATCCGGAACTCGCCCCGACGCAGCAGCCGCAGGATGACCGAGGTCGGGGGCCCGAAGGCGGCGAGGCCGTCCTCGACCGTGCACGGCTCCACCGACACGACGCGGTACTCGCGGCGTCGGTGCAGCACGACGCTCCCGCCGTGCAGGGTGTTTCGGTACCAGTTGACCTCGGGGCCGTAGGTGAGCTCGGCGACGAAGCCGCCGGGAACCGGCGCGAGGATCAGCGGCGCCTCGAACGTGCCGCCGCTGCGCCGTCCGACGTGACGGATGATCGAGAACGGTCCGTGACCCCACCGCGCGAGCCCGCGCGTGACGTGGTTGAGCGTGTGATTGACGAAGGCGAGCCACGCGTGCTTCGCGCGACCCATCGCCATGGTGACCGCCTATGCGCTCCGGCGGTGGTGAAGCAGGTGCTCGTGCGCGGGGTTCGCCGCGAACCAGTCCGCGACGTACCAGCACACCGGGATCACGGTGCGGTCGCCGCGCTCCTCGAGCTCGGCGACGACACGCTCCACCAGCTCGCCGGCGTACCCGTGGCCGCGGAAGGTCGGCACCGTGTAGGCGCGGGTCAGGGCGAGCGAGCGCCCGTCGTCGCGATAGTCCAGGACGCTCACGCGCGCGTCGCCGTGCATCAGCGCATAGCGGGATGCGTCGGGCTCGTGCACCAGCGTGAACTCGGTCATGTCCACAGGCTAACCCCGTCGCGCCGCGCCCCGGGCCGCCGCGCCCACTCGTTGGGAACCCCCTCAGGTTGCGGCACCCCGACGCACCGTGCGCGATACCGGGTCCCATGCCGATCGATTGAGCAATCTGTCACATTCCGTCACGAGCCGGGCGGGCGGATCGAGCGATTTGACTCACAACGACGCAGTCCGTCATAATCGGCCGCATGACGAAACTCGCGCATTCTCTGTCCGCCTGGGAGGCGAACGGGACTGCCGGCATGATGATGGCCGGCCGCGACGTCATGTGTTGTCGAATGTGCCACTAGCACGGTGACCCCCGCTGGACTCGTGCGCAGAGGCTGACAGCCCGAAGCGTCACCTGATCGAGTCCCCCGAAGAACCGGATCCGCGCGTCGACCACGCTCGCCCGCTCCCTTCGAGCCCGCCCCGTGAGACCGGGGCCCGAAAGCAGCACCTCCCGAACCCTTTCCGGGCCAGAGGCCAGGGTTCACACTCCCGCTAGGACCATCATCATGTCGAACACCGCCCTTCTCGAGCGCCCCAACCACCTCCGCGCCGTGACCGCCCCGGCCCCGACGCTGCGCGCTGTGCCGCAGCCGGCCGCCCCCGCCGCCGAGGTCCCCGCCGCTCCCGAGGCGCCGCGCCCCGCCAACGCCCTGCCCCCGGGAACGGCCCCGCGCGGCTTCGCCCTGTACGTGGGCCTCGACGAGGCCAAGGCCGCCGCCGCCGGCGTCTCGCTGGGCGTCCTCGTCGACGCGCTGCGCCGCACGCTCGCCGACCTCGCACCCGAGGCCGAGACCTACGCCACCGTCGCCCTCGCCCCCGTCGGCGCGGGCGGCCGCGACGTCGACGTCGTCCGCCGTGCCCTGCACGAGCCCTCGACGATCGCCCGCGCGAAGCACGAGGAGCCCGAGGACGAGGATCGCGCCCCCGGCGGTGTCATCGTGGACATCTCGCGCAAGCGGGTCCTGATCGACAGCGAGTCCGCCGCGCTGACCTACAAGGAGTTCGAGCTGCTGCAGTACCTGGTGCTGCGCGAGGGTCGCACCATCGAGCGCACCGAGCTGGTCGGATCGCTGTGGCAGGGCGCCACCGACGAAGAGGTCCCCGGCGAGCGCACCATCGACGTGCACGTGCGCCGTCTGCGCGCCAAGCTCGGCCGCTACGAGGACATCGTGCGCACCGTGCGCGGCGTCGGCTACCGCTTCGACCGCCACGCCGACGTCCAGATCCGCTACGGCCACGGCACCCCGTCGCCCGACCGCTTCTGAGTACCCCGGCGTCCGCGCGGGCTCGGCGAACGCACATGCCCTCACCGAGCCCACATGCTTCGCGCGCGCATTGCGTGTGCCCTCGGTGACGCCACGTGCGCTCGATGCGGCGGGGTCGCGGGACGGATGTCGCGGCGCCCACGTAGGGTGAGCGCATGAAGGTCGCGCAACGTACCGGGCAGGCCCGGGATGCGAGGGCGGATGCCGCGCCTGCACGCGACCCGCGCCCCGACCATCCCCTGCCGCTCGAGACCGAGTACCGGCCGCGCCGGCCGCTGGACCTGCGTCGCACCGTGCTGTTCCAGCGACGCGGCCGCAACGACCCCACGATGGCCGTCGCCGGATCGGTGATCTGGCGCGCGAGCCGAACCCCGCAGGGCGTCGCGACGCTCGCGCTGCGCGAGACCCACCCGGGTGTGATCCGCGGCGCGGCCTGGGGCCCCGGAGCCGCGTGGGCGCTCGACCAGATGCCCGCGCTGTGCGGCGCCTGTGACGACCCGGCCGGCTTCGAGGCCGACCGGCACCCGCTCATCGCCGAGGCCCACCGCCGCAACCCGGGACTGCGGCTCGGCCGCACGGACCTGCCGTTCGACGCGCTGGCGGTCGCCGTGTTCGAGCAGAAGATCACCGGCATGCAGGCCTTCGCGGCGTGGCGCCGCATCGTCACGTGGCACGGCGAGCGCGCCCCCGGGCCGACGCCGCATCCGATGTTCGCTCCCCCGGCCGTCGACGGGTGGCGGCGGATCCCGTCATGGACGTGGCACCGCGCCGGACTCGAGCCGCCCCAGTCGAAGACCGTGGTGCGCGCCGCCGGCCGTGCCGCGTCCCTCGTGCGCGCGATGCGGGCCGCCGACGACGGCGAAGGCATCGACCGCGTGCTGATCAGCGTGCCGGGCATCGGTCCGTGGACGTCGGCCGAGACGCGCATCCGTGCCTTCGGCGACCCGGATGCCGTCAGCGTCGGAGACTTCCACCTCGCGCACGAGGTCGGCTACGCACTGACGGGCGAGCGGACCGACGACGACGGGATGCTGACGCTGCTGGCGCCATGGGCCGGTCACCGGCAGCGCGTCATCCGGCTGATCGGCGCGAGCGGCGTGCGCGAGCCGCGCCGTGCACCCCGACTGCACCCGGAAGACCACCGAGGCCGCTGACACGCGGACGCGGGGCTGGACGCCGCCCGCCCGGGGCCGCGAGGATGGGCGCATGATCGAGCAGATTCCCGACCTGCCCGACGGCGTGCTGGGGTTCCGCGCCGTGGGAGCCGTGAGTTCGGACGACTACCGCAGCGTCATGGACCCGGCGATCGACGCCGCCGTCGCCGCGCACCAGAGGCTCAACATCGTGTTCGTCTTCGGCGACGACTTCGAGCGGTACACGCTCGGCGGAATGTGGCAGGACGCCATGCTCGACCACGAGCCCCGGCAGGCGTGGGGCCGCATCGCGCTGGTGACCGACCACTCGCTGATCGCCGAGATCGTCCACGGGCTGGCGTTCCTGTTCCCCGGCGAGGTGAAGTTCTTCCCCACCAGCGGCGAGCGCGACGCGGTCGCGTGGGCCGCGGGCGGCCCCGTCTGGGCCTGAGCCGCAGGCTCCCCGGGGTGGCGCGGGCCTGCCGCCCTCAGCCCTGCCGCACGGCGATCACTCGAACTCTCTGTCGTCGATGGGCGACGGCGCCGGGCCGAGCTCCTCGAGCTCGTGCCACACGTGCGGCGGGATCTCGGTGCCCAGCAGGGCATCGAGCTGCGCGACGCGGCGCGCGTTCGTCGCGCCCACGATCGTCGAATCCACGAACGGTCCGCGAAGCGAGAAGTGCAGAGCGGCCGCCGCGAGCGTCACGCCCGCGTTCTCGCACACCAGCTCGGCCTGCCGCGTCCACGCGAGCAGGTCGGGTCCGGCAGGGCTGTAGTGGTAGCGAGCACCGCCGGTGGCCCCGGCCGCGAGCAGGCCCGATCCGAAGGGTGCCGCGTTGAAGACCAGCATGCCGCGGCGGCGCGCGTTGGCGAACAGCGGCTCGGCCGAGCGGTCGACCAGCGTGAAGCGGTTGTGCACGAGCACGGCGTCGAATTGGTCCGTGTCGACGTACCGGCGCACCATCGGCACAGGCCCTGCGGCGATGCCGATGGCGTCGACAGCACCCGAATCGCGCAGCTCGACCATGGCCTCGATCGCACCCCCCGGCGCCTCGGCCTGGGCGAACGAGATGGTGTACGGATCGTGCAGGTGCAGCAGCCCCACGCGTTCGACTCCGAGCCGGGCGCGGCTCTCCTCGTACGATCGCAGCACCCGTTCGCGATCGAACGCCCCGGTCTCTGGGTCGCGGTCGACCTTCGTGACGATGCGCCGGGCGGAGTCTCCGCCGCGCCGGGCGATCGCGAGTCCGAGGACCTCCTCGCTGCGGCCGTCGGCATAGTTGTTGGAGGTGTCGATGAGCGTGTGGCCACCGTCGAAAAGCGCGATGGCGTCGAGGACGGCGCCCTCCTCCTCCCGGGAGCCGGGCACGATGCCGCGGCCGAGAGCGGATGTTCCCAGCGTGACGGGGCTGACGTCGATGAGCATGGGTCCCCTCCCGGAGTTCGCCTCCACCCTACGGATCCGCGCGCCCGGCCGGAACGGCGCGTACGCTGGGGCCATGGGCGACTCGAACGGCGGATGGACCCGCGGGCACACCGGGTGGGCGTTCGGCACGGCGCTGATGTTCACCCTCGGCATCATCTTCGGACTGATCTGGGGCAACGTATGGCTCGGGCTCATCGTCGCCGCGGCCGTCTCGATCGGCTGGCTCATCGCCTACGAGTCGTCGCGGGGCCGCAACGTCGGCATCTACGACCGGGATGACGACGGCGCCCAGCTCTGACGGGCGACGCTCTACCGCGCGGCCGGAGCGCGTCGTATCGTGACGCTCAGGAGGTGAGGATGATGCAAGCCACCGTCGGCGACCGCGTGATCATCCACGGCCGCACCGTCGGAGCCGCCGAGAGGACCGGCGAGGTCATCGGCATCCGCGACACCACGGATCCGCCGCTGCTCGTCGTCCGCTACGACGACGGCCACGAGGCGATCCTCGCGCCGGGCAGCGACTGCGAGATCAGGCATCCCGGCTCCGACTAGCGGCCCGGCCGTCGGGGCCGCCTCGGGTCACGCGTAGTAGAGCGCGACCGGTCGGCCGTCGATCTCGCGCACGTCCACGGCGGTGCCGTACACGGCCTCGAGGACCGCGGGGCGCATGATCTCGGCCACGGGCGCATCGGCGACGATGCGGCCGTCGCGCATGGCGACGATCCGATCGGCGTACGTGGCGGCGAAGTTGATGTCGTGCAGCACGACGATCACGCGCTTGCCGAGTTCGTCGGCCATGCGCCGCACGAGCTTCATGATGTCGGTCATGTGGACGAGGTCGAGGTTGTTGAGCGGCTCGTCCAGCAGCACGTAGTCGGTGTCCTGCGCCAGCACCATCGCGATGAACGCGCGCTGGCGCTGACCGCCCGAAAGCTCGTCGAGGAAGCGATCGCGCAGCGGCACGAGGTCGAGGTAGTCCAGCGCCCGCTCGATGTGGTCGCGGTCGGAGCTCGTGGGACGACCCTTCGAGTGCGGGAACCGGCCGAACTCCACGAGGTCGTGCACCGTGAGGCGTGCCGCGATGTGGTTGTCCTGGCGCAGCACCGCGAGCGTCCGGGCCAGCTCGCCCGTCGGGACGGCCGTGACGTCGGCGCCATCCACCGTGACGCGGCCGGCGTCCGGCCGGACCAGACGGCCGACCGTCGCGAGCAGCGTGGACTTGCCCGCGCCGTTGGGCCCGATGAGGGCGGTGACGCCCGATGCGCCGAGCCCGAGCGACACGTCGTCGAGCACGGTCTGGCCGCGGTAGCGCTTGGTGACGTTCTCGAGCGCGATCATCGCGCCCCCTTCCGAAGGACGAGGAACAGGAAGAACACTCCGCCGGCGAACTCGATGACCATCGACAGGCTCCCGCCGAACGAGAAGACATTCTCGAGGATCAGCTGGCCGCCGAGCAGGAAGACCATGCCCAGCAGCGCCGCCGTCGGCAGCGTCCACGCGTGGCGGAACGTGCCGGCGTACGCGTAGGCGAGGTTGGCGACGATGAGTCCGAAGAACAGGATCGGACCCACCAGCGCCGTGGAGGCCGCGATCATGACCGACACGATCGCGAACAGCAGCATCACGAGACGGCGATGGTCGATGCCCAGCCCGACCGCCGTGGCCTCGCCGAGGGTCAGGACGTCCAGACGACGCACCAGCGGCGCGATCGCGGCGCAGGAGGCGGCGACGAGCGCTCCCGTCAGCAGCAGCAGTCCCTCGTCGGGGCGGGTGAGCGACGCGAAGGCGGCGTCGGTGAGCACCTGGAAGTCCAACGGGTCGAGCATCCGCTGCATCCACTCCGTGAGGCTGCGGAAGAACGTCCCGAGCACGATGCCGACGAGCAGCATGAGGTGGATCGAGCGCCGCCGGCCGCCGAACAGCCACGTGAACAGCAGGGCACTGAATGCGACCATCACCGCCACCTGCACGGTCCACAGCACCAGCGGCTCGGTGCGCAGGAACACCGTCGCGCCGAACGCGAAGACGATCGCCGTCGAGATCAGCAGGTAGAAGGCGTCGAACCCCATGATCGAGGGCGTCAGGATGCGGTTCTGGGTGATGGTGTGGAAGACCACCGTCGAGGCGCCCACCGCCGTGGCGACCACGAGCATCGCGAGCACCGTGAGACCACGGACATGCAGCGCGAAGGCGAGAGAGCCGGGGACGTCGGTGAACAGGTACGCGGCGACGAGCGCCGCGACGAGGACCGCGAGCACGGCGAGGCGGACGCCGGGGCGCGCCCACGCCGCCGCGAGGCGCGCGCTCGGGCGGCGGATGCGACCGGACCGCCGCGCGGGGGCGGGGACGACGTCAGTGAGCACGGCTGCCCTTCCGCAGGAGGAGCCACAGGAACAGCCCCGCGCCGACGACGCCGACGACCACGGACAGCGGGATCTCGTAGGGGAAGCGCACGGTGCGGGCGATGAGGTCGCACGCCAGCACGAACGCGGCGCCGAGGCCTGCCACCCACGGGATGGAGCGGCGCACGTTGTCGCCGATGATGATGCTGACGACGTTGGGGACGACGAGGCCGAGGAACGGGATCATGCCCGCTGTGACGAGCACCGCCGCGGTGATCACCGCGATGACGACCATGCCGATCGCCACGACGCGGCGGTAGTCGAGCCCGAGGTTCACCGCGAACTCCTCGCCCAGGCCGATCACGCTGAACCTGTCGGCCGCGAACCACGCCACCACGACCATCGCCCCGGCGATCCACACGAACTCGTAGCGGCCGGCCATGACCGTGGCGAAGCTGCCCTGCGCCCACTGGCCGAGGGACTGCAGCAGGTCGAGCCGATAGGCGAAGAACGCGGTGATCGAGCCGACGATGCCGGCCAGCATGATCCCGACGAGCGGAACGAGGACCAGCTGGCGCACCGGCACGGCGCGGATGACGCGCAGGAAGACCCACGTGCCGAACAGTCCGAAGACGGCGGCGACGGCCATCTTGCCGGGCACCGGCATCGCGGGCTGGAAGATCATGACCACCAGCATCCCGAGCGTCGCGAACTCGGTGACGCCGGTCGTGCCCGGCTCGACGAAGCGGTTGCGCACGAGCATCTGCATGATGAGACCCGCGATGCCCAGCGATGCGCCGACGAGGATCACCGCGACCGTGCGCGGGATGCGGCTGCTCACGAGCAGGAACGCCGCCGGGCCGTCGGACCCGCCCGCCAGCAGCGCCGCGGGCGACACGTCCGATACGCCGACGAAAAGGCTGACCACCGCGAGGATCGCCAGGGACGCGCCGATGAGCGCTCCCACCCACGTCCGCCGGGGGCGGGTGGGGGCGGGAGCGCTCGTCGGAGCGACGGCTGCGGCGGTCACGTCACACGCGGATCGGGTCAGCCGGCGATCTGCAGCACGTCGTCGATCATGAGCCGCGTCGTGTCGATGCCGCCGAACACGACGTACCACGCGGTGGCGTCGAGGTAGACGATGTGGTCGTCGGCGAACGCGGTGGTCTGCTCGACGATGTCGTTGTCGAGCACAGCCGCTGCGGCCTCGGCCCCCTCGGTGCCGATCGCCGCGTCGCGGTCGACGACCCACAGGTAGTCGGGGTCGTACTCGACGAGGAACTCGAACGAGATCGGCTCGCCGTGCGTCGCCGAGGCGATGTCGTCGACGACGGGCTCGACGCCGAACAGATCGTAGATGAGGCCTCCGCGGGCGCTGCGGGCGTCGGCGCCGTCGCCGGCGGGTGCGAGCGCGCTGAGGCTGCCGCCCGAGACCATGATGCCGAGGCCCGTGCCGGCCTCGGCTGCGACCGCACGCGCCTCGTCGATGCCGGCCGAGAGCTCGTCGACTGCGACGGCGGCCTCTTCCTCGACACCCAGCACCGCCCCGAGGAAGAGGGTGTTGCGCTCGAGCGTGTCGAGGTACGAGCCGGTGAGGCTGAGGTCGACCGTCGGCGCGATGCGGCTGAGGTCGTCGTACAGCGCGGTCGACCGCCCGCCGATGATGATCAGGTCGGGCTGCTGGGCCTCGATCTCGAGGAGGTCGGCTTCGAAGAGGGTGCCGACGTTGAACGCATCGTCGGCGAGGTAGCCCTGCAGGTAGTCGGGCACGTTCTCGAGGGGCGCCCCGGCCACCTCGCCGCCGAGCGCGCCGATGGTGTCGAGCGCGGCGATGTCGAACACGACGATGGTGTCGGGGTCGAGCGGCGCCTCGACCGTCGTCGTCTCGAACTGCGGATCCTCATCCTCACCGGCGACGTTGCGGTCCCACGTGAAAGAGACGGTCTCGGCGGTCTCTTCGAGCTCGGCGCCTGCCTCGGACGAGGCGCACCCGGCGAGCGCGATGCCGGTGACGAGGGCGAGGGACGCCGCGAGCAGCGGCCGTGCGGTGATCATGCGGGGTGGGCTCCTTCGAGGCCGACGCGGAGGTCGGTGTCGGGGCGCACGGGATTGCGCGCCGCGGCGCGACGCGAGACCATGCTTGTGGAAGTGAGGCGAGCCTTACTTGGCCGCCACGAACGAGGTTAGGCTAACCTAATCATCATGACGATGTCGAACCCGTTGACGACAGACGGCGCTGAGCCGGGCGCCTTCAGCCTCGAGCGCCGCATGCTCGAGCTGCGCTTCCGCAGCGTCCGACTCGCTGCGCGCGAAATGCTGACCCCGAGCTACGTCCGCATCCGCCTCGAAGGCGACGAACTGCACGGCTTCCAGTCGCTCGGCGCCGACGACCACATCCGCGTGTTCTTCCCCGACGGGGAGGTCGACTCCATCGAGCAGCTGCGCGCCGCCCCGAGCCGCGAGTACACGCCGCTGGAGTGGGGCGATGACTGGCTCGACCTCGAATTCGCCATCCACGGCGATGAGGGGGTCGCCGCTCCCTGGGCCGCGACGGCTCCCCTGGGCTCACCGGCGGGCGTCGGCGGCCCACGCGGCTCCAAGGTCCTCACCGGGCGCCCCGCCGCCTGGTTCCTCGCCGGTGACGAGACCGCCGTCCCCGCCATCCGCCGCTGGGCGGGCCTCATGGACGCCGACGCGGTCGGGCGCATCCTGGTGGAGGTCGCAGACCGTCGGCACGAGCTGCCGATCGAGGCGCCCTCGGGCGTCGAGATGGTGCAGGTCCACCGCGGCCTCCGCCCCTCGGGCGCGGCCCTCATCGACCGCATCGACGCGCTCGGTGCCGACGACCGGCCGGACGGATCGGTGCTCGGATTCGTCGCCGCCGAGAGCGCGATCGTCAAGCCCGCCCGCGCACTCCTGCTCGACCGGTGGGGTCTGAGCCTCGAGCAGATCTCGGTCCGCGGCTACTGGAAGCGCGGAGAGACCGAGTACCACGCGCCCCACTGAGATCAGGCGCCGGTCACTCCAGCACCAGGGTGTTCCAGCGTCCCGGCTCGGCGAGTTCGCCGTAGGCCATCGACACGTCCCCGTCCGCGACGGATGCCGCGCACACCAGCAGTGACAGCGTCGGGAAGCCGTGCGCCCGGTTGTCGCGGATGATCGCCCGATCGTCGTCGGGGCCCAGTTCGCGGCTGCGCTCGTCCAGCAGGCGCATCCACGGCCGCCACCATGCGTCCGGGCCGTTCGCGGGCGCGTCAGGATCGGGCTCGGCGGCGCGGAAGGCATCGAGCCACGCGGTGATGCGCGCCGTGGTCGGGTCGTCGAGGTCGTCGTGCGCGATCATGTGCGTGCCCGGCGCGATCGTCACCTCGCGTCGCTCGAGCCCGTCCCACGTGATGACGCGGCTGCCGTTCGGATCGACCTCGACGAGGTTGAACCCCCGCGTGGCCGGGACGGCGGCAGGCTCGAGGCCGGCGACGGCGTCGAGCACGACGCCCCCGCGCGAGACGACATCGTCGTCCGCGCGATCCGACAGATCGATGCGGTTCAGCAGCACCGCCAGCCGGGCGGGCTCGGGGTCGGCGGCGAGCCAGGCCCCGCCGGCGCGGACGTCGCGGATGCCGACGACGCCCGGGTGACGCTCGGGCCACCACGGTCCCGGCGCGTTCCACGGCCGGGCAGGATCCTCGTCGCGCACCGCGAGCATCCGGGTCGGCCGGCCCTCCCCCGGCACGTGGACGATGACGGTGCACATGTCGGGCTCCTGTCGGTGTTCGGATCGGTCGTGGGAAGATCGTGGGGTGTTCGTGGTCGTGGGAGTCAGTGGCGGGATCGCCGCGTACAAGACCGTCCATCTGGTGAGACTGCTCGTGCAGGCCGGTCACGACGTCCACGTCGTCCCGACCGACGATGCGGTGCGGTTCGTCGGCCTCCCCACGTGGGAGTCGATCAGCCGGAACCCCGTGACGACGTCGGTCCACGACGACGTCCCCACCGTCCGCCACGTCGCCCTGGGGCAGGCGGCCGAGCTGGTCATCGTGGCGCCGGCCACGGCGAACACCCTCGCCAAGATGGCCGTGGGTCTCGCCGACGACCTTCTGGGCACCACCCTACTGGCCACCACGGCGCCGGTCGTCGTGGCGCCGGCCATGCACACCGAGATGTGGCGCCACCCGTCGACCCAGGCCAACATCGCCACGCTCCGCGCCCGCGGCGTCGAGATCGTCGGACCCGAGGACGGTCCGCTGACCGGCGGCGATGTCGGCCCCGGCCGCATGACCGAGCCCGACGCCCTGTTCGAGCGCGCACTCGCCCTCGTCTCGGCGCCCCGCGACCTCGCGGGGCTGCGCGTGGTCGTCAGCGCCGGCGGAACGCGCGAGCCGATCGACCCGGTGCGCTACCTCGGCAACCGCTCGAGCGGCCGCCAGGGCGTCGCGGTGGCGCTCGCCGCAGCCGACCGCGGAGCGGCGGTCACGCTCGTGGCCGCGCACCTCGACGGCGACGTCGGCGGCCCCGCCGCGAGGCATCCGCTCATCGACGTCGTGCCCGCCGGAACCGCGGCGGAGCTCGGTGCAGCCGTGCGCGACGCCGCCGACGCCGCCGACGTTGTCGTCATGGCCGCCGCCGTCGCGGACTACCGCGTCGCGGCGACGTCGGACCGCAAGCTCGCGAAAGAGGATGCCGACGGGCCGGGGTTCACCCTCGAGCTCGTGCAGAACGACGACATCCTCGCGGGTCTGGTCGAATCCCGACGAGCCGGGCAGACCATCGTCGGCTTCGCCGCCGAGACGCCCGCGGAGGGCGAAGACCTCGTCGCGCGCGGCATCCGCAAGCGCCGCCGCAAAGGGGTCGACCTGCTCGCCGTCAACGAGGTCGGCTGGACGACCGGCTTCGAGACGGCCGACAACACCCTCGTGCTCATCGACTCTTCCGACGAGGTCGTCGCCCGCGCGGAGGGCTCCAAGCGCGAGGTCGCGGACGCCCTGTGGGACGCGGTGATCGCGGCCCGCTGATCTCGTTCGGGCCCCGAAGCCCGCATCCGCGGGGCGGGATCCGCTAGAGTCCGGCTGTGATCCGCCGAACCGTGAAGCGCTCGCTCGCCCGCCTGGGATACGACGTGCGGCCGATCGCCGATGCGCGTCCGTCGAAGCCGGCGTGGTCGCGACCGAGCGACGTGACGATGATCGACGAGGACGTTCTGCTCCTGCTCACGCCGCCGAACTCGGGCTCGACCGCGATCGCGAAGCTCGTGGGCACGATCCCCGGCGTCGTCGGGCTCGGCGGCAGCAGCGAAGGCCAGTGGCTGGTTCCCCCGCTTCGCGAGGCGGACCGGTGGTGGCCCGAGAAGTACGTCGACTACGCCGCGGTGGCGAGCACGTGGGCGCGCCGCATCGACGAGATCCGCGCCGAGCGGCCGGTGGAGTTCGTCCTGGAGAAGAGCCCGCCCAACATGGTCCGCTACCGCGACCTGCTCGGCATCCTCCCGAATGCGCGCGTCGTGGTGAACAACCGCGACCCCTACGCCAACGTCGCCTCCCAGATCAAGCGCTACCACGAGGCCCACTACCCGGGGGCGCCGCGGCTGGATGTGATCGCGCACCTGGCCGACCAATGGCGGTTCCGCAGCCGCATCCTGCGCCGCGCGCACCTCGAGGACGGCTTCCCGGTCGTGGGGTACGAGCGGTTCTGCGAGTCGCCGCGCGACATCCTGACGGCCTTCGGCCTCGAGGCCGGCGACGACTTCGCCGAGGACGCCGAGATCCGCGTGAAGGACTACGAGCCGCAGGCGATCCGGAACATGAACGCCGAGCAGACCGCGCGGCTGTCACCGGAAGAGCTCGACACCGTCTCACGACGACTCGAGGCCGAACCCGACCTGCTGGAGTTCTTCGGCTACGCGCTCGCCGATCCGGCTCGAGGCTGACCGGGCTCAGCCGAGCATCGCGGGCCGCGTCCACTCCTGGCCGCGGACGTGCTGGTCCAGGAACGCGAACACCGTCTCGTACCAGACCTTCGCGTGCTGGGGCCTCAGGATCCAGTGGTTCTCGTCGGGGTAGTACAGGAACCGGTGGGGCATCGTGCCGTCGCCTGCCGCATGGTGCTCCGCGAGGTCGCTCCACAGCCGCAGCGCCTCGCCGATCGGCACGCGGTAGTCCTTGTCGCCGTGGATGACGAGCAGCGGCGTGCGGATGCTCGCCACGTGCCGGTGCGGCGAGTTCTCGACCATCGCCTCGGGGGTGAAGATGCGCTGCCAGTACACGGAGTGATCCGTCGTCCCCTGGAACTGGTCGAGCGCCCACAGGCTCGCGTGGGTCACGATGGCCCGGAACCGGTCGGTGTGACCGGCGACCCAGTTCGCCATGTAGCCGCCGAACGATCCGCCCATCGCGGCCGTCCTGGTCTCGTCGATGTCGTCGCGAGCCTCGACGGCATCGGTGATCGCCATGAGGTCGGTGAACGGCTCGGCGCCCCACGCGTTCCAGCCGCGTGCGATGTGGTCGAGGCCATAGCCGGTCGAGAGCCCCGGGTCGGGAAGCAGCACGGCCCAGCCGCGTGCGACGGCGAGGGCCGGGTTCCAGCGCCAGCTCCACGCGTTCCAGCTCGCGATCGGGCCGCCATGGATCCACAGCAGCAGCGGCACGGGGTGCTCTGCCGACGCGCCGTCGGGCAGCATCAGCCAGCCGCGGATGCGGGCGCCGTCGGCAGCCGTCGCCTCGACGTCCGCGATGGCGCCGGGGATCGTCGGCAGCGGCGCGGGACTCGCCAGCGGCGTGACGGCCCCGTCGGGGGCGATGCGCACGGGATGCGGCGGCGCGATGTACGACGAGCGCAGCGCGACGTACCCGTCACCGGCGCGGTCCACAGCGACGTGGGTGTAGGTGAAGTCGTCGTGGGTGAGCTGCTCGACGTCGCCGCCGTCCAGCGGGAGGCGGAAGATCGGGCCGCGGCCGTCCTGGTCGGCGGTCACGATGAGGGCCGAGTCGTCGGCGGCGAACGCGGCCGAGGTCGCCCACCGATCCCAGTCCGTCGCGATGCGCCGTGCGCCGGCGCCGTCCAGCGCCGACACCCACACCTCGGCGTCTGCGGGTCCCGCCGGAGTGCTCCGCGCCGCACGGCCGAAGGCCAGTACGGTGCCGTCGTGGCTGATGACCGGCGAGCCGATGTCGAAGCCGGGCTCGTCGATGAGAATCGTCGACGCGCCGGAGACGGTGTCGATCGCGACGAGGATGCTGCGGCCGCCGCGCTCCTCGGGACGCGTGATCGCTGCGACGAGGGTGCGCCCGTCCGGAGTGACGGCCGCCTCGGCGTTGTCGACGGAGCGGCCGGGCTTCGGCGTGAGGTCGGTCGGGCGCGGCAGCGTGGCCGGGTAAGGCTTCGGCTCGCCGGCGTCGCCCTCGCCATCGGCATCCGTCGCCTTCTCATCCGTTGCCGGAATCACGTCTTCGAAGCCGTCGAGGTCCAGGCCCAGCAGATGGGGCTCGGCGGGGCCGAGGTCGTGGTCCCAGAACCGGATGGGATACGCCTCGTGCAGCATCGCCGCGACCTTGGCGTCCGCGCGCTTCTCGCGCAGCGCCGCGTCGGCCCCGAGCGAGTCGGCGGAAGGGAGCAGTGACGCGGTCACGACGACGCGGCCGCTCTGCTCCGCGACGGCGGCGATGCCGTCGACGCCGCCGGCCAGTCGCGTGACGGGCCGGGCCTCGCCGCCGGCGACCGGCAGCTGCCACAGCTGGGCCGACTCGTCCTTCTCGCTTCCCTCGGCATCCGCTCGCGATGACACGAACAGCACGTCTCCGTCGGGCGTGAACGCGGCGCCGGTTTCTCCCTTCGCCGAGCGCGTCAGCCGCTGCGGCGTTCCCGAGCCGTCGGCGGGCACCGCCCACAGGGCGCGCTCGTAGCCGGTGCCGTCCTTCTTGAGGGTGGCGATCGTCAGGACGGCTCGGGAGCCGTCGGGCGAGAGTGCGAGCGCCTCGACGCGGGGAAGGGCGAAGCAGTCGTCGAGCGAGGCGAACGGGGTGTGGGACATGGCCTCCACGCTAACCCGGGCGGGGCCGCGAGACGGCGTCGATCACTCCCACGCGGTCAGCTTGTCGGGATTGCGCATGATCCAGACATCCGTCACCGCGTCGCCGCCGACGCCGAGCGTGACGACGCCTTCGACGGCACCGGCGTCGTGGATGACGAAGCCGAGGCCGTCGGCGGTCTGCACCGGCGACAGCGTCGCGCTCGGGCGCATCCGGATGAGGCCGAGGAGGAACCGCGCGACGTCGTCGGCCCCCCGCACCGGCCGGCGGGCCGCCGAGACCTTGCCGCCGCCGTCCGACCGCAGCACGACGTCGGGGGCGAGCACCGCCGTGAGCGCGGCGAGGTCGCCGGTGGCGCACGCGTGGGCGAACGCCGTCACCAGCTCGTCGTGGGCGGCGCGGGATGCCCGGCCCTCACGCCCGGCGCGCACGCGGGCGCGCGCGGCCACCGCCAGCTGCCGGCACGCAGCCGGGGTCCGCCCCACGGCATCGGCGACCTCGTCGAAGGGCATGCCGAACACGTCGTGCAGGACGAACACCACACGCTGAGCCGGCGTGAGTGCCTCCAGCACGACCAGCAGCGCCGTGCTCACCGAGTCGTCGAGCGTGACGCGGTCCAGGGGGTCCGGCGGCACAGCGGCGGCCATCGGCGACGTCGCCGGCACCGGCTCGGGCAGCCACTCCCCCACGTAGTGCTCGCGCCGCACGCGCGCGCTGCCGAGGACGTCGAGGCACACGCGGCTCGCCACACGTGTGAGCCACGCGGCCGGGTTGTCGATCGTCTCGCGCTCGGCCTCGGACATCCGGTACCAGCGCATGTAGGTCTCCTGCACCGCGTCCTCGGCGTCGGCGACCGTGCCCAGCATCCGGTACGCGAGGGCCATCAGCCCGCTGCGCTCGCCGGCGAGGTCGGACAGCTGCTCCTTCATCGACACCCCCTCAGACACTCGACGACGCAGCGCACCGATTCGTGAGCCTCCTCACATTCTGACGGGCCGCGTCGTCGGTGATGCAGTGACAGGATGCACAGGAGGACCCTCATGAGGATCGCGATCACGGGCGGCACCGGAACACTCGGCCGCCATATCGTCCAGGCGGTGCGGGCGCGCGGGGACGAGCCGGTCGTGCTCGCCCGCGCGACGGGCGTCGACCTGACGACCGGGGGTGGCCTGGATGCCGCGCTCGACGGCGTCGACGCCGTCATCGACGCCGTCAACCTCTCTACCCTGTCGGCGGACGAGGCTGCGAGGTTCTTCACGACCACGACGGCGAACCTGACGGCCGCGGCGGCTCGTCGAGGGGTGGCGAACATCGTGGTGCCCTCGATCGTAGGCATCGACCGCGTGCCGCACGGCTACTACGCCGGCAAGCTCGCTCACGAGCGGGCGGTGCAGGCATCCGCGACGCCGTGGACGATCCAGCGCCTCACCCAGTTCCACGAGTTCGCCGGTCAGATCTTCGCCGCCGCGACGATCGGCCCGTTCCACGTCGCGCCCCGGGCGCGGATCCAGCCGATCGCGGCCGCCGACGCGGCCGCCCGCCTCGCGCTCCTCGCGGGCGCCCCCGCCGCGGGTCGCACGCGCGACGTCGCCGGCCCGCGGGAGGAGCGCCTGGACGACATGGTGCGCGACTACGCCCGTGCCGCCCGCCACCGCGGGTGGCTGCCGAGCGTGAGCGTGCCGGGCGCCCAGATGAAAGGCATGCGGGCCGGGCTCGTTCTGCCCGGCGCCGACGCCGAGCTCGTGGGTCCGCCGTTCGCCGAGTGGCTCGCCGCCCAGCCGGTCCGCGCTGTCGCGGCATCCGCTCCCCCGGCCCCGGCCGGGACGTGACGGCGTCGCCGGTCCCTACATCTCCTCGTGCGTCAGGGGATCCGCCCCGAACAGGCGACCGCGCTCGAGGCGCGAGATCGCGACCATGTGGTCCTCGGTGAGCGAGAAGTCGAACACGTCGGCGTTCTCACGCTGACGTGCAGGGTCAGCGGACTTCGGGATCGGCGTCGCGCCGAGCTGCACGTGCCACCGCAACACGAGCTGGGTGGGGCTGACCCCGTAGGTCTCGGCGAGGTCGGCGATGAGCGGTTCGCCGAGCAGCTCGCTGCGGCGCGCCAGCGGACTCCAGCTCTCGGTGCGGATGCCGTGGGCGTGGTGGAAGGCGCGCAGCGCCGCCTGCGTGAAGTACGGGTGCAGCTCGATCTGGTTGACCGCGGGCATGACGCCCGTCTCGCCCTCGAGTCGCGTCAGCATGTCCTCCGTGAAGTTCGACACGCCGATCGAACGGACCAGACCCTGCTCGCGCGCGTCGATGAGGCCGCGCCATGTGTCGAGCCACTTGCCGACACTCGGGTTCGGCCAGTGGATGAGCTGCAGATCGATGCGCTCCAGCCCCAGCCGCTCCAGCGACCCGCGGATGCTGGCGACCGCCTCCTCGCGGCCGTGGTGACGCCCGGGCACCTTCGAGGTCACCAGAAGCTCGTCCCGATCGACGTCGCTGCGGCGCACCGCCTCGCCGACCTCGGACTCGTTGCCGTAGTTGACCGCCGTGTCCAGCAGCCGATACCCCGAGCCGATGGCGGTGACGATGGCGGTGATGCCCTCCTCACCTGTGAGGTTGTACGTCCCGAGTCCGAGCTCGGGGAAGGAGGTGCCGTCGTTGAGGGTCACGGTGGGGATCGTCAGCATGGCTCCATCCTCCCCCCGGAGCGGGCCGAGCGGGCCCGCATTGCACGCGCGCCGCCGACGGTGGGGCGCCTGTCACCGCTCGTGGTTCTCGCCCGGTGCACCGGTGGGCGACGGGGCCTCGCCGCGGTGCGCCAGGTCATCGCGGTGGCCATCGAGCCACCGCGCGTAGCGCGCGGTCAGCCACGGCGCCGTGAGCCCGTGCGCGATGACGCTGAACAGCACGACGACGACGGCGGTCTGCATGATGACCGGGGCCTCGGACAGGTCCGACTCGTCGATGATGATCAGGGCGAACACGATCGTCGCGAGTCCGCGCGGGCCGAACCAGCCCGCGAAGAGCACCGTGGGCATCGAGGCGCCGCTGCCGAGCAGCGACACCGCGACGGGGAGCATCCGCACGACCGTGAGGCTGAGCACCGCGTAGACGACGACCCGCACGTCGAGCCCCGCGAGAGCCGGACCGACCATGACCGCACCGAACAGCAGGAAGGTCGCGGCGCTCAGCATCTGACCCACACGCTCGTCCAGGTGGATCGTGGCCGCGGCGCGCGGACCGAGTCCTCGGCCGTAGACGATCCCCGCCGTGAAGGCCGCGATGAAGCCGCTGCCGTGGAGATGATCGGTCGCCGTGTAGGCCAGAAGCGCGGTGGCCGCCGCGAGGATCATGGCCCAGTCGTCGCTGATCCACCCGCGACGATCGGCGACCCGGACGATCCCGACGGCCACGAGACCGATGGCGATCCCCACGGCGAGCGCGATCGAGAGCTCGCGGACCAGATCGACGAGGATCTGTCCTTCCAGGCTCGGGGCCTCTTCGACCTCGGCGAACGCGATCGCGGCGACGAGGATCGGAACGCAGATGCCGTCGTTCAGACCGCTCTCGGCGTTGAGGCCCTGGCGCAGCATCGTGGGCAGTCGCCGGTCCGACACGACCGCCTGACCCAGGGCGGCATCCGTCGGCGCGAGCATGACGGCGAGCGCCAGGGCGGAGAAGATCGACAGCTCGGGGAACAGGGGAAGCGCGAGCAGCGCGCCCAGCACGATCGTCAGCGGCAGGGCGATGAGCAGCAGCCGCGCGGGCAGCGTCGTCTGGCGCCGGAGGCGCCGGACATCGAGCGAGGCGGCATCCGAGAACAGCACGAGCGTGAGCGACAGCTCGGCGATGAGGCGCAGGCCCGACGAATCGATCGCCGGATCCAGCACGCTGAGCGCGGACGTGCCCAGCACGAACCCCACACCGGTGAACACGATGGCGGGCGTGATCGGCGTGCCCGCGAGCCGCTTCGAGAACGGCGCGAACGCGATCAGCGCCCCCAGGATGATGACGAGTCCCCAGCCCTCCACGTTCCCAGTTGTATGCCCGCGCGGCGGGTGCGCGCCACCTCGCGCGCGGATCGCCCGCTTCAGCCGTCCCCGCGCAGCGCTCCCTGCTTCGCCTCGACGAGCGCTTCCGCCGCGCGCGCGACGCGCTCGGCGAAGGCCGCGGCATCCGCGCCCCGCGCGAGCGACTGCGCGTTGATGCCGTCGATCATGCCGAGCAGCTGCCACGCGACGTCGCCGGGCTCGGGCGTCGAGAACGCACCGGAGCGGCATCCGTCGGCGACGAGATCGTGGACCATGTCCTGCCAGCGCGCCATCTCGGCGCGGACCGCATCGGCGAGCGCCGGGCTGCGCCGCGCCATCGCCCAGCCCTCGACCCACACCACCGTGATGTCGTCGCGGTCGCCGGCCACGAGCGTGTCGATGAGCAGGCGCAGCCGCGCGGCGGGGTCGGCGACCGCGGCGAGCGCGACCTCGACCTCGCGCAGCTCGGCTCCGACGAGGTCGAGGTAGACCTCGGCCACGAGCTGATCCATGGGCCGGTAGTGGGCGACGAGGCCGACGGCGACACCGGCGCGGGTGGCGACCGCGCGCTGTGTGAGGGCACTCAGTCCCTCCGCGCGCGCGAGCTCGGTGGCCGCCGCGACGATCTCGGCGGACCGCTCGGACGGCGCCTTGCGGGTGCGGGCCCGGGTGGTTGACATGATTCCCCTCCGCTGGCTACCTTAACCCTTATTGATCGACTGATCAATAAGTTTGCCCAGCCCCGACCGGAGACCTCGATGACCTGGATGATGCCGCCCGAGTGGGCGCCGCACGACCGCCTGTGGATGGCCTTCCCCCGCGTGGGCCAGACCCTCGGCGACGACCCCGCGTCCGCCGACGAGGCCCGCGACACGTGGGCGGCCGTGGCCAACGCGGCAGCCCGATTCGAGCCCGTCACGATGGTGGTCGACCCGTCGGCTGTCGGCGAGGCCCGCGCGCGCCTGGCGAGCGAGGTCGAGATCGTCGAAGCACCGCTCGACGACTTCTGGATGCGCGACATCGGCCCCACCTTCGTGCTCGACGAGGTCGGCGCCCTCGGCGCCGTCGACTGGACCTTCAACGGGTGGGGCGCGAACGCGTGGGCGACCTGGACGCGCGACGACCGCATCGCGTCGTTCGTCGGAGCGCACGCCGGCGCGCAGCATCTCGTCTCGGCGCTCGTTAACGAGGGCGGCGGCATCCACGTCGACGGCGAGGGCACCGTGCTGGTGACCGAGACGGTGCAGCTCGACCCGCGACGCAACCCGTACGCCACGAAGGAGCGCGTCGAGGCCGAGCTCGAGCGCACCATCGGCGCGACCCACGCGATCTGGCTGCCGAAGGGGCTGTGGCGCGACTACGCCGGCTGGGGCACCCGCGGGCACGTCGACATGGTCGCGACCTTCGCGAAGCCCGGCACGGTGCTGTTGCACTGGCAGGACGACCCGGCGCACCCCGACTACGCGGTGTCACGCGAGGTCCGCGCCGCGCTCGAGCGGGCGACGGATGCCGCGGGACGCTCGCTCGAGATCATCGAGCTGCCCGCGCCGGCGACGCTGACCGACGAGGACGGCTTCGTCGACTACAGCTACGTCAACCATGTCGTCGTCAACGACGGCGTCATCGCGTGCGGCTACGGTGAGCCCGAAGCTGACGAGCGCGCCGCGGCCATCCTGCGCGAGGCCTACGGCCGCGACGTCGTCACGATCGACGCGCGCCCGATCCTCGCGCGCGGCGGCGGCATCCACTGCATCACGCAGCAGCAGCCGGCGGCGGTCGCCCGATGAGCGCCTGGCACCCCGGCCCGCAGCCACGACGCGCCGGTGCGGAACGGCGGGAATCCTCCGCGACACGCGGGGTTGCGGCATCCGCCATCCGGCGTGTCCGGCACGATCCCCGCCGTTCCGCACGCGGGACAGCGGATGCGTCAGCCTGGGCGGTCGCCCGATGAGCGCGCACTTCCCCGTCGTCGAGGCGTCTATCGCCGACCTGCGCGCGGCGCTCGAAGCAGGTGCGGTGACCAGCGTCGGGCTGGTCGAGGCCTACCTCGCCCGCATCGACGCGTATGACGCGCCGGGCACCGAGACCGCCCTCAACGCCGTCGTCGTGCGCAACCCCGACGCTCTCGCCGAAGCGGCGGCGTCCGACGCGCGCCGAGCGGCGGGCGAGACCCTCGGCCCGCTGGACGGCATCCCGTACACCGCGAAGGACTCGTACATGGCAGCGGGCCTGACGGTCGCCTCCGGCTCCCCCGCGTTCGCCGACCTCATCGCCCAGCACGACGCGTTCTCGATCTCGCGGCTGCGTGGGGCAGGCTGCATCCTGCTCGGGCTCACCAACATGCCGCCCATGGCGAACGGCGGCATGCAGCGGGGCGTCTACGGGCGCGCCGAGAGCCCCTACAACGCCGACTACCTCACGTCGGCCTTCGGCTCGGGCTCGTCCAACGGCTCGGGTACCGCCACCGCCGCGTCCTTCTCGGCGTTCGGCCTCGGCGAGGAGACGTGGTCGAGCGGCCGCGCTCCGGCGTCCTGCAACGCGCTGTGCGCCTACACGCCCTCGCGCGGCGTCATCTCGGTGCGCGGCAACTGGCCGCTCGTCCCGACGATGGACGTCGTCGTGCCGCACACCCGCACCATGGCCGACATGCTCGAGATCCTCGACGTCATGGTCGCCGACGACCCCGAGACCCGCGGCGACTTCTGGCGCGCCCAGCCCTGGATCGAGGTGCCGTCGGCATCCGCCATGCGCGCCGCGCCGTTCGCTGCGCTTGCGGACGCGGCATCGGGCTCGCTGCGGGGGAAGCGCTTCGGCATCCCCCGCATGTACATCAACGCCGACCCGGATGCCGGCACCGGCACCACCATCGGCGGCTCGACGGGCGAGCGCATCGTGACGCGCGACTCGGTGATCGAGCTGTGGCGGGCGGCGCGCCGCGACCTCGAGGCCGCCGGCGCCGAGGTGGTCGAGGTCGACTTCCCCACCGTGACGAACTACGAGGGCGACCGGGCCGGAGCGCCGACGCTCATGACGCGGGGGCTCGTGAGCCCCGCGTTCCTGAAGTCCGAGATCGTGGACCTGTCGGCGTGGGCATGGGACGACTTCCTGCGCGCGAACGGCGACCCGAACCTCGACCGGCTCGACGGCGTGGACGGAACGAGGATCTTCCCGCAGCCCGAGGGCGCCCTGCCCGACCGGTACACCGGCTTCGACGACGACATCGTCACCTATCCGGCGCAGGTGCGCGAGCATCCGCACGCCTCGTTCGCCGACATCCCGCACCTCGAAGAAGGTCTGCGCGGGCTCGAGGAGACCCGCCGCCTCGACCTCGAGGACTGGATGGGAGAGCTCGCGCTCGATGCCGTGGTGTTCCCGGCGATGGCCGACGTGGGGCCCGCGGACGCCGACGTGAACGAGGCCTCGGCTGACGCCGCGTGGGCGAACGGCGTGTGGGTCGCCAACGGCAACCTCGCGATCCGGCACCTGGGCATCCCCACCGTGACGGTGCCGATGGGCACGATGGCCGACATCGGGATGCCGGTGGGCCTGACGTTCGCCGGCAGCGCCTACGCCGACCGCGACCTCCTCACGTGGGCGCTCGCTTTCGAATCCCTCCGGCCGCGCCGGACGGTGCCGCCCCGCACGCCCGAGCTCGGCTGAGCAAGGTTCAGGGGCCCGGAACGCGCCGGGCGTGGTGCCCGTTGCGACCGCAGCAGCGAGCCGATGCTGCCCGCTGACCCCGGGCGCCCCCGATCACGTGGCGTCCGATGCCGCAACCACGGACTCGTGCGACCACGACCGCCGACCGACTCGAGCCACCAGGAGCTTGCTTGGCTCCCGCTGCCGGAAGAGCCGCCCTCTGCGGCGTCCGCAGCCAAGCGATCGCGCGCGTGGGCGGGCGGGCGCGGACGATGCGCTCGACGGCCGTCGTGGTCGCGAATCCCCCGCCGTCAGACCGTGCAGTCGGGGTTGATGTGGGCCGCGAGGTCCACGCTGAGGGCCTGCTGCGCGGTTGCGCTCTGGTAGCGCCACAGCACCTCGCCGGTCGGCGCCGCGCAATCGGCCGCACCGGGGAACGAGACGTTCGCGCGCTGATTGGGTTCGAGGAGCCGCGGCGACGTCGGCGGCCAGATGCGCCCGGCGGCGTCGCGCCAGCCCTCGACGATGATCGCGTCGGGCGAGCACGGCATGTTCGACACCGACACCTCGAGGTAGCCAGGGTCGCAGCACAGCAGGCTGCCTTCGGCCTGCGGCGCACAGGGATCCTCCGAGGCCGCCGCCTGCGGAACGGCCGCCGCGATGGCGATCGCGGGTGTCGCCCAAGCGATGCCCTTGGCTACTGTGCGTCTCGAGATCTCGTTCATGTCACTCCGGTTCCGTATATGCGCAGGCGGCAATCCGACCCAAGCTAGCGGAACGCGCGACGGGCGGGCAAAGCATGCGGGACCGCTACGGCCGCCCCTTCGGTTGGCGCGCACTGTCGCCCGCAGGCTCCGTCGCGACCGGCAACGCCAACCGAACGCCCCGAGCCGACGCTTGCTTGGCGCCGGATGCCGCGATACGTGCCTCGGGCGGCATCCATCGCCGAGTGAAGCGGATGCCGGGGCGCGCCGACATCCGCGCGAACCTCACCGGCAACGCCGACCCGGCGACGCGAGCCCCCGCTCGCTTGGCGCCCGATGCCGCCATAACGCACCTCGGGCGGCATCCATCGCCGAGTGAAGCGGATGCCGGGGCGCGCCGACATCCGCGCGAACCTCACCGGCAACGCCGACCCGGCGACGCGAGCCCCCGCTCGCTTGGCGCCCGATGCCGCCATAACGCGCCTCGGGCGGCATTCATCGCCGAGTGAAGCGGATGCCGCGACGCGCCGACATCCGCGCGGACCTCAGTGGCCGCCGCCGAGGTTCCCCGAAAGGCGGCCGTGGAAGTCGATCGTGGCCTCGTTCATGCCCTGGATGTCGACGGTCTTGCCGCGGTGCGCGTACTTGGTGACGATCGCGTCGAGAGCGGCGACGGTCGAGGCGTCCCAGATGTGCGAGTTCGACATGTCGATCACGATGCTGTCGGGGTCGTGCGAGTACTCGAACTGGGTCGTCAGGTCGTTGCTCGATGCGAAGAACAGCTCGCCGTTGACCGTGTAGTGCGCGGTCTCGCCGTCCTTCGAGATCTCGCGCTTGACCGACGTGAAGTGCGCGACGCGGCGCGCGAACAGCACCATGGCGGTCAGCACGCCCAGCACGACGCCGATCGCGAGGTTGTGCGTCCAGACGGTCGCGATGACGGTGACGAGCATGACGCTGGTCTCGCTCCACGGCATCCGCTTGAGCGTGGAGGGGCGGATGCTGTGCCAGTCGAACGTCGCGACCGAGACCATGATCATGACGGCCACGAGCGCGGCCATCGGGATGATCGCGACGATGTCGCCGAGGACGACCACGAGGATCAGCAGGAACACGCCCGCGAGGAACGTCGAGATGCGCGTGCGCGCGCCCGAGACTTTCACGTTGATCATCGTCTGGCCGATCATGGCGCAGCCGCCCATGCCGCCGAACGCTCCCGAGAGGACGTTCGCGACGCCCTGACCCCACGCCTCGCGCGACTTGCGCGAGTGCGTGTCGGTGATGTCGTCGACGAGTTTCGCCGTCAGCAGCGACTCGATGAGGCCGACGAGGGCGACGCCGAGCGCGAACGGAGCGATGATGCCGAGCGTCTCGAGCGTGAGCGGCACGTTCGGGATGAACAGCTCGGGGAGGCTCTCGGGCAGCGCGCCCTGGTCGCCGACGGTCGGAACCGCCAGGCCGAACACGACGGCGGCGGCGGTGACGAGCACGATCGACACCAGCGGCGCCGGGACGATCTTGGTCAGTCGCGGCAGGAACACGATGATGACGAGGCCGACGGCGACCATGGGGTAGACCAGCCACGGCACGTCGATCAGCTGCGGCAGCTGAGACATGAAGATGAGGATCGCCAGCGCGTTGACGAAGCCCACCATGACGCTGCGCGGGATGAACCGCATGAGCTTGGCGACCCCGAGCGCGGCGAGCACGATCTGCAGGATGCCGCCGAGGATCACCGTCGCGATGAGGTAGTCCATTCCGTATTCGCGGGCGACCGGCGCCACGACGAGCGCGATCGCTCCGGTGGCGGCCGTGATCATGGCCGGGCGCCCGCCGACGAACGCGATGGCCACGGCCATGACGAACGACGAGAACAGGCCGACGCGCGGGTCGACGCCCGCGATGATCGAGAACGCGATCGCCTCGGGGATGAGCGCGAGCGCAACCACGAGGCCGGCCAGCACCTCGCGCGTGAGGATGCGGGGGCTGCGCAGCGCCTGCAGCACCGTGGGCTCGATGCGGTAGCGGGCGGCGGGGTCCTGGGTGGGGACGACGGCGGTCATGTGGCGCTCCGGGGTCTCGGGTCCGCCCGGGATCAGGCGGGCTCCGCGCGCACCGGTGCGCACGAAGTCGGGGCTTCGGTGTGGTGTGTGTGGGTGTGGCGGCCGAGGGGCCGTGCGCGTCAGTCTACCGGGCGTGAAAGACCTGATCGGATGCCCGAACCACTAGGGTGGCGGCGTGAACCCCGTCCGCCGCCTGCTGTGGTGGGCCGCCGACTACCTGTACGCGGGGCGGCATCAGCTCGCCGTCCTCTCGCTGCCGTGGACGGTGGGCCTGCCCCGGCCGACGCCGCCCCCGTGGCGCACCGGAGACCCGTCGCTGCCCGAGATCGTGCTGCTGCCCGGCGTGTACGAGCACTGGACGTTCCTCCGCCCGCTGGGCGACGCCATCGCCGCCGCCGGGTACCGGGTGAACGTCATCCACGGGCTCGGGATGAACCGCCGCAGCGTTCCCGACACCGCCATGCGCCTCACCCGCGCCCTCGCGAAGGACCCGGTTCCACCCGCGGGACGCGTGCTCGTCGCCCACAGCAAAGGCGGCCTGATCGGCAAGCGCGCGCTTCTGGACGCGGATGCCGCCACCGCGGCCGGCGCCGTGGACCAGGACCGGCTTCGGCCGGCGTCGCCCGCTGCGAACCTCGGCCTGCGCGGCCTCGTCGCGGTCGCGACGCCGTTCGCCGGTTCGTGGATGGCGCGCCTCCTGCCCCTGGACCCGAGCATCCGCGAGTTCCGACCCGATGACGCCACGATCGTCGCGCTCGCGCATGAGAGGGCCGTCAACGCGCGCATCGTGTCGATCTTCGGCCCGTACGACCCGCACATCCCCGAAGGCAGCCGCCTCGAGGGCGCGAGGAACATCGAGGTGCCCGCGCCGGGGCATTTCCGGCTGCTCGGGTCGTCGAGCACCCACGCCGCGGTGCTCGAGGGCATCCGACACCTGCAGGAGGTGGGAATAGATACCCCCTAGGGGTATGTTCGGATCATCATGAGCACCGGACACGGTCACGACGAGCACGCGGAACCGACCCACCCGCACAACCACCCCGGCCGCACGCAGAGCGCACACGACGACGTGTCGCGCGAGCACCACCGGCACACCGGGCATGACGCCCCTACCGACGTCGCCGCCCCCGCCGCGCAGGACGAGCACGCCGCACACGAGAACCGCGACGCGCGCGCCACCGCAGGCCACGACGCCCACACCGGCCACGCTGGGCACGACGCCCACGCCGGAAACGACGCACACGCCGGGCACGGTTCGCACGGCGGCGGGCACGACCACATGGGCCATGTGGCGCGCTTCCGCCGCCTGTTCTGGATCATGCTGGCGATCGCGCTGCCCGTCGTGGCGTTCTCGCCGATGTTCGCGATGCTGCTCGGGTACCCGCTGCCCGATGCCGCGTGGGCGTCGTGGATCTCTCCCGTCCTCGGGACGGTCATGTACGTGTGGGGCGGGAGCCCCTTCCTGACCGGCGCGGTGAGCGAACTGCGTGCGCGACAGCCCGGCATGATGCTGCTGGTCGGACTGGCCATCACGGTGGCGTTCCTCGCCTCGTGGGGCGCGACGCTCGGCATCCTGCACCACCAGCTCGAGTTCTGGTGGGAGCTGGCGCTGCTGATCGTCATCATGCTGCTCGGCCACTGGATCGAGATGCGCTCCCTGGCCCAGACGACCTCGGCGCTGGACTCGCTCGCCGCGCTCCTGCCCGACGAGGCCGAGCGCGTCGACGGCGACACGACGGTGACGGTCTCGCCCGCCGACCTCGCGGTCGACGACATCGTCGTGGTGCGGCCGGGCGGACGCGTCCCGGCCGACGGCACCGTCGTGCAGGGATCGGCGAGCGTGGACGAGTCCATGATCACGGGCGAGTCGCGCGCGGTGCGCCGCTCCGAGGGCGACACCGTCGTCGCGGGCACCGTCGCGACCGACTCGGGCCTGCGCGTGCGCATCACCGCCGTCGGCGACGAGACGGCTCTCGCGGGCATCCAGCGCATGGTGTCGGACGCGCAGGCGTCGTCATCGCGCGCGCAGCGGCTCGCCGACCGGGCGGCGGGGTGGCTGTTCTGGTTCGCGCTGGGCAGCGCCGCGATCACGGCGGCGGTGTGGAGCGCGATCGGGCTGCCGGACGAGGCGGTCGTCCGCACGATCACCGTCCTCGTGATCGCGTGCCCCCACGCGCTGGGCCTCGCGATCCCCCTCGTGGTCTCGATCGCGACCGAGCGCGCCGCCAAGGCCGGCGTGCTGGTGAAGGACCGGCTGGCGCTCGAGAGCATGCGCACCGTCGACACCGTGCTGTTCGACAAGACCGGCACCCTGACCAAGGGCGCACCGGCGGTGTCGGCCGTCGAGGTCGCCGGCGGCCGCGACGCCGACGAGGTGCTCGCCCTCGCGGCGGCGGCGGAGTCGGATTCCGAGCACCCGCTCGCGCGGGCCATCGTCGCGGCGGCGGCCGACCGCGGGATCCGCGTTCCGGCATCCGGCGACTTCTCGTCCTCCCCCGCCGTCGGGGTCACGGCCGCCGTCGACGGACGCACCGTGCGCGTCGGCGGACCGCACCTGCTCGCCGAGGAGGGCGCCGCCGAGCTGCCCGTCACACGGGCCTGGCACGACGAGGGCGCCATCGTGCTGCACGTGCTCGTCGACGGCGAGGTCGCGGGCGCGCTGCGCCTCGCCGACGAGATCCGACCGGAATCGCGCGAAGCCGTCGACGCCCTCCACGCCCGCGGCGTCCAGGTCGTCATGATCACCGGCGACGCCGAAGCGGTCGCCGCATCGGTCGCGGGCGAACTCGGCATCGACCGCTACTTCGCCGGCGTCCGCCCCGAGGACAAGGCGAACGCGGTGAAGGAGCTGCAGACCGAGGGCCGTCGCGTCGCCATGGTGGGCGACGGCGTCAACGACGCCCCCGCGCTCGCCCAGGCCGACGTCGGCCTCGCGATCGGCGCCGGCACGGATGTCGCCATCGCGTCGGCGGGCGTGATCCTCGCCGGCTCCGACCCGCGCGCCGTACTCTCGGTGATCGAGCTGTCGCACGCGTCGTATCGCAAGATGACGCAGAACCTGTGGTGGGCGGCCGGGTACAACCTCATCTCGGTGCCGCTGGCCGCCGGCATCCTCGCGCCCATCGGGTTCGTGCTGCCGATGTCGGTGGGGGCGATCATGATGTCGCTGTCCACGGTGGTCGTGGCCCTCAACGCGCAGCTGCTGCGGCGCCTCGACCTGTCGCCCGAGGCCGTCGTCGCCCGCGACCGGGGCTGACGACACCGCATCGCCGGCCGCGGCGCAGACGGCCGCGGCCGACGGCGGTCAGCCGAGCATCCGCTCCACCGTCGTGATGACGCCGTTCTCGGTGTTGGCGGGGGCGCGGTAGCGCGCCCGGGCGATCAGGTCGGGGTGGGCGTTGGCCATCGCGAACGACAGGTCCGCGGCTTCGAGCAGCTCGAGGTCGTTGAGATAGTCCCCGAACGCCGCGGACTGCGCGCGCGTCACACCCG